>JAGSYV010000083.1 GCA_018262505.1 Pseudomonadota bacterium
TAAGCCTGCCGCCAGCGTTCGTTCTGAGCCAGGATCAAACTCTCATGTTCAAGAGTTCTTTCCCGAATTCACAAGTCAACTTGACGAGGTCCATTCCAATCGCATCCCACCAGGGAACACGACCAAAACGGTCCTTATTATCAAGAAACGTAAACCCGGTTCTTTAGCTCTTCTTGGCACAAACCAAACCCCGAAAGGTCCTGTCAGTGCCGACGAGCCCTAAGCGCCGGCCACGTTTCTCTTTCTTCCTATTCACTTGTCAAAGAACAGAGAGGAACCAGCCCCTCAATACCCGCCGCACAAAACCCCAACAAAACCGCCAGGATCCGGCAACAGAAATCCGCCGGTGCCACGTCGCTGCAGCGCCGCCGTCGATGAACGTGCTTATAGGGGGCTGTTCCCCCCTTGTCAACACCGCCCTCACCGAAGGGAAACAGGGTGCTTGAAACCACGATAAATGAAATAAAAACAACGATTTGATAGTTTTCCAAATGGTCAAAAAACCGTCACGGACGCAACCGGTGCCGGAAAAAATTCTGAAAATTTCTGCTGAGGTGCGAGAGAAGCAAGCGAGCCCGGCTTAATTGCCGTCATTCGGCCCTGATGGGCAGCCGGCGGCGATCCAGGCCGCCTCGCGTCGGCGCAATTCGGCACCGAGCGCTGGCCCGGGAACATAGCCCTCGGCGATAAGACCGGCCGCAGTTACTGGCGATTTGGGAGGACGAAGGTTGCGGGCCAGCGAAAGAAGGGTGCCGTCGGGATCAAGCCCTGCCCCCGCCGCCGCAAGAAGCAGTGCCGCACACGCCACGTCGTTGCCGGCCCGAAAGACGGCAAGGCGGACGGTTGCCTCATTCATGTTGGCGGCGAACGCATCGGCCCACAGGGCAATCATCCCGATCTGCTTATCCTCCCGGCCTGACAGGCGCAGCGCGTCGACCAGTCTCCGCCGGTTAACGGCAAGCCCGGCAAGGCGGGTCTCGAGACCGACAGGCAAACCATGGCGAACCGATAGATCGATCAACGCTGAAAACCACGTCATGGCGCCGCCACCCGGCAGGACGCGGGCGAGAATTCCCGTCTCTTCCATCACGGCAAGAGCGGGCACCGCGCCATCCGCCGTCACCAGCTTGCGCATCTCCGCGCCGATGCGTTCGCGTGACAGCCGATCGATTCCCTCCTGCAGGCTGACTGCCGCCGCAAGGCCCGCGGCATCGAGCGCGCCGCGGCCATACCGGGCATGGAAGCGAAAGAAGCGCAGGATACGGAGATAGTCCTCCTCGATCCGCTCTCTAGGAGAGCCGATGAAACGGACGCGGCCGGCAAGCGCGTCGGCGATGCCGTCGACCGGATCGTACAATGCGCCACCGGCGTCGGCATAGACAGCATTCATGGTGAAGTCGCGCCGCTGGGCATCGCCGACCCAGTCGCGGGTGAAAGCGACGACGGCATGTCGACCGTTCGTCTCAACGTCAGCTCGCAGGGTCGTCACTTCAAACGGCCGTCCGGCGGAGACGACCGTCAGCGTGCCATGGGCGATCCCGGTCGGCACCGCCTTGAGGCCAGCAGCCGACACTCTGGCTGCCACGACTTCGGGCGGAGCCGTGGTCGCGATATCGACGTCATCGACCGGAACATCGAGCAGCGTGTTGCGCACCGCGCCGCCAACCACGCGCGCCTGGTCGCCATCCTGCTCGATCGCCGTGACCACCAGCTGGAAAGCGGAATCGGCGAGAAATGGCGCACCGGCAATCGAGACGGGCAGGCTCATCGGAACACTTCCTCATAGAAGCGGCGCAGAATATTACCTGTCACGCCCCAGATGCGATGCCGGCCATATTGCAACGAGAAATAGTGGCGACGGCCGCTGGCATGCTCGAAGAATTCCTCGCGATGGTTGCCGGGATCAAGCACGAAGTCGAGCGGCACGGAAAATACTTCCGCCACTTCGCCGGGGTTGGCAACCAAAGCCGGCGCGCCGCCGACAAGCCCGATCACCGGAAAGACCCGAAAGCCGGACGGCGTCGGATAGGGAGCGAGCAGGCCCACCGGCTTCACCGCCGAGGGATGGAGGCCGACCTCCTCCTCCGCCTCGCGCAAGGCCGCCTCGACCGGAGAGGCGTCACCCGGGTCAATTTTGCCGCCGGGCAGCGCCACCTCGCCGGAATGAACGCGAAGACCCTCGGTGCGCCGGATCATGATGAGGTCGAGACCGCGGGCATCCGGCCGTCCGACGAGGCCGATCAGCACGGCGGCGTCGCGCAACGGTTCGGTGGATGCCGCCAGGCTGGCTGCCACCCGCCCCTCGCCGGAAGCGCGCAAGGCGCCGGCTGCCGATAGCGGCCGCATTCGGCCGGCTCTGGCGATGATTTCAGCCGGTCCCATTTCCTCCGCGATCACGCCCGCCTCCCGACCAGCCCCGCCTGCCTTGATTTTGCTTGCCTCATGGGTTGAAACCAGATCCAGCATCCATTGCTGAAAGGTGATGCGCCGCGCGGCGGGAGATGTCAAACTTGCCCGATGGGCTCAAGCGCCCCGGCGATTGAGGAAGAAACAAGAAGCCGCGAAAGCGGGTTCCGGCGCCAAGTGGCGCCCGCGAAGCGAAAGCCTGGGGGCCGGAGGCCTGCCGGCGACTGAGGAAGAAAGAGGAGCAAGCCGCGATGGACGCAGACATGAAGATGGCCACCAACGCCATCGCCGAAGCGGACGCCGCCTTCGCGCGGCTCTCGGCCGTGCGCGCCGCCATCGCCCGCGTCATCTTCGGGCAGGAGGCGGCCGTCGAAGCGGCCCTGGTGACGCTGCTCTCCGGCGGCCATGGCTTGATCGTTGGCGTGCCCGGCCTTGCCAAGACCAAGCTGGTCGAGACGCTTGCCATCGTACTCGGCCTCAGCGAGCGGCGTATTCAGTTCACGCCCGACCTGATGCCTTCGGACATTCTCGGCTCGGAAGTGCTCGACCAGGCAGCGGACGGCAGCCGCTCCTTCCGGTTCATTCGTGGCCCGGTGTTCGCTCAACTGGTCATGGCCGACGAGATCAACCGTGCCTCTCCACGCACCCAGTCGGCGCTCCTGCAGGCCATGCAGGAGCATCATGTCACCGTCGCCGGCGTCCGTTACGATCTTCCAGCCCCGTTCCACGTTCTCGCGACGCAGAACCCGCTCGAGCAAGAGGGTACCTATCCGTTGCCCGAAGCCCAACTCGACCGCTTCCTGCTCGAGATCGTCCTCGATTATCCCGACCGCGACACCGAGCGCCGCATCCTGATCGAAACCACCGGACGCAATGAAGCGACGGCGGAGCGACTGCTGGCCGACGGCGAGCTTCAGAACCTGCAGACCCTGGTCCGCCGCATGCCGGTCGGCGAGCGGGTCGTGGAGGCGATCCTCGATCTGGTGCGCGGCGCCCGCCCAGGCGCCGATCTCGCACCGGATGCCGCCCGCGACATTGCCTGGGGACCCGGCCCGCGCGCCGCCCAATCGTTGATGCTGGCCGTGCGCGCCCGCGCCCTGATGACCGGCCGCTACGCACCGTCGCTCGATGACGTTGCCATCCTCGCCGTGCCAGTGCTGAAACATCGCATGGCGCTGACGTTCGAAGCGCGCGCCCGCCGCCGCGCCGTTGCCGAGGTGATCGGTCTCATCTTGCAAAAGGTCATCTGAGCATGGCGGGGCACGACGCCCTGACGCCGGAAGGCGTCGCCGCAGCGCGTGGCCTGGCTGCCGCCTTGCCAGATCTTCTTGTCGAGGCGCGACAGGTGGCCGGCACGGTCGCCGCCGGCTGGCATGGCCGTCGCCGCGCCGGTCCCGGCGAAGATTTCTGGCAATTTCGCCCTTTTCTCTCCGGCGAGTCCATGCGCGGCATCGACTGGCGGCGTTCAGCTCGCGATGAAACGCTCTACGTCCGCGAGCGCGAGCGCGAGAATGCCCACACGGTCTGGCTATGGGTCGATCTTTCGGCGTCGATGGATTTTCGTTCCGAACTCGCCCTTAAAAGCAAGCAGAATCTGGCCCTGATCTTTGCCCTGGCCTTGGCCGAACTGTTGTCGCGCGCCGGCGAACGGGTCGGTCTCGTCGGTGACGCCGAGCCAACTGCCCGGCGTGATGGCGCCGAGGTCATCGCCATGAAGCTTGCCCGGCTCGGTGCCGTCGAGGCGAGCCGCGCGCCGATCGCCATGCGTCGCCGTGACGACGCGGTGTTCATCTCCGACTTTCTCGGACCGCCAGCGGAGCGCGAATCCCTGTTCGCCGATCTCGCCACGCTCGAAAGCCGCGTTCATCTGGTGGAGATTGCCGACCCGGTCGAGGAGACCTTCCCTTTTGCGGGCCGTGTCGATTTCATCGATCCGGAAAACGGCGCCCGTCTCACAGCCGGTCGCGCCGAGACTTGGCACGATACCTATCTTGCGAGCCGGACGGAGCATCGAGCGCGCCTTATTTCCGCCTGTCGCGCGGGTTGGAGCCACACGCTGGCGCGCACCGACCGGCCGGCAACCGAAACGCTGATTGGTCTTTGCGGCCAGCTCTCAGCGCCTGAGGGAGGGGGAGCATGAGCGGCCTTTCCTTCGCCGCGCCGCTGGCCCTCCTCGGCCTTCTGGCACTTCCGGCCATCTGGTGGCTTCTGAAGGCAACGCCGCCACGTCCGGTGACGCGCCTCTTTCCGCCGCTCGCCCTGATCGTCCGTCCGAAGCACGACGAAGAAACACCGATCCGTACACCCTGGTGGCTGATCGCCTTGCGGCTTCTGATCGCCAGCCTGATCGTCCTGGCGGTTGCCGGACCGATTCTTCAACCATCCGAGCGCATTGTCCGGGGAGAAGGCCCGCTGTGGCTGGTCATGGACAACGGCGCCAGCGCCGCACCCGACTGGTCGGAGCGCCGCGCCACCGCCGCCGCCATTCTGACGGAGGCTGGCGACGCCGGACGGCCGGTCCTGCTGGTCGCCACGGCCGATGGACCGGATAGCATCGGCGCGCAGACGACGGCCGCCGAGGCGGTCCGGCGTCTCAATGCCCTCAGCCCTCGCGCCATCCTGCCGGATCGGGCCTCGCTTCTGCCGGCCCTTGCTCGCCTGGCCGCGGCGACACCACCGGGCGAGGTCATCGCCCTGCCCGAACCCGGCGACAACGGCACGGCTCCTGATTTCTTCTCAGGCCTCACCCGGCTTTCCCCGACAGCGCCGGTAACGCTCGCCATCTCCGGCCGGCCGGCTCCCGTGGCAATCGATAGCGTCGAGCAAGATGGCGCCGCCGTTACCATCCATCTGCGACGACCGGTAGCCGGCGCATCGGCAGAGGGCAACCTCCGCCTTCTCGACCGCAAGGGACGGCTCCTCGATGAGCGGCCATTCACCTTGGCAACCAACGACGTCCGAACCGACGTCCGTTTCGAGTTGCCGCTCGAGATTCGCAACGACATTGCCCGCGCCGAGGTGACAAACGGCAACTCGGCTCTGGGTGTTCACCTCCTTGATGACCGCTGGCGCCGTCGGTCGGTTGCCATTGTCACCGCGACCAGCAGTGACGCGGCACGGCCGCTGATCGCGCCGGAGTATTTCCTGGAAAAAGCCCTCGCGCCGTTTGCCGAGGTGACAGTTTCCGGCCAAGGGGCCCTCTCCGACGCGTTCAAAGCGGCGATCGACACGCGGCCGGCCGCCATTCTGGTTGCCGACGCCGGCCGCTTCAGCGCCGGGGAAGCGGCACTCGCTCGCGCCTTCATGGAAAAAGGCGGCGTACTTGTCCGCTTCGCCGGGCCGCGGCTTGCCGCCTCGGATGAGACACAGGTGCCGACCCCGCTCCGGCGCGGCGACCGCGCTCTCGGCGGCTCGCTGTCATGGAGCAAGCCGCAAGCGCTCGGCGGTTTCTCGGAAAACGGCCCCTATGCCGGCCTCGCTGTTCCCGGCGACGTGACGGTCAACCGGCAAGTGTTGGCCGAACCCGGCGTCGACCTTGCCGACCGGACGTGGGCCAGCTTGTCCGACGGCACGCCGCTGGTCACCGCCGCCCGCACCGGAGCCGGCTGGCTGGTGTTGTTCCACGTCACCGCGGATACGCGCTGGTCCAACCTTCCGATCTCCGGAACCTTCGTCGAGATGCTGCGCCGAACGGTCGCCCTTGGTTCGGCTGCGGGGAGCGCGCGGGATGTCGGCGGTAATGCGGTGTTGCCCCCGCTCTCGCTTCTCGACGGCTACGGTCGTCCGGCGGCGCCAACAGCGGGCGTCACCGGCATCCGCGAGCCAGACATCGCGACGGCCAAGCCCTCGCGGTCCACGCCTCCTGGCCTATACGGCAGCGATGACGGTTTCCGCGCGCTCAATCCATTGAAGCCGGACATGGCCTACCTGCCGCCCGATCTTTCCAATCTGCCGGGCAGCGTCCGGCGGACCGGTCTCGTTACCGAAGCGGCGATCGAGCTGTCGCCCTTCGGTTTTGGTCTCGCCTTCCTGCTCCTACTCGCCGATGGTCTCGCCGTCACGGCGCTGGCTGGCGGGTTTAGACGGCGGCGATCCGCCGCGGCCATCCTCATGATTGGCCTCGCCTTACTTTTGACGCCGCCCGTCGCTCGCGCTGCCGATGACGCGCGCCTTCTGGAAGCGCTGTCCGCCACCCGACTCGCCTATGTAGAGACCGGCGTTGCCGAGATCGACGAAACCAGCCGCGCCGGTCTGTCGACGCTTTCCCGCTTCATCGCCAATCATTCGTCGCTGGAGCCGGGCGAACCGATGGCCGTCGATCCGGAGCATGACGAACTTTCGGTCTTCCCGTTGATCTACTGGCCCATCGATGCGGCTGCCCCGATGCCATCGGCCGCCGCCATGGCCCGCATCGAGGCCTTCATGAAGGATGGTGGCACTGTCCTGTTCGATAGCCGCGACGACGCCGACTTCTCCGCCGCCTCGCCCAACACGGCGCGCCTTCGCGACATGCTGGCAACGATCGACGTGCCGCCACTCGAGCCGGTGCCGTCCAACCACGTCCTCACCAAATCCTTCTATCTGCTCGGCGCCTTCGTCGGCCGCACCGAAGGATCGCCGCTATGGGTCGAGGCGCCTGACGATAACGGCAGCGAGGATACCAGCGAGGCGCGACCGGTACGGGCCGGCGATGGCGTTTCTCCGCTGCTGATCACCGGCAACGACCTTGCTGGCGCCTGGGCGGCCGACGAGAGCGGCGCCTTTCGGCATCCGCTGGTGCCTGGCTCCCCACGCCAGCGCGAATTCGCCTTCCGCGCCGGCCTCAACATTGTCATGTACGTGCTGACCGGCAGCTACAAGGCTGACCAGGTGCACGTGCCCGCTCTCCTCGAACGGTTGGGAGAATGAGGCCGTCATGATCTGGTCAATCGCCTTCGCGCCGCTCCTCCCCGTCCCAGTCCTTTTCGGCGGCGGCATCCTGGCGCTCGCCGTTCTCGCCTTGATGGCTTTCCGCCGTCGGCGCGGCGTGCTCCTCAGGGCTGTGGCTCTTGCTCTCCTCCTCCTCGGCGCGGCGCGGCCGGAACTCGTCGCCGAGGACCGCAAGGCGCTGCCATCCGTGGTGGCACTGGTCGCCGACCGCAGCGCCTCGCAATCGTTAGCCGGGAGGCCGGCCGACACCGATGCCACCTATGCGGCGCTCAAGGACCGCCTCTCCCGCCTTTCCGGTGTCGAGTTGCGCGAGGTGCCTGCCGCTGCTACCGACAACGCCGACGGCACACGCCTTTTTGCCGACGTCGCCCGCGCCCTCTCAGACGTACCGGCCGACCGAATCGGTGGCGTTGCGATTGTCTCCGACGGTCGGATCCACGACGCGCCGAAAGACATCGCCGGTCTCGGCTTTTCGGCGCCGGTACATGTGCTCGTCACCGGCGATCCCGGTGAATATGACCGCCGTATCGAGCTGACCTCCAGCCCGAAGTTCGCGCTGGTCCGCTCAACGCAGCGCCTCAGCTTCCGCCTCGTCGATGACGGCCGATCGCCAAATAGTGCCGCGGTGCCTGTGGTCGTCCGCCGCGACGGCGAGACGGTGGCAACGGTCAGCATGGCGCCGGGCGAGGAACGCTCCGTCGATATTGCCATACCCCATGCCGGCAACAACATCGTCGAGGTCGAGGCGCCTCCGCTCCCAGGCGAGCTGTCGCCGCTCAACAATACCGAGGTCGCCGTCATCGACGGTGTGCGACAGGCGCTGCGGGTTCTGCTGGTTTCGGGAGAGCCGCATGCCGGCGAACGGACCTGGCGCAATCTCCTGAAATCCGACGCCTCGGTCGATCTCGTCCACTTCACCATCCTGCGGCCGCCGGAAAAGCAGGACGGCACGCCGATCGACGAACTGTCGCTGATCGCCTTCCCGACCCGCGAGCTGTTCGACGAGAAGATCAACGACTTCGACCTGATCATTTTCGACCGCTACGAGAAGCGCGGCGTGCTGCCGCTTCTCTACTTCGACAACATTGCCCGCTATGTCGCCGACGGCGGCGCGCTGCTGATGGCCACCGGCCCCGACCCGCTCAATGCCGACAGCGTCTACGATAGCCCGCTCGCCCCTCTCCTGCCGGCCATTCCCGACGGCAACATCATCGAGGCGCCGTTCCTGCCGACCGTGACGGCCCTTGGCGCACGTCATCCGGTGACGGCCAGCCTGCCCGGTGGCAATGTCGCCCCACCCCATTGGTCGCGCTGGTTCCGCCTCGTCGAGACCCGTGAGAACCGCGGCGATGCGCTGATGGCCGGACCGGACGGCAAGCCGCTGTTGGTACTGTCCCGCGAGGGCAAGGGCCGCGTCGCCATGTTGCTCAGCGACCAGGTTTGGCTGTGGGCGCGCGGCTTCGAGGGCGGCGGTCCGCATGCGGAGCTGTTGCGCAACGTCGCCCACTGGCTGATGGGCGAACCGGAGCTTGAAGAGGAGGCGCTTCGTCTCTCAGGGGAAGACGGTCGCCTCACCGTCGAGCGTCGCACCCTGAAGGACACGGCCGCCCCGGTGACCGTCACCTTCCCCAATGGCTCGGAACAGCGAATCGCCAACCTCGCGTCGCTCAGCCCCGGTCGCTTCGGCGCGACGATCGCCGCGCCGCTGCCCGGCCTCTACAAGGCGAGCGACGGCACGCTCACCGCTCTCGCCCATGTCGGGCCTGCCAACCCGCGCGAATTCCGGGCGCTCGTGTCGACCACCGAGCCTACCAAGCCGATCGCCGAAGCAACTGGCGGTACGGCGGCGCGCCTCAGAGCGGAAGCCGGCGGACCACTCGCCGTTCCCGCGGTGGCGTTGCGCCGGTCGGCTGCCGGCACCTACTCGGGCGACGGCTGGATCGGCTTCAAGGCATCCGAGGCCTACGAAGTGGCGGGTATCGAGACGGTTCCGGTCTACCTCGGCCTTCTGGCCGCAGCCTTGCTGCTGCTGGCCGTCGGCGGGCTTTGGTGGCGGGAAAGCCGCTGAGACGGAGCATTTTCGAGCGAAGTGGATACCGGTTCGCGTGAAGAAAATGCGTCAACTCAATAAATTAGACAGCTGGTCCGGTCGCTTTCACCGGACCGGCGACACCATCGGAAGCCCCTGGTGCCAGTTCGGCCCACAACAGCCGCGCCGGATCGACGGGCCCAGGCAGTTGCAGCCGACCGGCCGGCACGACGCGGAAACCGAACGGCCAATAATAGGGAAGATCGCCGACCAGCACGATCAGCCGGTGATGCCGCTGCCGCGCCGCTTCCATGGAAAGCCGCATCAGGGCCTTGCCAACGCCAAGGCTCTTGAGCGCCGGGAATACCGCCAGCGGACCAAGCAGCAGCGCCGGCGTGTCGCCGGCCGCGATGGCGGTCAGCCGCACCGAGCCGATGACATTCCCCCTGTAAACGGCGACAAGGCTGGTCGGGCCGTCGGGCGCGTGCCCCTCACGCAGGCGAAAGGCGGTGCGGCTGTAGCGACCCGGGCCGAAGGTGACGTCGTGAATGGCATCGATGGCGGCGGCATCGTCTGCCATTTCAGGGCGAAAGACGACGTCCTCGAGCGCAAAGGTGTCGATGGAGCGGGCAAGCGTGAGATCGATGGCAGTCATGTCGAACCGTGGAAAAGCGGGGTGCGGCGCCATCAAATCCGCAGACCCCGAAGGCCGGCCGATCAGGCGCAGGAAGACGCGAACGCGCGCTCAAAAGCGCGGGCGTCGCGTCGTCGTCGCTGATCGTGGCCGAGGAGCATGCAACTCTCCGAAAAGGTTCGCAGCCCCTTAGCATGCCGATGGCGGCGGCACAAGCGTCAGGCCCTCCGTTACACGCCGCAATCCGGGCGAATCGTGGCGATTCGTCCATTGTCGAGTTCCACCACGCGATCCATGCGGTGAAGCGCGGCGCGGGCGTGGGTGATCAGGATCACCGTCCGGCCAGCCATCCGATCGAGCACTCGATCGAGGACCGCAGCCTCGGTTTCCGGATCGAGCCCTTCGCCCGGCTCATCGAGGATGACGATGTCCGGATCAAGCAGCAACAGGCGAGCGATGGCGACGCGACGCGCCTCGCCGCCAGACAGCGTGGTGCCGGCGACGCCGACCGGCGTCGCAAGCCCCTGCGGCAACCGGGCGACAAAGTCGGAAAGACTAGCCGCCTCTATCGCGGCAGCCAGTTCGTCGGCCGTCGCCGAGGGGTGACCGAGCCGGAGATTTTCCTCGAGCGTCAATGTGAAGAGATGCGGCTTCTGCGGCACCACCCCGACTGTCCGGCGGACGTCGGCAAGCGCGAGATCGGTGAGCGCTACGCCGTCGAGCCGTATTTCGCCAGCACTGGGATCGCGCAGTCTCGCAAGCAAGGCAGCGATCGACGACTTGCCGGCGCCGCTTTCGCCAACCAATGCCACATGGCTGCCGAAGGGAACATCGAGACTGATGCTGTCGAGGGCCGGACGAAGACCGCCGGGATAACGAAGTGTCACGCCATCAAGGCGAAGATCGCGCCCTTCGGGCAGCGGTCTGGGATTTGCCCTCTCGGTGACCGGCGGCTTGCGGTCAAGGATGGCGAACAGCCGCCGTGCCGAAGCAAGCGTCGAGGCGACGCCGAGAAAAGCTGCCGGCAGGCCCATGAAGACCTCGGCCGCCGAGAGCGATAGCAGCGCCGCCATGGCAAGGTCCGGGCCGGCCATGCGGCCGACGGCAACCAACGGCACGCCGACCGCAAGCGCCACGATCCGCGCCAGATCGCCGGAGAGCCGGCCGAGCGCCTGGCCGAGCGCTGCCCGGCGGGCGAGCCGACGCTCGGTTTGGACGAGCGACGACATCACCCCGACAAGCCGGTCGCGATGACCGGCAAAGGCGCCGGTGACAATGAGCGGCAGGAGGCCGGAGAGATCATCGATGATCAACCGCCGGAGATCGGCCGAGCGCGCCGTCAGCGCGCGGCCGGGGCCAACTGTCGCGGCCGCAGCAAGCGCCGGCGCCACAAGACCGCAGCCGACCAGAACCGCGAGGACTCCGGCTGACAACAGCCCATCGTGAAGGAAGAGCACCAACCCTACGGCGCCGAGTGTCAACAGAGCAACGGTCAGCGGCGACAGAAGCCGCAGGAAGGTGAGCTCCAGCCGGTCGATGTCAGCCTTGAGGCGGGCCAGCAGATCGCCGGAGCGGAGATCATCGAGGGCGGCCGGAGCAAGCGGCACCATCCTGGCGAACAGGTGGGCGCGCGTGTCGGCGAGAAGACGCAACGTCGCCTCGTGGCCGACCACCCGATCGACGTAGCGGCCACCGGTGCGCAGGATGGCCAGTCCCCTGATGATCGCCGCCGGCGTGAAGTAATTCATGGTAACGCCGGCAAGGCCGGCCGCCGCCATGGCGGTGATGAACCAGCCGGATACCGCCATCAGCCCGACATTGGCGAGCGTGGCCACCAACGACACCAGCATCGACAGTGCCATCCAGCCGACATGCCGCCGATAAAGACCGAGGAGACGGAACAAGTCCTTCACGCCACGCCCTCGCCTTCCAACATCGCCAGCATCGAGGCAAACGCACCATCGCGCGCCTTGAGCTCGGCCGGTGCCCCTTCCTCAACCAACCGGCCACCGGCGAAAACCAGGACCCGATCGGCGGCTTCCACCGTGCGCAGACGATGGGCAATGGTGAGACGTGTCCGGCCGGTGGAAAGCCTGGCAATCGCCTCTCCCACAGCCGTCTCGGTGACGGCATCGAGATGAGCGGTGGGTTCGTCCATCAAGACGAGCGGCGCTGGAGCGAGAAAAGCGCGGGCCAGCATCAACCGCTGCGCCTCGCCACCGGACAGGCCGGCGCCGCCCTCGCCGAGACGGCTTTCCACCCCATTGGGAAGCCGGGCGATAAAATCGTCGGCACGGGCGGCCTTGAGCGCCGCCGCAACATCGCCTGGCCTGTTCATGGCGATATTATCGGCGATCGTGGCGTCGAACAGGAAGGCACGCTGCGGCAGGAAGGCGATATGCCGTCTGAAATCATCGAGATCGAGGGAGGAGAGCGGCTGGCCGTCGATCAGGATGGTGCCGGCCGAAGGTTCCAGGAATCCGGCGATCAGCGACAGGATGGTCGACTTGCCAGCCCCGCTCTCGCCGACGATCGCCACCTGTTCGCCGGCGCGAACCTCGAAGCTGACGTCCTGAAGGGCAAGGCGGCCATCTCCATAGCCGGCGGAGACGCTGTCGAAGCGGATCGACACCGCCGCGCCAGCCGAAAAGGATTCGCCACCGGTTCGACGGGGAGCTGGTCGGGCCAGAAAATCGGCAAGTCGTTCGGCGGCGGCCACCGCTTCCATGCGGGCGTGCCGCTCGGTGCCAAGCGTCCGAAGCGGCGCATAGAACAGCGGGGCAAGCAGCAGCACGGTGAGGCCATCGGCGAAGGCGATCTCACCCCACAGCAAGCGGAACCCCACCAAAACCGCCGTTACGGCGATGGAGACGGTGGCGAAGAATTCCAGCACCAGCGCCGACAAGAAGGCAAGGCGCAGCACTTTCATGGTCTCGCGACGGTACTCGTCGGCGGTCCTGGCCACCAACGCCACCTCGCGCTTGGCGGCGCCGAGCAGCACCAAATCGGCGAGGCCGGCCACGGCGTCCAGAAGATGACCGCCAAGCCGCGCCATCGACACCCATTGCCGCTGGTTGGCCCGCTCGGCCGAACGCCCGGCCAGCACCATGAACAGTGGCAACAGCGGCAGCGTCACCGCGAACACAACGGCCGAGCGCCAATCGACCGGCAGCACTGCGAGAAGAATGGCAACGGGCAGCACGGCGACGGTGGCGGTGGCCGGCAGCCACTGTCGCCAGTAGGGTTCGATGCCAGCAACGGCATCGGTCAGCGTGGTGGCGAGATCACCGGTGGCGGTGCCGGAAAGCCGCACTGGCCCGAGCGTGGCGACCTGATCGAGAAGGCGGGCAAACAAGCCCTGCCGTGCCCGCGCCGCCGCTTCGAAGCCCAGTTGAGCGCCGGCATAACCGATCACTGCCTTGAGGAGAGCGATGGCGACAAGCTGCAGGAGCCAAGGCAAGATGGCTGCGAGGTCGGCACCACGAAATGCTACGGCATCGATAATGCGCGCGGTGATAAAGGCCGCGGCTACTCCCAGGAGCCCCTCGGCGACGGCAGCGGCAAGAAGCAGCGCCGTCTCCTTTCGCACATCGGCCGAAAGATCGTCGAGAAGGGTCTCGGGTTTACTCATGCGGGAACGGGCCGGTGCTGAGATGTGGCAAGCCGGATTGCCACGCGCCGACCGCAACCGCAAGAGCGATCACCTTCACTTGGGCGCGATCAAAAACGAGGTGGCCGGCACGGTGGGCGGGACGACCATGCCAGCCACTCTGTGAGGCCGGCGTAAGACGGGGGCCGGCCTTGGAAAGCGCGGCGGTTACCCGCCGCGCCGGATCGATCATTTGGAGGCGTCGATATCAAGGCCGTCCTGGAATTCGAACCACATGACATTGATCACGCCGATGGCAGCTGCGGCTGTGACGCCAAGGATCCAGGCAAAATACCACATTGTCCATTCTCCTCTGTCAGTAGGCCGAATGCGAGCGGGCGCCGATATCTTCCGCCGTGACGCGGCCCCACATCCGCCAGTAGCACCAGACGGTATAGGCGAGCACGATCGGCAGGAAGATGATGACCGCCCAGAACATGACGTTGAGCGTCAGGTGGCTGGAGGTGGCGTCCCACATGGTCAGGCTGACGTTGGGGTCAAGGCTCGAAGGCATCACGAAGGGGAACATCGAGAGGCCGGCGGT
>JAGSYV010000084.1 GCA_018262505.1 Pseudomonadota bacterium
CGCCGTGGCGCGGGCGGAAACCGGCCGGTCGCATGATATCGCCGTGGTCTATGGCGGACCGGATATCGAGGATTTCGCGGCTGGCCTCGGCGTATCCATTGACGAAGTGGTGGAGCGGCACGCCGGCGCTGTCTATCGGGTGGCGGCGATCGGCGCCATGCCCGGCTTCCCCTATCTCTCCGGTCTCGATCGGGCGCTTGCAGCGCCGCGCCGGGCGGTGCCGCGCCAGGGCGTGCCGAAGGGGGCGGTGATCGTCGGCGGCGGACAGGCCGGCATCATGCCGATCACGGCGCCCTCGGGCTGGCATATCCTTGGCCATACCGATTTCACGCTGTTCGATCCCCATCGCGCGACGCCGGCAACGCTCGCCGCCGGTGACGTGGTGCGCTTTACCATCGCGGGGGTGAGGTGGTGATCGAGATTCTCTCCTCCGGCGCGCTCAATTCGGTGCAGGATCGCGGCCGTCGTGGCCTACTGTCGAGCGGCGTTTCCCGCTCCGGCGCCATGGATCTCGTGGCACTAGAGGCGGCCAATGCGCTCCTCGGCAACGATCGCGACGCGGCGGCGATCGAAGTGGCTGCCTTTCCCTTCCGACTGCGCTTCGAGGCGGCGACTCCGGTTGCCGTGACCGGTGCCGTTGCCGAGGCAAGACTGGCCAGCCGACGCCTGTCGCCGTGGTGGGCGATGGAGGCGCAAGCCGGTGATGAGCTGACGATTGCCCCACCGACGACGGGGGCTCGCGTCTATATCGCTGTGGGCGGCGGCGTCGACCTACCGCCGCTGCTCGGCGCAAGAGCCACCGATCTCAAGAGCGGCTACGGTGGTCACGAGGGCAGGGGCCTCAGGCGTGGCGATCGTTTGCCTCTCGGGCGGCGGCCGGCCGGGCGGTTGCCGGAGGGCGGCATCGGCGCGCTACCGCCGCCCGGACGGAGCGATTTCGCCTTGCCGCTGCGCGTTCTGCTGGCCGCCGAGTGGATGGAATTCTCGGAAGAGGCACGTGACCTGTTCGCGACGACGGGCTGGCGGATCACCGCCGAGGCCGATCGGCAGGGCTGCCGACTCGAAGGACCGGAGCTCGTGCGGGCGCGGCGGCGCGAACTGCTGTCGCATGGCATCGTACCGGGCACGGTGCAGGTGCCGCCTTCCGGCCGGCCGATCGTCCAACTCGCCGAGGCCAATACCTGCGGCGGTTATCCGAAGATTGCGACGGTGATCGAGGCCGATCTCTGGCGGCTCGGGCAGGCGATGCCGGACGATGAGCTGCGCTTTGCCGTCGTGGGCCGCGATGAGGCGCAGGCGGCGCTGCGCGAGACGGCCGCTTGGCTTGCGCGGCTGCGGTCGGCGACGGCGCTCTATCGCGTTTCGTAGAGAAGGGTGCCCCAGCCGACGGCATCGCCATCCTTGGCAAGCGCTCGGCCGAGCGTCAGATCGGCAGTCGCGGCGACCGGCAGCAACAGGTCATTGACTTCAATGAAGGCGATCGTCTCGCCCTTTCCGACCTGGTCGCCCTCGGAGAAACGCGGCGCGCCTTCGAGGGGATGCTCCGGCCGGAAGCGGCCGGGCGAGGGCGCCATCACCAAGGCTGGCGGAGGCTCGACCGGGACCGACTGAGACGCTTGCGCCGTGGCAAAGCGCAGCCTGAGGTGCGCCTCACCGGAGCGTATGTTGACGGTGGCGACATGTTGCCCGTCGAGCCGGCGGACGATGGTCTCGATCTCCTCGAAGGTCATGACGGATCGTCCGGGGCGAGGCGGAACAGTGTGGCGCCGCGCATGACCAGAGCGCCGTTTTCGGCTGCGATCGACACGACGCGGCCGGACCGATCGGCCTCGATGGGGTTCAGCATCTTCATCGCTTCGAGGAGACCGATGGTCTGACCTTCCTCGACGTCGTCGCCGATCTCGACGAAGGGCGGCGCTTCCGGCGATGATGATCGATAGAAGGTGCCGGTGAGACCGGCGACAATGTTGTGGTGTTGCGGTGAGGCCAGCCCGGGCGCCAAAGCGGTCGCTGGCGGGGCCGGCGCGCGCGGTGGTGCGGCGCCATCCTTGACGAGGTGGATGCGGATGTCACCTTCCTCGAACTCTATCTCGCGGAGGCCGGAGTCGTGAAGGAGTATGACGAGGCGGCCCAGAAACGCGTCGTCCATCAGGTCTTGCTCGCAAAGGAGGCCAGCACGATGCTCTCGATGGCGAGGCGTTCGCGCAAGAGCTGCGCCGTCACCACCGCCGTTGGGTTGTCGCCGTGGACGCAGATGGAGTCGACGGCGGTCGGCAGCACCTTGCCGGTCACCGAGACGATCTCGCCGGTTTGCACCATGCGGCAGGCCCGCTCGACCGCCTCGGCCGGGTCGTGAACGAAGGCGCCGGGGCGGGCGCGCGGCATCAGGCTGCCGTCGTCCTGGTAGCCGCGATCGGCGTAGACCTCCGAGTAGGTGCGAAGGCCGGCATCGCGGGCGAGTTGTTCCTGCTTGCCGTGGGCGATGGCAAGGCAGGCCAGCGTGGCATCGACACCCTTGATCGCCCGGACACTGGCGGCGGCGACGTCGGGGTCGGCCACCGCGAGATTGGCGAGCGCGCCGTGCAGTTTCACGTAGACAATGGGATGGCCGGCCAACGCCGACAGGGCCGACGCCGCGCCGATCTGGTAGGCGATCAACCGCTCGATCTCGCCGGCCGAATAGGGCAGGGCTCGTCGGCCGAAGCCCCAGAGGTCGGGAAAGCCGGGGTGGGCGCCGACGGCGACGCCGCCAGCCTTGGCGAGACGGAAGGTCTCGACCATGATTTCGGGATCACCAGCATGAAAGCCACAGGCGACATTGGCCGAGGTGACTACGTCGAGCAGCGCGGCATCGTCGCCGATGCGGTAGGCGCCGAAGCCTTCGCCCAGATCGGCGTTGAGATCGACGGCACGGGGGAGGACGGCTGTCATCGCGGCGGTCTCCAGTTCATTCAAACCAATATAGAGGCTGGGGCGGCGAACGGAAGGCGGTAAGCCGTTGTTCACGGAGCTCTGAAATACGCAGGGACACCGGCGCTGGCTTTCACGCTGGACAGCGGCTAGGGTGCGCCGCGCAACCCGCCGGACCAGACCATGACCCATATCTCGCCGCCCGAACAGCAGGTTCTCAACGAAGACGACAAGACCAAGATCGTCATCACGTCTCTCCTCTGCATGTTCCTGGCGGCGCTCGATCAGACCATCATCGTGTCGGCCTATTTCCTGACGGCGACGGCGGTGACGCCGCTTTACGGCAAGCTCGCCGACCTCAAGGGGCGGCGGCCGGTGCTCTACGCCGGCGTCGGCATCTTCGTGGCAGGCTCGCTGATCTCGGCGCTGGCGCCGTCGATGGCGGTGCTGATCGCCGGGCGCGCCTTGCAGGGCCTCGGCGGTGGCGGGCTGATGGCCCTCGTCCAGACCATTATCGGCGACGTGGCGCCGCCGCGCGAGCGCGGCAAATACATGGTCTATATCGCGGGGATCTGGGCGACTGCGAGCATCGCCGGGCCGGTGCTCGGTGGCGTGCTCGCCGAGTATGTCCACTGGTCGGCCATTTTCTGGCTGAATCTGCCGCTCGGCGCGCTGGCCGTCGGCCTGTCGTTGAAGCCGCTCTCCAAGCTGCCGAACATTCGTCGCGACCATAAGCTCGATATCCTCGGCGCGCTGATGATCATCGTGGCGACGCTGCTGTTCCTCTTGGCGTTGACGTTGGGTGGCCACACCTATCCCTGGAGTTCGGCGCTGATCCTGGGCATGCTGGTGGTATCGGCTGCGACCTTCATCCTGTTCGCCTGGTACCAGTTCCAGCCAGCCGAGCCGCTGCTGCCGCCGCGCATTTTCGGCAACAAGGTGATTGCACTCACCTCCACCACGGCCTTCCTTGCGACGGCGGGCATGTTCGGCCTGTCGGTCTATTACCCGGTTTATCTGCAGCTCATCGAAGGCTTCGGCGCTTCGGCGGCCGGTCTCGCCTTGCTCGGGCCTATGCTCGGCTCGGTGGCCGGGTCGAGCATTTCGGCGCGAATTTTGCGCAAGGGCCGACACTACAAGCGGCTGCCGATGATCGGCAGTCTCATGTCTCTGGTGTCGCTGGCGGTGGTTGGACTGCTGGTCGGCAACGTCTCCTTCTGGGTGATCGAGGTGCTGGCCTTTCTCACCGCCTTCGGTCAGGGCACGCTGTTCCCGGTCGGCACGGTCATGGTGCAGAACGCTGCCGACCCGCGCGACCTCGGCACGGCGACAGGCGCCTATACGTTCGTGCGCTCGCTGGGCTCGGTCGTCGCCATCGCCGTGCTGGGCGCCATCGTCGGCAGCGTCGGCATTGGCGACCATATCAGCGCCGGCGCGCTGGATCCGGCGGCGAGAGAAGGCGCTATTGCTGCCTTCCGCTCGCTGTTCTTCGCCGCCGCCGTGGCGCAGCTTATGTCGCTGATCCTGCTTGCCCGTGTCGAGGAGCATCCCTTGCGCGGCCGCACGCCACCGCCGGTCGAAGACTGAGAATTTGGCCGGTCCATCGGATCGGCGAGGGAGGAGTTTGAATGATCCTGCACTGCGTGTTCATGAAGATGCCAGCCACCACGACATCGGCCGACGTCCTGAAGCTCTATGGCGCCGTGGCGGCGCTGAAGTCGTTCATCCCCGGCATGGTCGACTTCAAGGCTGGGCCGAACGCCTCGCCGGAAGGCCTCGGCCACGGCTTCCAGCACGGCTTCGTCGTCACCTTCACCGACGCGGCGGCGCGTGACGCCTATCTCGTCCACCCCGAGCATGTGAAGGTGGGCGACAAGATCGTGGCGGCGGCGGATGGTGGGCTGGACGGCGTCCTCGTCTATGATTTTGAGGTCTGACGAGACGCTTTTGGCGCGTCTTCGACGGCTTCCATATCGATTCAACCGGCAAGGCATTGTCGGCGGACGGTGTTGGCTGTAGAGCTTAGGGATGTTGCGGACGATACTTTCGTCTGAGCGACCTCCTTTTCCGCCGACCAACGCAGGCCCATG
Organism: Pseudomonadota bacterium; assembly: GCA_018262505.1. Classification (GTDB taxonomy): domain Bacteria; phylum Pseudomonadota; class Alphaproteobacteria; order Rhizobiales; family Pleomorphomonadaceae; genus Pleomorphomonas. The sequence goes on from JAGSYV010000084.1 coordinate 5,001, forward strand.
TCTTTCACCGATCCGCACGACCTCGCCGCCCATCTGCCCGCACCCGACCGCTTCGCGCTGTTCCTTGATGTCGATGGCACACTGATCGGCCCGACCTATGCCGACCGTGCGCGCGGCATCGCCGCCGACCGCATCGCTCTGATCGACCGGTTGTTCGACCTGTTGGGCGGCGCGCTCGCCATCGTCAGCGGCCGTTCGGTCGAGACCGTCGATCCGATGTTCAAGCCATTGAAGCTGCCGGTGGCGGCGCTGCAGGGCGCCGACCGCCGCTTTGCCGACGGTCGTCGTTTTACCCCGGTGCAAACGCCGGAAGAGCGCAAGGCGCTCGACGAGATCGCCTTGGCGGTCAAGATCGCCTATCCCACCATGGACATCCAGTGGAAGATCGGTGCGCTGGCCATCGTCTATAACGAGGGCGAGCCGCTGGCCGCTGAGGTCGCGGCGTTGGCCGAGCGTCATTCCGGTGGTTATGTGGCGGTCATTCCCGGTCGAGTATCGATCGATGTGGTGCCGCAGGGCGCCAACAAGGGCTCTGGTATTGCTTTCCTGATGGATCATCCGCCCTTCCTGGGGCGTGTTCCGGTGCATGTCGGTGATGACGTTCCCGACGAGCCCGGCTTTGCCAAGTCCCGCGATCTCGGTGGCTACGGCATTACCATTGGCCGCAAGGTGATCGGCGTCGACCGCCGCCTGCCCGACCACGAGGCGACTTGGGCGATGCTCGCGGCCTATCAGGCGCGCTGGATGGACGAAGAGCGCGCCGCCGCGCAATAGCCGGCTGCTGGTCTTTCAGCCAACAGCGATCCGCAGATACGTGGTGTCGTCGAAATAGTCGCGGCCCGGCATGAACGGCCGCGACCCCATCACCAGCTCCACCATCAGCGGATCGTTCTCCCGGATACGGGTGATCTCGGCGAGGCCGTCGGCAAGCGTCGCCGCTGGCGCGAGAAAACCATCGGAAGCGAGCACGATCTCGCGGGCATCGGTCGCCGAGAAAACTTCGACGAAGCGATCGGGCACGAAGGTGCCGGCCAGCGCGCCATAGGCGAGGGGATCGTCGCTGTCGAGGTTGAGGAAGGCATGCTGGGCGAGCACCAGCGGCCGGAATGGCTGCTCCATGGTCGATACCCGCCGTTCGGCCTCAAGGCTGGTCAGGCCTAGCCTGAGGCGCGCGCGGATGACGGCGCAGCGGAACTCATAGCCGACGCGATCGATCTCCTTGCCGCCTGGGTAATCCCGGCCGTCGATGCGGACGTGGCAATCGCCGACCCGCCAAACCTCGCCGCGTGCCCGTGACCAGACGGCGGCCACCGCAGAGGGGCGCATGATCGTTGGATCCGGCCAGTTGCCGATCGCCGTGGCAATACTCGCGGTGGCGCGATCGACGAAGTCGCGAACGCTGGCGTCCGGCGGCAGGTCCTTGACCGTTTGCTCCACTGCTTCCGCCGCGACGATGCCGCCGGGCCGATCACCGATCGGGCCGGATGAAGTCGCGCCGTCGATGACGGCGGCGAAATCCTCGGTGACGATCAGCCGGTCTTCCTTTTTCATCTCCGAGTCCTTGCCGGTGGCGCAGAGGCTTTCGATCACGCGAAAGGGGCGATGGGCGGCAGTCATGGGATCCTCCATGGTCCGACCCTCCGGCGAATGGCCCGAGCATGTCGGCTATCTGACGATTGCCAGATGTTAGTCCGCATGGCCGGTGATCTTCGGCAGGAAGTCGCCGCCGTGCTCGACCCAGAAGCGATACATCGCCTCGGCCGACGGCAGCAACCGCTTGTCGGTGCGGCGAACGACGTGCCACGTCTTGATGAGCGGCAAGCCGATCACGTCCATGATGACGAGGCGGCCGGCTTCGACCTCGGCGGCGATGGTGTGGGACGAGATGAAGGAGATGCCGAGACCGGCCATTACCGCCTGCTTGATGGTCTCGTTGGAGCCCATCTCGAACTCGCGGACGTCGCGGCCGCCGTCGTGCTGGGCCATCAGTTGGGCGAAGGAGTGTCGCGTGCCGGAATTGGCCTCGCGGACCAGGAAGGTCTCGCCCATCAAGGCTTCGATGGGAATGTTGCGCTCGCGGGCCAGCGGATGGTCGGGCGCGCAGATCATCACTTGCGGGTGCTTGCCGATTGCCTTGGCCTCGACCTCGAACTCGACCGGCGGCCGCCCCATGACGGCCAGGTCGACCTCGTAGTTCCGGAGGCGCAGGATGGTCTCGTCGCGGTTGCCGACGATGAAGTCGATGTCGACCTTGGGTCGCTCCTTGCGGAAGGCGGCGAGCACCGTCGGCGCGAAATAGCGGGCGGTGGAGACGACGCCGACGGCGACGCGGCCCGATCCGGCCTCACGCATCTCGGCCAGGGCTCCGCCGCATTCGTTGAGCAGGGCCTCGATGCGATCGAGGGTGTTGGCGATCTCGCGGCCGGCCGAAGTGGCGATGAAGCGATCACCGACACGCTCAACGAGCGGCAGGCCGACCAGATCTTCCAGCGCCTTCACCTGGGCGGTGATGGCCGGCGGCGTGACGTTCATGGCGGAGGAGGCGGCGGTGACGGTGCCGGTCTTGATGACCGCCGACAGGAATCGCAGCTGCTTCAAAGTGGTGTGGCGCATGCTTGGTTCCCGTCTCTCCATTCCGAAGCTTACCGCAAGCTATCGCCCGACACCATTTGCCCAAGGGGCGTTTCGACCATTGTCGCGGAGAAAAGAGGGGCGCCCCATCCTCCGCGCCACTCTCCTCTCGGTGATCGTCAAAAGCGACGGTATCGTGACCGATGAGCCACAATCGACCGATGACCGGCAAAGCGCCGGTCCTTGCCCGTTGACGACCCGCCGCAGGCCCGGCAGGATTGGACCGTCGTAACAGGAGCGTGGATGTCACGTCAGTCTGAATCCCGGTGAAGGTCCGCCCCGGCATGGTGCCGGCAACGCGGACCGATCCCAATGTCGCCCCGGAAGCCTGAGGCTTTCGGAACGCTTTGGTGCGCCTGAGTGGCGCCTTTCCCGGACTTCAGACGATGGATATTTCACGTGCCGAGCAGCGCATCCTGCACCTGCTCGCCCAGGGTGGACGCATTGAGATCGCCCGCGACGATCGCGGCGACATCGAAGAGCTTGCCTGCTACAGCCGCGACGGCTGGCTCTACACCGATTTCAATTTGATCCTGTTCCGAAAATTGAAGCAGAAGCGGGCCATCGCATCCCGTAACAGCAAGCCCTATCGCATAACGCCGCGTGGGCTGGAGCTTGTGCGCTCTCAGCCGGATAACAGATGAAGCAAGGGCCGGCGGCGGCTTCCCCGGCCGTTGCCGGCACTTGATCGATTACGGCCGGATTTTCCTTTGGCTTTGGGGAAACGGGTTAGCGCTCGGCGGCGTCTTGCTTTAAGAACGTCTGGCTTTTGAACACCTTTGCCGGAACGCTGCTCATGACCGTCAAGATTGCTCCCTCCGTGCTGTCGTCGGATTTCTCGCGCCTCGGCGAAGAGCTTGCCGCCGTTGAAAGAGCAGGCGGCGACTGGGTCCACATCGACATCATGGACGGCCATTTCGTGCCCAACATCACCTTCGGCCCGGCGGTGGTGAAGGCGATGCGCCCGCACACCAAGCTGCCGTTCGATGTGCATCTGATGATCGAGCCGGCCGACCCGTTCATTGCGGCCTTCGCCGAGGCGGGCGCCGACGTGATCTCCGTGCATATGGAGGGTGGGCCGCATATCCACCGCTCGCTGCAGGTGATCCGCTCGCTCGGCAAGAAGGCCGGCGTGGTGCTGAACCCCGGCACCGATGTCGGCGGTCTCGAATATATGCTCAACGAGATCGATCTGGTGCTGGTGATGACCGTCAACCCCGGCTTCGGCGGCCAGGCGTTCATTCCGGCCGTCGTCGAGAAGGTGAAGAAGGTGAAGGCGCTCACCGGCGACCGTCCCATTCACATCGAGATCGACGGTGGCGTTTCCACCGCCAACGCCGGCTTGTTGGCCCGCGCCGGCGCCGACGTGCTGGTGGCCGGCACCTCCGTGTTCAAGGGCGGCACCGAGTCCGACTATCGCCGCAACATCCAGGCCCTGAGAGACAGTCTATGAGCATTCGCGCCCTGATCTTCGACCTCGACGGCACGCTGGTCGACAGCCTGCCGGACCTCGCCGAGGCAGTGAACGAGTTGATGGTCGTGAACGGCCTCGCCCCGCATGCGAAAAGCGCCGTGGGGTCGATGGTCGGCAAGGGCGTGCCGGTGCTGGTGCAAAAGGCTTTTGCCGCCCATGGCATCGCCATGGAGGGCGAGGCGCTCGCCGCGCAGGTGAAGACCTATCTCGGCCTCTACGAGCCGCGCGCCACCCGCCTGACGCGCCTGTTCCCGCACACCGCCGACATGGTCAAGGCACTCGCCAAGGCCTACCGGCTCGCCGTCTGCACCAACAAGCCGACGGCGGTCTCCCGCAAGATCATCGACAGCCTGGGTATCGGCGCGGAGATCTCGGTGGTGGTGGGCGGCGACAGCGGCGTCACGCCGAAGCCGGCGCCGGACATGCTGTGGCTGGTGGCCGAGCGGCTTGGCCTTGCCAAGGACGAGGTGCTGATGGTCGGCGACAGCGAAAATGACGTCGCCTCGGCCAAGGCGGCTGGCGTCAAGGTGGCTGTCGTGCGCTATGGAATCACCGACATCCCCGCCGACGAACTCGATGCGGATTTCGTGATGGACGACTTCCGCGAACTTCCGTCCGTATTGGAGCAGTTATCCGAGAGAGTGTGATGGCCCCCCCGATCAAGGCGCTGATCTTCGACGTCGATGGCACGCTGGCGGAAACCGAGGAGGTTCACCGCCTCGCCTTCAATCGTGCCTTTGCCGAAGCCGGCTTGCCCTGGGTGTGGGAATCGGAGTTCTACGGCGAGCTGCTCGCCGTGCATGGCGGCCGGGCGCGCCTCGTCCATTTCATCGAGCATTATGCGCCACCGATGGCCGATCAGGGCCGTCAGCAGATCGACGAGTTGCACGCCGCCAAGACACGCCTGTTTGCCAAGCTGGTCGACCGCCGGCTCGCCCGGCCGCGTCCCGGTATCGAGCGGCTGATCGATGATGCCCGGTCGCAGGGGCTTGCCGTGGTGCTGGCCACCACGTCGAGCGTCGAGAATGCGGAGGCGCTGATCCTCGCCAATTTCGGGCTGGACGGGCTGGAGAAGATCACCGCCATCGTCGGCGGCGCCGATGCCGTGCAGCCGAAGCCGGCGCCCGACGTTTACGAACTGGCGCTCGCTCGGCTGGGCCTCCCGCCTCGCGCCGCGATTGTTTTCGAGGACAACGGTCCTGGCCTTGCCGCTGCCACGGCGGCCGGTATCCGCACCATCGTCACCCCGAGCCGCTATGCCGGCGGTGACGACTTCAGCACGGCCTTCGCCGTACTGTCGCACCTTGGCGACACCTTCGAGCCCTACCACCATATCGCCGGTGTCGGCGATGAAGGCGGCACGGATATGGTAACGGTGGCCGCCCTGCAGCGCTGGGTGTCCGACGACGACGACATGCTCGGCCTGCTGACCATCAGTGGCAAACCGGTGTACTGACGCACCCGCGACCTAGAGCAACGTGCGTTCTGACGAACGCAAATGTTGCTCTAGGTCTTTGTTGTCGCATTATTTTTGCGGCTGGAGCCTTCGCCGACCAGATTGAAACATCTGGTCGTCTAGCGAATGCTCCAGATTCATTCGCTGGAGCAGCCGCTTTTCGATCAGGTTGATTCAACCTGATCGACGGGTGCTCTAGGTATTCGGCTGCGGGATTTCCAGCCCTTCCACCAGGGTACTCAGGGCTGCATCCAGCGGCGCCGATCCGACCTTCTCGGGCACCAGAAGTCCATCGATCGCCAGCATGGTCATACCGTGAATGAGCGACCATACGGCGGCTGCCTGTCCCCTGATTGGCCGCTTGCGAATGTTCCCGGCAGCCTGACCGCTCCCGAGCATTTCGAGCACGACTTCGAATACCGCGAGCGCCCTCTCGTTGAGATGCATCCCGACCGCTCGCCCTTCCTCAGCGCTGAACATGAGGCGATATAAGGCGGGGTTGTCGGTTCCGAACGCGACATAGGCACGAGCTATCGGAGTGATTTCCTCGAGCAGAGATCGGGACGCTTCGGGCTTCGCCTTCATCAAGGCCTCGCGTAATCGATCGAACCCAATCATGGCGAGTTCTGCGAGAAGGGCAGCCTTGTCCGGAAAGTGCTTGTAGGGCGCCGCGTGGCTGACGCCTGCCCGACGGGCGACCTCCCGCAGCGTGAACTGCCAGTTCGCTTCCGCCCGGAGCATCTCCAGGGCCGTCTCGATGATCGCACGACGAAGATCACCGTGGTGATAGGGGCGGTTGGGTGTGTCCTGCATGGGCCGCAAAGTTTCTCGTGGATACATTGTTGACACTGGCTACTTTGCTATCTATATAGAGGCGTAAGTTTCTGCTGTCTACATCGGAGTCCACCATGAACGCCACGGCAAAAATCAACGACGCCGATCATATGGGCACTCTTCTCGCCGGCCAACGTGCCGCCTTCCTGCGTGATGGGGTGCCTTCGCTCGCTCATCGTCGCGCCGATCTCGCTAAACTGAAGCAGGCGCTGCTCGGTCGCCGCTGGACCGCACGACATCGGCCTACGGCACCATCACGCATGTTGCGCGGGGCGACTTCCTTTCGGCGGTTTCGAGGGCTTCAGGCGACTGAGCCCTGCCAAAGGCATCTATGAGCAGGCGCGGTGGAACATCGTCAAATTGCTCCACCCCCCCCCCCCATTTGGAACGCTGACCGACCGCATCTTGAGCGTCCTGCTTCGGTGAACGTTCGAATTCTGCACGGGCGGGCAGGTCGATATCGTGCCAGTTCCGCCGAGAGATCCACGCAATCAAGAGGAAAACAAATGCAACACGTTGCCAACGCGGGAACGCAAACGTCCTTCGTAGGAAAGTTGAATGGCGCCCCTGGGAAGCGGGCTCTGATCACCGGCGCCTCCAGCGGCCTTGGTCTCGAATTTGCCGAGCTTCTGGCAGCGCAGAAGGTCAATCTCGTGCTCGCAGCCCGGCGCAGGGAGCCTATGGAAAAACTCGCTGCCGAACTTCGGCGCAAGCATGGTGTCGATGTCGTTGTCGAACCGATTGATCTTGCCGCACCCGGTGCCGCGGCGCGCCTGAAGGGTAGCCTGGACGAGAAGTCGCTGCAGATCGATATCTTGGTGAACAATGCCGGATATGGATTGCACGGTGACTTTCTGGAGACCCCGCTGGAGCGCACCGCAGACATGATACAACTCAACATCACGGCGGTGACCGAACTGAGCTTTATCTTCGGGCGGGATATGGCAGCCCGTGGGGCCGGACAGATCCTTCTCATTGCGAGTCTGCTGGGATTCCAGCCCGTTCCCACATTTGCTGCCTATGCAGCGACGAAGTCTTATGTGCTGTCTTTTGGAGAAGCTCTGCATGACGAACTCCGCCCCCACGGTGTGGTCGTCACCAGTCTCTGCCCAGGGCACACCGAAACGGGATTCGATGCGTCAGCCGGCGCTCCCGTCTCGCGCTTGTTGCGCCTTCTGACGATGAAACCTCGTCCGGTCGCCGAAAGCGGTCTCCGCGCGCTATCAAAAGGAAGGGCATCCGTGGTCCCCGGGGTCTTGAACAAGATCATCGTGTTTTCAAATCGCCTCACACCACGTTCGATGCAGCGAGCCGTCATGAAAAGCGCTACCGGGGCATAGGACTGTGATCGGCCGGCGATTGACGTGTCCGTTGCCGGCCTGCCGGATGGCAGCATCAAAGGCTCGGACCAAACAACTAGATCCGACAGCATCAGATCTGTGCCCTAGACGAGGCCCACCGGGAAACCAGTGAAAGGCTTGATCTCCTTCAGCACGAAGGTGGTCTGCATTTCCTTGATGCGCGGCAGGCGGCGGATCACCGTCATGGCGAAATCGGCATAGGTGTCGAGGTCGGGCGAGACCACCTGCAACAGGAAGTCGGCGTCGCCGGCGATCGAATAGCAGGCGATCACCTCGCGGAGATGGGCGACGCTCCTTGAAAATTCCTCTGCCTCGGCCTCACTGTGGCTGTCGATCTTGACGCGAATAAAGGCCAGCACGCCGAGACCGATCTTCTGACGATCGAGCGCCGCGCGATAGCCGCCGATGACGCCGCTCTCTTCCAACTGCTTCACCCGCCGCCAGCAGGGCGACGTCGACAGGCCGACCTCGTTGGCCAGCGCTTGATTGGTCAGGCGGCCGTCGGTCTGCAACGCATCGAGGATCCTGATATCGACCGGTTCGAGAGGTGAAACTGGCATAGCGTATCCTATTCAAGCCTTGAGTAGGTAGATTCTACCAGAATTTTCGGTCTGACCACAAACTCCGGTAAACATTGTCCGGACAACACGGATATCCTGCCGGCCTTGTTCATTCGTTCCGGAGTTATCATGCCGCCCGACAGCCGCCTCGCCATCGTCGTCAATCCCGACCTGCCGCTCGGTCTTCTCGCCAATACTGTCGGAGCCATCGGCATCGGTCTCGGTGCACGCCTCCCGTGGCTCGGCAATCGGCCGCTGACCGATCTGGAGGGGCGGATCATCGACGACAGTTCCATCCTGCCGGTGCCCATTCTGGCCGCGGCGCCGGATGTGATCCAGGCGCTGATGCTGAAGGCGATGCCGCGCGGCGACGACAGCGCGCTGGTGGTGTTTCCCGCTTTCTCGCGGGCGCTGCACGACTACCGGGAGTACGAGGCGTTGTTGCCTGACAAGCGGCTTGCCGAGGAGGCGATCGACGGCCTTGGCCTGTGCGGTCCTGCCAAGTGGGTGAAGTCACTCACCGGCTCGCTACGCCTTCTCCGCTGATCATCCTCAGCGGAACGGCCGGCTCAGAAAGGGCGATCCCCGGAGGCCAAAGCGCCAGGGGTGATCGGCTGCCTTGGTGATGCCGATGCGGGGGCCGACGACAATGTCGGGCGTGCCCTCGCGTGGCATCAACTGGAAGGGGCGCGCGTCGAGCGACAGGCCATTGTGGGCAATGGTGATGCCGAGCGCCTCGGTCAGCCGGCCGGGGCCGGAGGCGAGGAGGCGTGGGTCATTGGTTCGCCGACGCTCTGTCATCGTGGCGATGCCGGCGGTCGGTTCGATGGCCCGCACCAGCACGGCAGCGCCGTGGCCTATCGGGCCGGTGACGATGTTGAAGCACCAGTGGACGCCGTAGGAGCGGTAGACGTAAGCGGTGAGCGGCGGACCGAACATCGCCTTGTTGCGCGGCCGCTCGCCGGAAAAGGAGTGCGAGGCGGGGTCATCGGCTTCGTAGGCCTCGGTTTCGACAATGATGCCGCCGACACCACCGACGAGAAACCGGGCGCCGATCAGCAGCGGCGCCAGCTCGATGGCTGGGAGAGATGCAAGGATCGCAGTCATCGGGGCTTCCGGGAATTGATGCGCCGGGCGAGGCCGTCGGCAAGGCGATCGGCAACGAAGCGGATGCGACGGCTCGGCCTCAGGTCCTCGTGATAGGTCAACCAGAGCGGCAACTTGAAGCCGATATCCTCTACGGCCAAGCGGACGACACGCGGCTCGGTTTCGGCAATCGGCACCTGCGCAAAGCCGATGCCGACGCCGGCGATCACCATTTGCCAGCCGACGATGTGGTCGTCGCTGCGAATGGGAAACCACTCGCGCGTCACCGGTAGGCCAAAGCGGGCGAAGCCCTGCAAGAGATCGTCGGCACGATCGAAGCCGATGACGTCGTGATGGATCAGGTCGGCCAATCTCACCGGTGTGCCGCGTCGGGCGAGATAGGCGGGTGATGCATAGACGGCGAGCGGGATATCGCCGACGTGACGACGGACGAGTTGGGGTTGCCGCGGCTCATACATGCGGAGGGCGATATCGGCGTCGCGGCGCAGCAGGTTCTGTGTCGCGTCGCTGGCGACGATCTCGATATCGATGGCCGGTTCCTCGATATGCAGCGCTGCGACGATCTCCGGCAGCAGATAGGCGGCCACCATGCGACTCGCCGTGACACGCACCGTGCCGGCCAGACTGTCGCCGGCGCCGCTGGCCTTGCGTTCCAGGGCAAGGGCCGCCTCACCCATGCGGCGGGCGTCTTCCACCAGGTCGAGAGCGGCCGGCGTCGGTTCCAGGCCGCGCGGCTGCCGGCGGAACAGCGGTGCGTCGAGCGTTGCCTCAAGCTCGCGGATGTGCCGGCCGACGGTGGGCTGGACGAGGCCGAGCCGATCGGCGGCCGCCGACAGCGAACCGGTGTCGACCACGGCGAGGAACGAGCGAAGGAGGGTCCAGTCGAGCATTTATCCATGCAAATTCGAATACCATTTCGACAGATATAGCGAATTGATGTGCGGAATAAAACTATCTAATTCAGACCTCAAGTCGCCCCCATCGACGGGCAACCGGAGAGATTGGCCCGTAAACCATTGTCATTGCTTATATTCAGGAGGTTCTCATGACTGGACATGTTCTCGTCCTTGGCGCCCTCGGTGGTGTCAGCCAAGCGGTCGCCGAGGAATTTCATCGCCAGGGCTGGCAGGTGTCCGGCCTCGTGCGGCAAGGCCGCGCAGGCGAGCTGCCGGACTGGATGTGGCCGGTGGAAGCCGATCTTCATGATGCCGAGGCCGTGGCCAAAGCCGCCAGTTCCCGGGTCGACGTCGTCTTCGATGGCCTCAACGCGCCCTATCATCGCTGGACGGAGATGGCACGGCCGCTTTACGCCGCCGCGCTTGCCATCGCTGAACGGCTCGGGGCCTTGCATCTTTTCCCCGGCAACGTCTACGGCTTCGGCGAGAATATGCCGGATCGACTGACACCGGACCTCATCGCGGCGCCGACTTCGGAAAAGGGCAAGATCCGCGTCGAGGTCGAGCGGAGTTTCGCGGAGGCGGCGCGAGCCGGTTGCGTCCGCACCTGCATTCTCCGGGCCGGCGATTTCTTCGGGCCGACCATTTCCGGACAGAGCTGGCTCACTGCGTTCATCGCCACCAAGGCGGGGCAGGGCGTCATTCGCTCGCCGGGGCCGAAGGACGTGCCGCATGCCTGGGCCTATCTGCCCGACCTTGCCCGCGTCTTCGTGCAACTGGCCGATCAGCGTGATCGCCTCGCTGCCTTTGAGGTGTTTCACTTCGAGGGGCATACAGCTTCCATCGCCGACATCGCCGAGGCCGCCGGTGTTGTCCACCAGCGGCTGATGCGGGTGCGGCGGGTGCCCGGCTTCGTCTTCACACTGATTGGTCTGTTCGATCCGGTGATCCGTGCTTCGCGCGAGATGGCCTATCTCTGGCGGGTGCCGCACCGGCTCGCCGATCGCCGCCTTGAAGCGGTGGCGGGGCCGCTTGTGGCGACCCCGCTATCGACGGCCCTGGCATCGATCACGCTTTGAGCAATATCCAAGCATCACCGGCGCGCCGGTGATGCTTCATCCCTTCGGGCTTCTTAGCTTCTCTCCATTTCGACGACGATCTTGCCGAACGCGCCTCGGTCGAGGTGATCGAGAGCGGCGGGGAGATCTTCGAGCGGATAGCTCTTGTCGATCACCGGCTTGAGGCCGATGCGGTCCACCGCTGTGACGAAATCTTCCAGTGCCCGGCGATGTCCGACGCCAATGCCCTGCACCGTGACGTTCTTCAGCATCAGCGGGCCGGCGGAGGCCGCGACATCGAACCCTTCCAGCACGCCGATCTGGTAGATGTGGCCGCCGACGGCCACTGCCCGCGCAGCTTGGCCGAGATGCGGTCCTCCTACAAGTTCAAGGATGTGGTCGGCGCCGTGATCGGCGGTGAGGCGATAGGCGGCTTCCACCCAATCTTCCGAAGAACGATCGATGCCGTGATTGGCGCCGAGCACCTCCGCGCGTTTCAGTTTCTCCGCGCTGCCGGAGACGACGATCACATTCGCGCCGTGCGCCTTGGCAATCTGCAAGCCGAACAGGGCCACGCCTCCCGTTCCCTCGATCAGCACGGTCTCCCCGGCGTGAAGCGCGCCCTTCTCGATCAGTGCGAACCAAGCCGTCAGGCCGGCACAGGGCAGGGTGCTGGCTTGCCGATCGTCGAGGGATGCCGGCGCGCGCACGAACCAATCGGCGGGGAAGGCGACATATTCCGTCAGCACGCCGGGGTAGGCGCCTCCCAGCGTTCGATAAGGTGGAACACGGCCATTGCCGAGCGGCGCACCATCGATCCAGCCCGGCACGAATGTTGAGATGACGCGATCGCCGGCGGCAAAGCGCGTCACACCGTCGCCGAGCGCCTGCACGGTCCCGGCAAGATCGGAACCGGGCGTGAAGGGGAAGGTCAGCTGCAGCCCCATGCCGCTCTCGATCATCAGCTTGTCGCGGTAGTTGAGCGACACGGCCGCCACTTTCACCAGGACCTCGCCAGGCTTGGGCTCTGGGATAGGTGTATCCTCCAGCGCCAGTCTGTCGCGTCCGATCCCATCCATTTCCCACCGCTGCATCCCTCGTGTCATCGCTCGCTCCTTGATGCGGGTTGACGAGGGCACAGCATATCGTTGAGTGTTTGGAGCCGGTGGTGACATATGTTCCAAACATTGGGGCCTGATGGGCGACAATCATGAGTGAAATGCTGAACGGCGTGGATGTCTTCGTGGCGGCGGTGGAGACGGGCAGCTTCGCCTCGGCGGCCGAGCGGCTGCATGTGACCCGCTCGGCAGTGGCCAAGACGATCGCTCGGATGGAAGCGCGGCTCGATGTGCGCCTGCTTCATCGCACCACGCGCAGCCTGACGCTCACCGAGGACGGGCAGGGCTATTATGAGCGTTGCCTGCGTGCCCTGGAAGAACTGCGTGCCGGCGAGACGGCTCTGGAATCGGGCCGACGCGAGGCGGCGGGGCGGCTCTGGGTGTCCGTGCCCATGCTGTTCGGTCGGCGCTGCGTGGCGCCGGTGCTGGCGCGGCTGGCGGCGGAGCATCCCCGGCTGGAACTCGATCTATCCTTCAGCGATCGTCCGGTGGACCTGATCGAGGACGGTTTCGATCTGGCGATCCGGAATGGCGAGATCGGTGACGGCGCTGGCCTGATGACCCGGACGGTGAGCCTGCAACGCATGACGGTCTGTGCCTCGCCGGCCTATCTCGATCGTTACGGGCGACCGGAAAGCCTCGACGATCTGGCCGGCCATCAAGCGGTCACCTATGGCCGCGCCGGTCGCGTCAAGGCGTGGCAATTTCCGATCGGCAACGGCGTTCCGCGCGAAGTGACGCCACCGAGCCGGATGCGATTCGATGATCTGGAAGCGATCGCCGACGCGGTGGAGGCGGGCTACGGCCTCGCTTGGCTGCCGTGCTGGTTGATCCGTGAGAGGGTCAGGATTGGCACGCTCGTCCCGCTGCTCGAAAACGTGCCGCGCCTCTCGTTCAGGACACACGCCCTCTGGCCCGCAACGCCGCATCAGCCACTGCGCGTCCGGCTTGCCCTCGATGCGCTCGCCGCTGCGCTTCCCGGAAGCGCGGAGCTGTGACGGCAACAAAAGGACGCGGTACGGATCACCCGTCCCGCGTCCCGTTGGTGGCTTGCGCGTCAGCCCGCCTAGATCGTCGTGCGTCCTGACGGACGCAAGGTGACGATCTAGGTCTTTGTTGTTGCATCGGATTTTCCGGAAACCGGATTCCACTTTTCGGTCCGATGCCTCAGAGCAGCTCGCCCTGCACGGCGAAGCAGGCGACGTCGGCATTGCCGCCGGGTGCCTTCAGGAGCTTCGGCTGGTCGACGTCGCAGGGATCGTAGGCGAAGGGGCAGCGCGGATGGAAGGCGCAGCCCTTCGGCGGATGCAGCGGCGAGGGCAATTCGCCGGTGAGGCGGATGCGCTCGCGCCGCTTTTCGGGCTCGGTGGTCGGCGTCGCCGACAAGAGGGCGCGCGTGTAGGGATGGCGTGGCGTGTTGAAGATCTCGTCGGCCGTGCCGAATTCGACCGGACGGCCGAGATACATCACCATCACCTCATCGGCGATGTGGCGCACCACGGAAAGATCGTGGCTGATGAACAGGTAGGCGAGGCCGAATTCCTGCTGCAGGTCCATCAGCAGGTTCAGCACCTGCGCCTGGATGGACACATCGAGCGCCGACACCGGCTCGTCCAGCACCAGGATCTTCGGGTTGAGCATCAGCGACCGGGCGATGGCGATGCGCTGGCGCTGGCCGCCGGAGAACATGTGGGGATAGCGGTCGTAATGCTCGGGCCGGAGGCCGACCCGCTCCATCATCGCCCGCGCCTTGGCCTGCCGCGCCGACGCGGAGAGCGAGGTATTGAGGCGCAGCGGCTCCTCGAGAATGGTGCCGACCTTCTGGCGCGGATTGAGCGAGCCATAGGGATCCTGGAAGACGATCTGTACGGTGCGGCGCAGCTCGTGGCTCGGCGTCCGGTTGTGATGCACCGGCTTGCCGTCAATGATCAGCTCGCCGGCGGTCGGCGGCTCGATCATGGTGACGAGGCGGGCCAGCGTCGACTTGCCGCAGCCGGACTCGCCGACGACGGCTAGCGTCTTGCCGGTCGCAAGCTTGAAGGAGGCTTCCGACAGCGCCCGCACGGTGGCCGGCTCGCCGAACATGCCGCGCTTCAGGCTGTAGTGGCGGGCGAGATGTTGCGCCTCGAGGACGACTGTGGACGGAACGGGAGCGTTCATGCCGAAAGCCTCCGGTCGAGGATGGCGGCCGGGCCGGGATGGCCTACCGGCTTGCCCTGGTTGAGCGGGTAATGGCAGAGCGCGTAACCGGCGGCCTGCCCCTGGGTGACCGGCGCCTTCTCGACGCAGCGTTCGGTGGCGAACGAGCAGCGCGGGCTGAACAGGCAGCCGGTGGGGCGATCATACTGGCCGGGCACCACGCCGGGGATGGACGGAAGGCGGCGTGTCGTTGCCCGCTCCGGCAGCGCCGACAGCAGCGCCGCCGTGTAGGGATGGTGCGGGTCGGCGAACAGTTCGCTGACCGGCTGCTCCTCCACCTTCTGCCCGGCATATTGCACCGAGACGCGATTGGCGGTTTCGGCAACGACGCCCATGTCGTGGGTGATCAGCACCAGGGCCATGCCGGTGTCGCGCTGCAGCTTGGCGAGGAGGTCGAGGATCTGCGCCTGGATAGTGACGTCGAGCGCAGTGGTCGGCTCGTCGGCGATCAGCAGTTTGGGATTGCAGGCGATCGCCATGGCGATCATCACGCGCTGGTTCATGCCGCCCGACATCTGGTGCGGGTAGGTGTCGAGGCGCTCGGAAGCCGAGGGTATGCCGACCAGTTCGAGAAGTTCGACGGTACGGTCGCGCCGGGCGCGCTTGTTGAGGCCGAGGTGGGCTTCCAGCACTTCGCTGATCTGCCAGCCGACCGTGTAGCACGGGTTGAGCGAACTCATCGGCTCCTGGAAGATCATCGCCAGGTCCTTGCCGATGATGCGGCGGCGCTCGCGCGGCGAGATGGTGAGGAGATCCTTGCCGTCGAACATCATGCGGTCGGCGGTGATGGTGGCCGTCCACGGCAGGAGGCCCATCAGCGCCAGCATGGACACCGACTTGCCCGAGCCGCTTTCGCCGACGATGGAGACGATCTCGCCGGGGTCGACCGTCATCGACACGCTGTCGACGGCGCGGAACTGGCCGCCCACCGTGCGGAAATCGACCGAGAGGTTGCTGATTTCGAGAATGGGCATCACGACCTCTTCAGCTTCGGATCGAGGGCATCGCGCAAGCCGTCGCCCATCAGGTTGATGGCCAGCACGGTGATCAGGATGGCAAGGCCGGGGAAGGTCACGACCCACCATGCGCGGGTGATGAACTCGCGGGCCTCGGCCAGCATGGTGCCCCATTCCGGGGTTGGCGGCTGGGCGCCCATGCCGAGGAAGCCGAGGGCGGCGGCGTCGAGAATGGCGCCCGAGAACGACAGGGCGGCCTGGACGATCAACGGCGCCATGCAGTTGGGCAGGATGGTGACGAACATCAGCCACAGCGGGCCGGCGCCGGAGACGCGGGCGGCCGTTACGTAGTCGCGATTGCGTTCGGTGAGCACGGCGGCGCGGGTGAGGCGCACGTAATGCGGCTGCGCTACGATGGCGATGGCGATCATCGCATTGGTGAGGCCGGGACCGAGGATAGCGACCAGCGTCAGGGCCAGAAGCAGCGACGGGAAGGCGAGGATGACGTCCATGACGCGCATGATCGTCGTATCCACCCAGCCGCGGAAGAAGCCGGCGAACATGCCGATGATGACGCCGCCGATCAGCGACACCGAAACGACGACGACGCCGATGAACAGCGAGAAGCGGGCGCCGAAGATCAGACGCGACAGGATGTCGCGGCCGAGCGCGTCGGTGCCGAGCAGGAAGATGCCTTCGCTGCCCCGGGTCAGCGGCGGCATCAGCAAGACGTCGCGAAACTGCTGGTCGGGGTTGAACGGGGCGAACAGCGGCGCGGCAATCGCCACGATCACCAGCGCCACGAACAGCACGAGGCCGGCGACGGCACCGTGGTTTTCCGAGAAATAGCGCCAGAATTCCTTGAGGCGCCCCGGACGGACGGAAGCGGAGACGGCGGTCATCGGATTACCTCTGGTGCCGGATCTTGGGATTGACGAGGCCGTACTTGCACCGCCGGATAGTCGCGGCGGAAGATGGAGTCGACCATCCACTTGCCGACACCCGGCCAGGAGAAGATCGTCTCGGTCAGAATGGCGCCGGCCATCAGCACGCCGATCTGCAGGCCGATGGTGGTGATCACCGGAATCAGGGCATTGCGCAGCGCATGCACGGCGACGACGCGGAATGGGCTGAGACCCTTGGCCTTGGCCGTGCGGATATAGTCCTCGCCGAGCACTTCCAGCATCGCCGAGCGTGTCTGGCGGGCGATGACGGCGAGCGGGATGGTGCCGAGCACGATGGTGGGCAGAATGAGATGGCTCATCGCCGACTGGAAGGCGCCCGCCTTGCCCGACAGCAGGCTGTCGATCAGCATGAAGCCGGTCACCTTGGGGAAGAAGAACATCAGCGAGATGCGGCCGGACACCGGCGTCCAGCCGAGCATGCCGGAGAAGACGATATGATGAGGAGCAGCGCCCACCAGAAGATCGGCATGGAATAGCCGACCAGCGCCGTGGCCATCGCCGTGTGGTCGAACCAGGAATTGCGCTTGACGGCGGCAATGACGCCGGCCGGTACACCGAGCACCACGGCGAAGATCACCGCACAGAACGACAGTTCCAGCGTTGCCGGAAACAGCGTGAAGAACTCGGTGAAGATCGGCTTCTTGGTGGAGATTGAGGTGCCGAAGTCGCCGTGCAGCAGGTCGGTGAAATAGACGATGAACTGCTGCCAGAGCGGCAGGTCGAAACCGTAGCGGTGCATCAGCTCGGCGTAACGCTCGGGCGATATGCCACGCTCGCCGGCGAGCAGCAGCACCGGGTCGCCCGGCAGCGCGCGGATGAAGAAGAAGGCGACCAGACTGACGCCGATGAAGGTCGGGATCAACAGGCTGAGGCGTCGGAGGATGAAACCGAACATGATGCGGGGTCAGTCCAGGCTCGAGAGTTGCTTGACGAAGATGTGGGTCGGATGCGTTTCATGGCGTCCGTCGGGAGTCCAGATCGGGGCTTGCCGGACGCCGCTGTCACGCCAACCGGCGCGGGCGTAGAAGCGATGGGCACGGTCGTTGCCGGCCGAACACTGGATCACCGCGTCGCGGACGCCGCGCCGGGCGAGGTCCGCCTCGGTGGCGGCCAGCAGGGCTTTGGCAAGGCCCGTGCCGCGCGCCTCGGCGGTGACGTAGAGCTGGTCGACCTCGTTGCCTTCGATGGCAGAAAAACCCAGGATGCGGCCGTCCGCCTCGGCGACAAGGCAGCCAGCCTCGAGCGGCCCAAGGCGATGATCGAAGCTCTCCGGTGTCCGCTCGGCAACCACGTGCGCCGGCAGGATCGGCGCGTGGCCATCATGCCAGGCGTCGTGCCACAGCCGGACGACCGCGGCGCGGTCGTCGGGACGGAAGGGACGGAGGGCGGTTGCGATGGACATGGGCTTCCAGTAGCCGCCGGAAACCCGGCCTGCAAGCGACAAGGTCGCAATTTGAACATTTTGGCGGCACGAAATTGCCGGGATTTCCGCCACCCTACATGGTTTTCCGCATGACGGCGGAGGTCGCGGCGCGTTCCGGCCTTGTTTCCTCATGCAAAAACGGTTCCGGAGAAGACTCCCCGGAACCGCGTCTGTCGTAACGGCTATGCCTTACTCGGTGATGTCGACCTGTTCGAACCAATGCAGTCCGAGCGGATCAACCTTGTACCCGGTGACGCTCTTGGCCAGCGGCATATAGGTCGTCGAGTGCGCGATGGTCGCCCACGGCGCTTCCTTCTTGAAGACCACCTGGGCATCTTCATAGAGCTTGGTACGCTCAGCCACATCGGAAACCGTCGCGGCCTTGGTCACCAGGTCGGTGAAGTCCTTGTTGCACCAGAAGGCGCGGTTCGAGCCGCTGTCGACGGCGGCGCAGCTCAGAAGCGCGAACAGGAAGTTGTCCGGATCACCGTTGTCGCCGGTCCAGCCCTGCAGAAGCGCGCCATCGCGGGTCTTTTCCTTGCCGCGCTTCAGATATTCGGCCCATTCGAAGGACACGATCTCGACCTTGACGCCAACGGCGGCGAAGTCGGCCTGAATCAGCTCGGCCATGCGGCGGGCATTCGGGTTGTAGGGACGCGACACCGGCATCGCCCACACCTTCATGGAGAGATCCTTGACGCCAGCCTCGGCGAGCAGCTTCTTGGCCGCTTCCGGATCATAGGGGTCGTCCTGGATCTGGTCGTTATAGGACCACATGGTCGGCGGGATCGGGTTCTTGGCGATCTGACCGGTGCCCTGATAGACGGCGTCGATGATCGCCTTCTTGTTGATCGCCATGTTGAGAGCCTTGCGGACGCGAACGTCGTCAAAGGGCTTCTGCAGCGTGTTGTAGGCGAGGTAGCCGATGTTGAGGCCGGCCTGGTCCAGCAGCTGAATATTGCTGTCGGCCTTGAGGGCGTCGATATCGGCGGGGTTCGGATAGGGGGCCGCCTGACACTCGCCGGCCTTCAGCTTCTGAACGCGGACGGAGGCATCCGGGGTGATGGCGAAGACGAGGTCGTCGATCTTCGGCTTGCCGCCATAGTAGTCGGCGAAGGCCTGATAGCGGATGACCGCGTCCTTCTCATAGGCGACGAACTGGAACGGGCCGGTGCCGATCGGCAACTGGTTGAGGTCGGACTGCTTGCCTTCGGCGGCCAGCTTGTCGGCGTATTCCTTCGACGTGATCGAGGCGAAGGCCATCGCGAGGTTGGCGAGCATCGGCGCGTTCGGCGAGGTCAGGGTGAGCTTGACGGTATAGTCGTCAACCTTCTCGAGCGACTTGACGAGCTTGGGCATGTCCATGCCCTCCCAATACTCCCAGGAGCCGCCGGCATAGGAGTACCAAGGACTGGTTTTGTCGTTCTGGCGCGTCAGCGAGAAGATCACGTCGTCGGCGTTGAAGTCGCGCGTCGGCTTGAAATACTCGGTGGTGTGGAACTTGACGCCCTTGCGAAGATGGAAGGTGTAGACGGTGCCGTCTTCGGAGATGTCCCAGCTCTCGGCGAGGCCGGGGATGACGGAGGTCGTGCCATGCTCGAACTCGGTCAGACGGCTGTAGACCGGAACCGAGGACGCGTCATGCGTCGTGCCGGAAGCGTAGGGCGCCGGGTCGAAGCCTTCCGGGCTGCCTTCGGAGCAGTAGACGAACGTCTTGGCATGCGCGGCACTGACGAGGCCGGCGACAAGCATGGTGGCCGCCAGAAGGCGGGACATCGTTTTCATAAGGTATACTCCCCTGTTGCCGAGCGACGTCGGCGAACCCCGAGCCTGGTCAGACGGTCTTTTTGTCACTTATGCCCGTCTGCCGGCGAGCCCTTATCCGAACCGACAATTGGACGGTTGGCAAGCATTTTTTCCCAGCTGGTCAGAAATGGGGCATCTCGCCACCTCGTTGAGGATACAACCTGGATTTTAGCAACTTAAGATTGCGTATCGGACTCCGAATCGTTCCGGGTCCGGCTCGTCAAACCCTTCCGACAACGATAGGATTGGACGAAACGGAGGAAAACGACCATGGCGGATGGGATCGAGGCGGAATTGAAGGTGGCCGTGGATGCGGCCGGTGCCTCGCGTCTTGCGCGTCTTGCCGCTTTGCCGGGACTGAACGTGACGGCGAAGGGCGACACGCGGCTGGTCAGCACCTATTTCGACACGCCCGATCTCGCCTTGCGGGCGAAGGGCATCAGCTTGCGCCTGCGCCGGGCGGGGCGGAGCGGCGAACAGACGGTGAAGTTCTCCGGCAGTTTCTCGCTGGGACTTGCCGAGCGGCCGGAATTCAACGTGCCCTATGCCGGCCGCGTGCCGGATCTTTCCCGCCTGCCCGACGAGGCGGCGGTGGAGCTGACCAAGCTTGTCGACGGCCGGCCGTTGGTACCATTGTTCTCCATGCGGGTGGCGCGGCGGCGCTGGGAAATTGCCACGCCGGGCGGCGATCGCGTCGAGATGGCGCTCGACCGCGGCACTGCGACGGCCGGCAGCCGGCGCGCCGACATCCGGGAAGTGGAATTCGAGCTTTTGTCCGGCGATCGGCGTGTCCTGTTCGAGGTTGCCCGACCGGCGCTGGCCGGTGTCGCTTTCCACTTCTGCACAGAGGCCAAGTCCGATCTCGGCTACGCGCTGCTCGAAGGCGAGATCGGTGCGGCCGAACCGGCAACGGCCGAGGACGCCGATCTCAACGACGACATGTCCGCCGAGATGGCGCTGCAACTGGTGCTCAGATCCTGTGCCGCCCAGATTTCAGCCAATGTCGCGGCTTTGAGGGTCGCCGATGATCCAGAGGGCGCGCATCAGCTGCGCGTCGGGCTGCGTCGTCTTCGGACGGCTCTGAAGGTTTTTGCCCCAGTCATGGCGCCCGGCGCGGCCGATCCGCTCGCCGGGGAGGCGCAGCGGTTGTCGACGGAAGTGGCCGCCACGCGCGATATGGACGTGTTGATCGACGAACTGGTGACGCCGCTTGACGGTGGCGGCAACATGGCGGCACTGATCGCTCTGCTCGAGAAGCGGCGCAAGACGGCGCGCGCTCGGCTCGCCGCCGTTCTTGCCGACCGGGAAACCGGCGATTTCCTGATCGACCTGCTGGCCTTCACCGAGGCGCGCGGCTGGCTGTCGACGGACGACATCGGGCAGAGCCTTGGGCTCGCAGCACCGGTCACTCCCTTTGCCGAGCACTTGATCGCTCGCCTCCGGCGCAGGGTGGAAAAGCTCGGTCGCGATCCTGACGCACTGTCTCCGGATGAGCGGCACGAACTCAGGAAGAGATTCAAACGGCTACGCTATGCCTATGATTTCTTTGAGCCTTTATTGCCTAAGTCGGTGCGGCGCAAGTTATTGCCGAGAGTCAAGGCGGCCCAGGATGTGCTTGGTGTGCTCAACGATATTCACATGGCGCACCTGATGCTTGATGACGTCCGCGCCGCCGGGCCCAAGGCGGGCGCCGTGGAGCGCGCCATCGGTTATTGCCTCGGCTGGCACAGCGCACGCGCCAAGGCCATCTGGGAGCGTCGCTCCGACGACCTGACGCTGGACTGATATCCGCGATGGCGGAATTATGCGGTTTACATATTGGTAAAAATACGTGACTTTCGGCGCGGGCGTTGGGGCATTTGCACCCGGAGGAGCTGTATTCAGCTTTTGATGCTCCTGTTAATCAAGAGATTCAAGCACTGAATCCAAAAGCTCCACCGAAACACTAGACCGTAAGTGGTTCGTTTTGCTGCGATATTTGCTTCGTGAGCCATGCCGGGCGAGTGACGGCACCGAACGGACCCCAGGGAGCCATCGACATGAGCGAACGCATCGTCATCACGCAAGACATGATCCGTCTCTACGACGAATACACCCATCTGACTTTCGATCGCCGCGGCTTCATGGAAAAGCTCGCCAAGCTGGCCGGCTCGACCGCCGCGGCCGCCGCCATCGTGCCAATGATCGAAGCCGGCAAGGCCAAGGCCGCCGTCGTCAACGCCACCGATGACCGGCTCGATGCCTCGACAGTCGAGTTCGCCGGCGACGGTGGGACGGTGAAAGGCTATCTCGTCCGTCCCAAGGCGGCGACCGGACCACTGCCGGCGGTGATGGTC
The DNA here is from genome assembly GCA_018262505.1 of Pseudomonadota bacterium. Taxonomy (GTDB): domain Bacteria; phylum Pseudomonadota; class Alphaproteobacteria; order Rhizobiales; family Pleomorphomonadaceae; genus Pleomorphomonas. Next base: position 27,181 of record JAGSYV010000084.1, read on the forward strand.
ATCCACGAGAACCGTGGGCTCAATGGTCATATCGAGGACGTCACTCGTCGCCTGGCTCTCGAGGGCTTCCTGACGCTGGCACCCGACTTCCTGTCGCCGGCCGGCGGCACGCCCGCCGACGAGGACAAGGCGCGCGACCTGATTGCCGGTCTCGACAGGGTGAAGACCGTCAAGAACGCCGTGGCCGCCGCGACCTACCTGCGTGGCCATGAAGGCGGCAACGGCAAGTCAGGCAGCGTCGGCTTCTGCTGGGGCGGCGGATTGTCGCTGCAGACGGCGGTGGCCGATCCCGGCCTCGGCGCGGCGGTAGCCTATTACGGCGCCCAGCCGGCGGCCGAGCAGGTGGCGGCCATCAAGGCGCCGCTGCTGTTGCACTACGCCGGTCTCGACGACCGCATCAATGCCGGCATCCCGGTGTTCGAGGCGGCGCTGAAAGCGGCCGGCAAGTCCTACGAACTCCACATGTATCCCGGCGTCAATCACGCCTTCAACAACGATACCTCGGCAGCCCGCTACAACAAGGCGGCAGCCGATCTCGCCTGGACAAGAACGGTTGGTTTTCTGAAGTCCCACCTTGCCTGAGGTCGGGCCGACGCGTCGCTAAGCCCAAAAATATGACAAATCGGACTTGGTCCCGCGGCAAATCGCTATATAAGCGGCTGAGCAAGGAGCTGTCTTTTCCATGTCGCCGACTGCCGCGGGCGTTCTCTTCAAGCTCGCCTCGACCATTGCCTTCGCTTTCATGCTGACCTTGATCAAGCTGGTGTCGGGGCGCGTGCCTCCAGGCGAGATGCTGTTTTTCCGGTCTTTCTTTGGCATCGTCCCTGTCGTGGTCTATCTCGCGGCACTCGGCGTATTTCCAGCGTCGCTTGCCACCATGCGCCCATTCGGCCATGTGCGCCGATCGCTGGTCGGAACGGCCTCGATGTTCTGCTGGTTTACGGCGGTCACCTATCTGCCGCTGCCGGACGCCACCGCCATCAGCTACTCGGGGCCGTTGTTCGGCGTCTGTCTCGCCGCTCTTCTGCTGCACGAGCGGGTCAGATCCTTTCGCTGGGCGGCGGTTGGCATCGGCTTTCTTGGCGTGCTGATTGTGCTGTCGGAACAGCTCAACGGTTTCGATGCCGGATTTCACGGCAGCCGGGCGATCGGTGCGGCCTGCGCTCTCGCCTCGGCGATGCTGGGCGCGGTCGCCGCCGTCACCGTGCGCGAGCTGACCTCGACCGAGACCACCGGCGCCATCGTCTTCTATTTCCTGGCCTGCGGCTCGGCGTTCTCCTTCGTGACGCTGCCGTTCGGCTGGGTGGTGCCGAGTTTCGCCGACGCTGGCATGCTGATCGTTGCCGGCCTGTTCGGCGGCATCGGGCAGGTACTGATGACCCAATCCTATCGCCTGGCCGAGGCGTCGGTGATCGCTCCGCTCGACTACATCAACATGGTCTGGATTGTCGTCATATCCTACCTGATCTTCGGCGACGTGCCGACAGTGGTCGTCCTCGCCGGTTCCCTGGTGGTGATCGCCTCGGGCGTCTTCGTGGTCTGGCGGGAGCGGCGCCTCGGTATCCTCGAAGCCAAGGCGAGGGCGCGAAGCGCCGACACGCCGACTTGATTCTTTAGCCTCAGGCGCTGGCGGCGACATCTGTCGCCTTGGGTGCCGCTTGGCGCCGGAAGCCGCAAGCGGCTTCCGACTTGTTTTTTATGATCGCCGGCGGGTGGTTTAGGTGATTGCCCTCGGGTGGCTGGTCGGCGTTGACACTCCTTCGGCAGCGGGCCAAAAGGTCATGCAGAGCCGGTGCGAACACTCGGGCGCGAGAGATATCCGATGAGCGAGATTGTGAACGGCAAGCGCGAGACGGTCGATGTGGCGATCGTCGGTGCCGGTCCCATGGGGCTCGTGACCGCCCTGATGTGCGCCCGCGCTGGCCTCAAGGTGGCGATCTACGAGCGGCAAAGCGATTTTTCCGGCTCGCCGGCTTGGAACAGCACCGGTGTCCTCGCCCCCGATTGCGAGGCGGACGGCGCCGATGCCACCATTGTCGATCTCGGACGGCGCTCGGTCGAGCTATGGCCGACGCTGATCCCTGGCCTCACCACCAACGGTGCACTGGTGCTCGGCAACCGTCGTCTGCCAACGGCGCTCGACGACTATTCCACCTTCGTGCTCAACTACGAATGGGTCGACGAGGAGCGGATCGCCGCTCTTGAGCCGTCGCTCGCCGGTGTCTACAGCCGGGGCATGTATTTTCCGCAGGCGGCGCATGCCGATCCGCGCACTTTGTTCACAGGCCTCAAAGATGTGCTCGAGGCAGGAGGCATCCGGATCCGCTTCGACTGGATCGGGACGATCGAGAGCCTGCAAGCCGAACGCATCGTCGACACGCGCGGACTCGGCGCGCGCGACCGTTTCCCCGAACTCCGGGCTGTCACAGCGGAGATGGCCCAGGTGCGCAGTCACAAGATCGAGCTCACCCGCCCGATCCGTCTCCTCCACAATCGGCACGCCCTCTACGTGACGCCGCGTGGCCAGGGGGTCTACGTGATCGGCGCCACCACGATCGACGACGATCGTAGCGGCGTTTCGGTGCGCTCGGCGGGCGAACTCATGACGCACGCCGTATCACTGTTGCCCGCCTTTGCCGACGCTGAGGTCATGGAACTGCGTTCCGGCCTGATGCCGGTGTTGATGAACGGCGTGCCGAAGGTGCAGGTCGGTGACCGCGTCATCGCCGTCAACGGTCTTTTCCGCTACGGCTGGATGGTGGCGCCGGCCATTGCCGAGGATCTCTTGCGCGTGATCTACACGCAGGCGACCAAGGTCATCCATGCCAGCCGGCCGCTGCGCCACTGACTCTCTTGCCTTCAGACGGAAAGCCGATGCTCGACCGCTTTTATCTCATCATCGACCGTGCTGCCTGGCTGCCGCGTTTGCTGCCGCTCGGGCTGAAGCTGGTGCAGATCCGCACCAAGGCGCCGGATATCGAGACGCGGCGGCGGGAAATTGCCGACTCGCTCGCGCTTTGCAAGGCGGCTGGCGCGATGTGCGTGGTCAACGACCATTGGCAGGAAGCAATCGAGTTTGGCGCCGAGTGGTTGCATCTCGGCCAGGAAGACCTCGACACCGCCGATCTCACGGCGATCCGCACCGCCGGCATCCGCTTCGGCGTCTCCACGGCCAATCGGGCGGAGCTCGACCGGGCGCTTGCCGTCGACCCGCATCACATCGCGCTGGGGCCGATCTGGTCGACCGTTTCCAAGGATGACGCGGCGCCGGCCAGCGGTCCTGAGCTGCTCCCCGAGTGGAGGCGCATCGCGAGAAGGCCGCTGGTGGCGATCGGTGGCATCTCGCTCGACCGGGCGCCGTTCTGCTGGGGCGCTGGTGCCGACAGCGTGGCAGTGATCTCCGACGTGTTGTCGGCCGCCAGTCCGGAAACACGCCTCACCGAATGGCTCGACGCGGCGAAAGCCTGGGAGGCGCGGGCATGACGGCGATCGCGGTGACCATCGCAGGTTCGGATTCGGGCGGTGGCGCCGGCATCCAGGCCGATCTCAAGACCTTTTCGGCGCTCGGTGTCTATGGCGCGTCGGTGATCACGGCGCTGACGGCGCAGAACACGCGCGGCGTAACGGCGATCCACGAGGCGCCCGCCGATTTCGTCCGCGCCGAGATCGACGCCGTGTTCTCCGACCTTGCCGTCGACGCGGTGAAGATCGGCATGCTGGCAAGCCCGGAACTGATCCGCACCGTCGCCGCCGGCCTTCGGGATTATGGCCAGAGCCGTGTCGTTTTGGATCCGGTGATGGTAGCGACATCGGGCGACAGCCTCTTGAAGGGCGAGGCGGTGGCGACACTGCGCGAAGAGCTGTTCCCGCTGGCAACCCTCATCACGCCCAACCTGCCGGAGGCCGGCAAGCTGCTCGGCCGAACGGTGGATGACACGCCCGACGACATGCTGGCGGCGGCTCGCGAACTGTTGTCGCTCGGCCCGAAGGCGGTGCTCGTCAAGGGCGGCCACGGCACGGGCGCCGAAAGCGCCGATCTGTTCCTGGACAGTGCGGGGGTGCACTGGCTGAGGGCGCCGCGCCATGCGACGCGCAACACGCACGGCACCGGCTGCACGCTGTCGTCGGCCATCGCCGCCGGTCTCGCCAAGGGGCTCGATCTTGCCGCGGCCGTAACCGAGGGCAAGGCCTATGTCACGGCAGCCATCGTCGCCGCCGACCGGCTGGAGATCGGCCACGGTCACGGCCCTGTGCATCACTTCCACGCCTGGTGGTAAGTCAGCTCCTCTCAAGCCGGCGGCTCACCGTCGCGTCGATCCAGCGGGCGACGGCACGTACCGCCGGCTCCTTGCCGCGCTCCGGATGGGCGAGACGATAGACATCGCGGAAAGCGGCGCCGCGCGTGCCTGCCACTTCTGAAAGCCGACCACCCGCGCCGCCCTCGACTTCGGCTTCTTGCCCACCGTGGCGGCCGACGCCACCGCGACGCGCGACCTGCCGGCGCAGGGCAGCATCGTGACGGCCGGTGATCTTCAGAAAGCGGAACTGGCGGCGCTCGCCGACCGGCACGCGGTGGTCGTCAATGTCGCAGAATTGACAGCCGGTTGAACCGGCGTCCGTCGTGGCCGGTTCTTCCTAAGTTTCAACGGTTTGTCGCGACATTTGCGCTGAATTCGCAATCAAACTAAGCCGAAGGTACTAGCCTTGCCCCATTAGTCTCCCTAATATTCCGCGCAATCAACGGAACGTAAGCGGGCAACAGCCTGGCATGGGAGTGCGTGAACATGGTCGCTGAGCTGGATCCTATCTTCAAGCGTCTGGAAGCCAAGAAGGCCGCGCTGGCCGATCGCCCGATGCGCAAGCTGTTCGCCGAGGACGCCGGTCGCTTCGACCGCTTCAGCGTGCATCTCGACGACCTCCTGCTCGACTTCTCGAAGAACCGTCTCGACGCCGACGCCTTCGGTCTGCTGATCGAACTCGCCAAGGCGGCGGGCGTGGTCGAACGGCGCGATGCCATGTTCGCTGGTGCCGCGATCAACACCACCGAGAAGCGCTCGGTGCTGCATACGGCGCTGCGCAATCGCGCCAACACGCCGGTGATCGTCGACGGCAAGGATGTCATGCCCGACGTCAACGACGTGCTCGGTCGCATCCGCGACTTCGCCGAGGGCATTCGCTCTGGCAAGATCGCCTCGTCGACCGGTGCCAAGTTCACCGACGTCGTCAACATCGGTATCGGCGGCTCCGATCTCGGCCCGGCCATGGCGACGATTGCCTTGTCGCCCTATCGCGGCAACGGCCCGCGTCTCCACTACGTTTCCAACGTCGATGGCGCCCATATCGCCGACACGCTGGCCGAGCTTGACCCCAAGACGACGCTGTTCGTCGTGGCGTCGAAGACCTTCACCACTTCCGAGACCATGACCAACGCCGGCACGGCCCGCGCCTGGATCAAGGAACATCTTGGCGAGGCGGCGGTCGGTGCGCATTTCTGTGCCGTGTCGACGGCGCTCGACAAGGTGGCCGCCTTCGGCATGGACGTGAAGCGTGCCTTCGGCTTCTGGGACTGGGTCGGCGGCCGCTATTCGGTATGGTCGGCCATCGGTCTGCCGGTGGCGATCGCCGTTGGTTACGACAATTTCGTCGCTTTCCTCTCGGGTGCGCATGAGGTGGACAACCACTTCCGCAGCGCGCCGCTTGAGAAGAACATCCCGGTGATCCTGGGCGTTCTCGGCGTCTGGTATCGCAACGTCTGGGGTTTCTCGACGCATGCCGTGTTGCCCTACGACCAGCGCCTTTCCCGCTTCGCCGCCTATCTCCAGCAGCTCGACATGGAATCGAACGGCAAGGGCGTGCGCACCGACGGTACGCCCGTGCCGCGCGCTTCCGGGCCGATCGTCTGGGGCGAGCCGGGCACCAACGGCCAGCACGCCTTCTACCAGCTGATCCACCAGGGCACCGACGTCATCCCGGCCGACTTCCTGGCCGCCGCGGTGCCACACGAGCAGGTTGGCGATCACCATGCCAAGCTGCTCTCCAACGTGCTGGCTCAGACCGAGGCGCTGATGCTCGGCAAGACCACAGAGGAAGCGGCGGCCGAGCTGAAGAAGGCCGGCAAGTCGGATGCCGACATCGCCGCGCTGGCGCCGCACAAGACCTTCCCGGGCAACCGGCCGACCAATACCATTCTCTACCGCACGCTCGACCCCAGGACGCTTGGCCGCCTGATCGCCATCTACGAGCATAAGGTGTTCGTGCAGGGCACCATCTGGGGCGTCAATTCCTACGACCAGTGGGGCGTCGAACTCGGCAAGGAACTGGCCAACCGTCTCCTGCCGGTCCTCAAGGGCGAGGCCGAGCCGGCGGCGACCCAGGATGTCTCGACCAAGGGTCTGGTGGCAGCTATCAAGGCGCTGCAGAAGGCTTGATTTGCGAAAGAACCGGCGGCGGTTCGCCGTCGGTTTTTCCCGTGTTGGTTTTTCCGCTGTGGGCAGACACGGTTTGATAGGGATTGCGGAAAGTCGGCCGGTGCCAACGCCGGCCTATTGTGTATATTTGAACGAGGGGAAACAGGCCGCACGGCATCGTCCGATGCGTTGATCCAGCCGCCGCCTGGCCAATGATAGCTGACGGCGTTACCGGATCGCCGATCTGGAGGAACGGATGTACGAGTTTCAGGAGTTTGAAAACGGCGCCGCGCTCGCCGATGCGTTGACCGTCGAGGTCGCAGGCGCGC
>JAGSYV010000196.1 GCA_018262505.1 Pseudomonadota bacterium
CGGCGCCGGCGGCCAGGGCGTCTACCACGTGAAGCCCGACGACGATAATTTCAGCGCCTTCCTCGAATTGTTCCTGACGCAGTCGCGCGATCCGTTCATTGCCCAGCGCTATCTGCCGGCCGTCCGGGCCGGCGACAAGCGCATCATCCTGGTCGACGGCAAGTTTGCCGGTCTGGTCAATCGCGTTCCGGCCGAGGGCGATCTTCGCTCCAACATGGTACGGGGCGGGGCGGCGGCCACCACCGAGGTGAGCAAGCGCGATCTCGAGATTTGCGAAGCGATCGGCCCGGAACTCAGGGATCGCGGGCTGATCTTCGTCGGGATCGACGTCATCGGCGACAAGCTGACCGAGATCAACGTGACATCGCCGACCGGCATCCGCGCCATCCGGCGGCTCGGTGGCCCCGACGTCGCGGCGCTGGTGTGGGACGCCATCGAATCACACTTCTGAGACATCAGAACTTCTCGTCCGGATAAACCCCCCAGAGAGATCCCTGGGCGATCCAGCCGGAGAAGCCCTTGCCGTCGAGCCGACACCAGGTGCCATCGCATTTGTCGACCGGCGCCTGTACCTTCGGCTCGACGCGCGCGGTGACGCGGCTTGTGTCGCTGGGGCTGGCATGCAGATCGATCAGTGTCTTGTCGGCTGCCCAGGGCGCAACGATGGCCGTGCGCGTGCCCGACAGGAGCGAGTGGAACACCCATCCCTCGCCACCCTCGAAATCGCGGATACGCCGCCAGTTCTCGAATTCCTGGGTGATCTCCACCGGCATGCCGGCGCGCACATAGCGCCAGACCACCGCCTGGTCGCGCGATGGACCCTGGCGGACATTGACGGAATCCGACTTCAGGCTGACGAAACGTGGCACCGGCAGGCCGGAGCTGCCGACGGCCACATTCTGCGCTAGCGAAGGGCTCGCGAGCAGCAATCCCGCGGCCAGAATTGCCGCCGCCCGTAGCCTCGCCACCCCCATCGCTGCCCCGCCTTCCATGCCTAAAACACCCGCCGCTCAACAAAGCGGTACGCGCTACAATGGTTGCCGGTCAAAGTTAACGTTGCGTCAACGCCGCCGCGCCAGGAATGATCGAGGATCGGACCTCCGCCGGATTGACGCCCGGAAGCGGCTGGCCGACACTTGCTGTGACGGGGCACCGCCTGCCGGTGGCCTTGAGGAAGGACGAAACGCAACATGGCCGGCAAAAAGCCTCTGGTGGTGGTGACGCGCAAGCTGCCCGACGTCATCGAAGCGCGCATGTGCGAGCTGTTCGACGTCCGCCTCAATCCGACAGACCGGCCGATGAGCCAGGCCGAGCTGGTCGAGGCGAGCCGCATCGCCGATGTCCTGGTGCCGACCGTGACCGATCGCGTCGATAGCGGCGTCATTGCCCAGGCCGGCCCTAGCCTGAAGCTGATCACCAACTTCGGCAACGGTGTCGACAACATCGACGTCATCAAGGCAACCGAGCGCGGCATTGCGGTCACCAATACCCCCGGCGTTCTCACCGAGGACACCGCCGACATGACCATGGCGCTGATCCTCGCCGTGCCGCGGCATATGGCCGATGGCATGCGGGCGCTTCAGGCCGGCGAATGGCAGGGCTGGTCGCCGACCGGCATGCTGGGCAACCGCCTGCGCGGCAAGAAGCTCGGCATCGTCGGCATGGGTCGCATCGGTCAGGCAGTCGCGCGCCGCGCCGGGGCCTTCGGCTTGTCGGTGTTCTACCACAACCGCCATCGCCTGCCGCCGGAGGTCGAGGACAAGCTCGCTGCCACCTGGTGCGAGAGTCTCGACCAGATGCTGAACCGCATGGACATCGTGACCGTCCATTGCCCGCATACCCCGGCCACTTACCATCTCTTGTCGGCGCGGCGACTGAAGCTGATGCGGCCGGACGCCTATCTCATCAACACCGCTCGCGGCGAGATTGTCGACGAGGCGGCCTTGACGCGCATGCTGGTCGCCGGCGAGCTGGCCGGGGCAGGCCTCGACGTCTATGAGCAGGAGCCGGCGATCAGCCCGAAGCTCGTCAAGTGCAGCCGCGCGCTGCTGCTGCCCCACATGGGATCGGCGACCATCGAGAGCCGCATCGAGATGGGCGAGAAGGTGATCGTCAACATTCGCGCCTTCATGGATGAGCATCACCTGCCCGACCGCGTACTGCCATCCATGCTTTAAGTGGGCCTCAAGCGCCGGCGGCGACATCCGTCGCCTTGGCTTCCGCCCCATTTTGCGCCTGACGGGGCGATACTCTCCACGTCAAGCCCGCCTCACGCGGCGGCGCTTGGCGCCGGAAGCCGCTCCACGGCTTCAGATTTTCGGCAACGCCTCCGCCCATTGCTCTCCGACCGGCAATTTCACGCCGACGTCGCGGGCAAGCTGGGAGAGGCTGACCGCAGGGCGCGGGCCGATGTGGCCGACACATTCGCCGCCGGCTAGACAGCCAAGCCGCGTTGCCTCGGCGAGGGTGAGATCGCGCGAGCGGGCGTAGAGGAAGCCGGCGGCGAACTGATCGCCGGCACCGGTCATGTCGACCAGCTCTTCCACCTCCGACGCAGGCGCCGATACCAGCTCGTCGCCATCGAAGGCCAGTGCGCCATCGCCGCCCAGCGTCACCGCCGCCGCCTTGCAATCGCGCCTGAGGCAGGCGACCGCCGTCTCAAGGTCGTGCGTTTCATAAAGCGCCTTGGCCTCTTCTTTGTTGGCGAAGACCAGATCGACGGTGCCCGAACGCATCAGGTCGAGGAATTCGGCACGGAAGCGGTCGACGCAGAAGCTGTCCGACAGGGTGATCGAGGCGAGGCGGCCGTGGGCATGGGCGATGTCCGCCGCCTTGCGGAAAGCCTTCTTGGCTTCCGGCGGGTCCCATAGGAAGCCTTCGAGATAGGTGTAGCGAGCAGCGGCCACCGTCTTTTCTTCGATATCGTCGACGGTGAGATGATGGCAGGCGCCGAGATAGGTGTTCATGGTCCGCTCGCTGTCGGGCGTGATCAGGATCATGCAGCGAGCGGTTGGGGCGCCGTCGAAAAGCGGTCGCGTTTCGAAATGCACGCCCTGCGAGCGGATATCGTGGCTGAACACATCGCCAAAGGCGTCCATTGCCACCTTGCCAATATAGGCGGCGCGACCGCCAAACGAGGCGACGCCGGCCGCCGTATTGGCCGCCGAACCGCCGGACGCCTCGACCGCTGGTCCCATCATGTCATAGATGCGTTCGGCCTCCTCCGCGTCGATCAACCGCATCATGCTTTTGGTGACGCCCAGCCTCACCAACATGTCTTCTTCTGCGGGGGAGAGAATGTCGACGATGGCATTGCCGATGGTCAGCACATCGAAATCGGGGCTCATCTGAAAACGTCTCCTTGGTCCTGCGTCGACGCGAACAGCTCTTCCATTTGGCCTAGACCATTCCTAACTGACCGGCAAGCCGCCCCACTACGGCATTTACGGGAGAAATTTGAAGAATGCTCAATGCCGTATTGTTCGCCCTTCGCGATATCCCAACACCGCCCTTCCGGACCGTGCTTTTGAAATCGGTCGGCCTGACGCTCGCCCTGCTCGCCGTCGTCTGGATCGGCGTCTTCGCGGCGACGGATCATCTCACCGCGGCGCTGCCGGCCGACTGGCGGACGGCGGCCGACTGGCTGGCGGGCCTGCTGCTGTTTGTCGGCCTCGGCTTCCTGGTCGCACCGGTGACAGCCTTGTTCGCCGGTCTCTATGCCGACGAGGTGGCGGAGGTTGTGGAGCGAACGCGCTATCCGACCGATCGACCAGGCGTGTCGCAGCCGCTGATGACTGGACTCGCCGCCGCGCTGCGCTTTACCGGTCTCGTGGTGCTGGTCAACATCGCCATGCTACCGCTGCTGTTTCTGCCGGGGATCAACGTGCCGATCTTCCTGGCCGTCAACGCCTATCTCCTGGGGCGGGAGTATTTCGAGCAGGTGGCAATGCGCTTCCACCCGCCGATAGTGGCGCGGGCGCTGCGAAGCGCCCATTCCGGCAAGGTCATGCTGGGTGGGCTCACCATTGCAGTGCTGCTCGCCGTACCGATCGTCAACGTTCTGACGCCACTCTACGCCACCGCCCTCATGGTGCATGTGGTGAAGCTCGCCCAGCGGCAGGAGAGGAGCTGACTTTGTCGATCAGGTCGGGGGCGTGCCGTTATCGGCCAGCACTTCGCCGGCGAGATAAAGCGAGCCACAGATCAGAATGCGCGGCGCCGGCCCCGACCACGTATCTCGAAGGTGGGAAAGCGCGGCTGAAACGCCCGTCGTCGCCATGGCGATAACGCCGGCGGCACGCGCCTCGACCGCGAGAGCCTGCGGATCGCGCGCCGCGTCCGATCCGCGGATGGGGACGGTATAGACACGGCGGGCGAGACCGGCAAAAGCCTCGAAGAAGCCCACTGGGTCCTTGGTGACGAGCATGCCGGCAACGAGCACCAGGGGTCGGGCAACGCGTTCCTCGAGATCGGCCATCGCCGAGGCGATCACCTCGCCGGCACCGGGATTGTGACCACCATCGAGCCAGATCTCGGAGCCTTCCGGAGCAGCGTCGACGATGGAGCCCACCGTCAGCCGTTGCAGTCGCGCCGGCCACTCGACACGCTCCATACCGCGCTCGAAGGCCTCGTGCCCAACGCGGAAGCCAGCCGCCCTCACAGCGGCAATGGCCGTACCGGCATTGGCGATCTGGTGGCCGCCGGGAAGGCGTGGCCTCGGCAAATCGAGCAGACCGTCGACATCCTGGAATACCAGGCGACCGTGCTCCTCGAAGGCCGTCCAGTCCTGGCCACCGATCTTCATCGTCCCGGCTCGGACTTCCGCGGCCACTCGCTCGATCACGCCGACGACGCCATCCGGATTGGGCGACAACACCACCGGCGCACCGGCTTTGATGATGCCGGCTTTTTCGAAGGCGATCTTCTCCACGGTGTCGCCGAGATAGGCCTGATGATCCAGCGAGATCGAGGTAATGACCGAGACTGCCGGATGATCGACGACGTTGGTGGAATCGAACCGACCACCAAGACCGACCTCGAGCAACAACGCATCAGCCGGCCGCTCGGCAAACAGAAGGAAGCCCGCGGCGGTGAGCAGCTCGAAGAGGGTGATCGCCTCGTCGCCATTGGCCTTCTCGGTGCGCGAGAGCGCATCGGCCAGGGCATCGTCATCGACGAAACTCGATGTGCCCGAACCGTCGGCGAGACGGAACCGCTCGTTATAGCGCACGAGATGCGGTGAGGTGTCGGCGTGCACCCGAAGCCCCTCAGCCTCCAGGATGGCCCGAAGAAAGGCCACCGTCGAACCCTTGCCATTGGTGCCGGCAACATGGAAGACGGGCGGTAGACGGCGCTCGGGATTACCGAGCGCACCAAGCAGGCGGCGAATGCGGCCGAGCGAAAGATCGAAGCCCTTCGGCCAGCGCGCGCCAAGGCGGTCGATGATGTCGAGCGGCGTTTCCATGGCAGAGG
>JAGSYV010000085.1 GCA_018262505.1 Pseudomonadota bacterium
CACGCTGATCCAGTCGATCGCCGGCCAGACCAACCTTCTGGCGCTCAACGCAACCATCGAAGCGGCGCGGGCCGGTGAGGCTGGTAGGGGCTTTGCCGTCGTCGCCTCGGAAGTGAAAAACCTTGCCGGCCAGACCGCCAAGGCGACCGAGGAAATCGCCCACCAGATCACGGCGATCCAGACCTCTTCAGAAGAGGCGGCCGAAGCCATCCAGGCGATCACCGACACCATGGCGACCGTCAATCGCTATACCGTCGCCATGGCCGACGCCATGGGCCAGCAGAGCGAGGCGACCACCTCGATCAGCGGCAACGTCCATGCCGCCGCAGCGGCCACCGGCTCCGTGCTTGGCATCGTCGAGCGCGTGGCCAGCGCCGCCGATGCCACTACCCGCTCCGCGCAGTCGGTGAAAGACAGCGCCGCCGATGTCGAGCGGGAGACCAAGGCGCTGGAAGAGCTGTTGGCCGATTTCCTCGACAAGGTTACGGCGGCCTAAAAGGTCCGTCTAGCTTAGGGCCGAATTGCAAGCATGCCCGGAGCAGGACATCGATCCCAGTTGATCGGTGTCCTGCTTCGGGCGTTTTTATTTCAAGACTGGCCGTTCAGATCGGCAGCTTGGTGGAACGCTTTACCGTCCGGAGCGTCAGTTGTGATTGAACGCGCACGACGCCGGGCAGCGGTGTCAGAATCTCACTGTGGATGCGCTCGAGATCGGCAGCATCGCGGTAGACGACGCGCAGGAGATAGTCATGCTGGCCGGCCAGCAGATAGCACTCCGTGATCTCGGGGATCACACGGACGGCGGCCTCGAATTTGTCGAGCGAAGCGCGCCCTTGGCTGTCGAGTGTTACCGAAACATAGGCGGTGCCGGGCACGCCGGCTATTCGCGGATCCAGAATGGCGACGAAGCGGGCGATGAGGCCGCTTTCCTCGAGGAGGCGCGTGCGCCTCAAGCAGGCCGAGGCTGAGAGGTGGACCCGATCCGCAAGCTCGGCGTTGGTCGGTCGGGCGTTGTCTTGCAAGGCGGTGAGGATCGCACGATCCGTCACGTCGAGGCGCATGGGTTGAATTTCCTGCGTTTCAAGGGGCAATGACCAGAATTTTATGCCAATCTTCGACCATAGTCTGCTGAATCTGTGCAAGAAATTGCGTCATGCTTGGCCAATTATGCGTCATCATGCCAAGCCGGGACCAAACCCGGCGGCAGAACCAGCAGGGGATAATAAAAATGCTTGTCGGAACGCCGAAGGAAATCAAGGATCACGAGGACCGCGTCGGTCTCGTTCCCTCGTCTGTGCGCGAACTCGTCGCCGCCGGACACAAGGTCATCATCGAAAAAAACGCCGGCGCCGGCATCGGTGTGGCTGATGCCGCCTACGTCAAGGCGGGCGCCACCATCGTCGACGGTCCCGATGAGATCTTCGCCAAGGCCGACATGATCGTCAAGGTGAAGGAGCCGCTCGCCGTCGAGCGCAAGAAGTTGCGCGAAGGGCAGACGCTGTTCACCTATCTTCATCTCGCGCCCGACCCGGAACAGGCCGAAGACCTGGTCAAATCCGGCGCGACTTGCATTGCCTATGAGACGGTGACGGCTGCCAACGGCTCGCTGCCGCTGCTCGCCCCGATGTCGGAAGTGGCTGGCCGCATGGCGCCGCAGGTTGGCGCCGCCGCGCTGGAGAATGCCGCTGGTGGCAAGGGCATCCTGCTCGGCGGTGTGGCTGGTGTGGCTCCGGCCAAGGTCGTCATCCTTGGCGCTGGTGTCGCCGGCACCAACGCCACCCACGTTGCCTTGGGCATGGGCGCCGATGTGACGCTTGTCGACAACTCGATCGACGCCCTGCGCCGCGCCATCGCCACCTTCGGCGTGCGCATCAAGACGGCCCACTCGAACAAGGACACTGTGGCTGATCTCGTCACAGGCGCCGATCTCGTTATATCGACCGTTCTGGTGCCGGGCGCCGGCACGCCGAAGCTGATCAGCCGCGAGCTGATCGCCGCCATGCAGAAAGGTTCGGTCTTCGTTGACGTCGCTATCGACCAGGGCGGTGCTTCGGAAACGTCGCGCGCCACCACCCACTCCGACCCGACCTATATCGAAAGCGGCGTCGTTCACTATTGTGTCGCCAACATGCCGGGCGGTGTCGCTCGTACCTCGACCTTTGCGCTCAACAACGCCACGCTGCCTTTCGCGCTGGCGCTTGCCAACAAGGGCTGGAAGCAGGCCTGCTATCTCGATTTGGCCAAGGCGCTCGCCTGACCTTGAAACTGTGCTGATGAAAAGGCCGGAGCGGTTTTCCGCTCCGGCCTTTTTCATGTTCGCCTGTGCGGATTGGCGCCGGGCTCAAGGCTCAGCGCCTCAACACCGTGACCACCTCGATGTGGCTCGACCACAGGAACTGGTCGACCGGCGTCACGCTTTCGATGCGATAGCCGCCATCGACCAGCGTCCTGAGGTCGCGCGAAAGCGTCGCCGGGTTGCAGGACACGGCCACGATGGTCGGCACCTCAGAACGGGCCAGCCACAGGCTCTGCTCGGCAGCACCGGCGCGCGGCGGATCGAAGACGACAGCGTCGACCTTCTCGAGTTCCTTCTCGATCAGCGGCCGGCGGGTGAGGTCGCGTTTCTCGGCGGTGATCCGATGACGGCCGGTCATGCCGCGTGCTGCCCGGTCGAGCGCCGCGACGGCGCCCGCCTCGCCTTCAACTGCCAGCACTTCCACCTTGCGGGCCAGACGCAACGCGAAGGTGCCGACGCCCGAGAACAGATCGGCGACCCGTTTCGCCTTGGCCGGGATGGCAGCTGTCACCAACTCGCCCATGATCACTTCGGCTTCCTCGGAAGCCTGTAGGAAGCCGCCGGGGGACGGCGTGACTGCGACGCCATCAATGTCGATTGCGACGGAGCGCCGCTCGACGACTGCCTCGCCGCCGGCTGACAGGCGAGCGAGGTCAAAGCGCGCGGCAAGCTCGATGAGCGGCATGCGCAGCCGATCGGCGTCGCGCGCTGCGATACCGGCCACCGACACATCAAGGCCGCCACTTGTGAGCGTCACCGTGAGGTCGAGCGCGCCCTTCCTGGGCGCGATAAGGCCAGTCAGCGCCGTCAGGGCCGGCAGCGCAGCGAGGAGCTGGGGCTTCACCACCGGACATTCGTCGATGGTAACGAGGCGATGGCTGGCCCGTTCGTTGAAACCGACCAGCGGATGGCGACCGGCCATGATGCCGGCGAAGGTGGCGCGGCGGCGGGAGTGGGGCGGGACGGTGCGCGTCTCGCCGACCTCGGGAGCAAGGCCCCGATCTGCCAGCGCATCGACGACGAGCCGACGCTTGAAGTCGGCATAGGGCGCCGGCGCGAGATGCTGCAAGAGGCAGCCGCCACAGGAGCCAAAGTGCCGGCAGGTCGGCTCGATCCGGTCGGGGGAGGGCGCCAGGATGCTCTTGAGCCGCACGGCGCCGCCCTGGAGATCAACGTCGACGGTTTCTCCAGCAAGCGTATAAGGCACGAACAGCTGCCGTCCGTCCGGCTGGAGGACGACGCCATCACCGCGGTGGCCGAGGCGGTCGATCACAAGTTCAGTCAAGGCTCGCTCCGAGAAGATATTCATGGTTGCCGTCGCCGCCGAGGATGGGCGAGGGGACGAGATCGTGGACGCGCCAGCCGTCACGACCGTCGAGCCAGTCGCGAATGCGTTCTGCGGCGACCCGGCCGGTCGTCTCATCGACGAGGCCGCCCTTGCCGATCGCCTGCCGACCCGCCTCGAATTGTGGCTTGACGAGAAAGACGCCGACGGCAGGACGGCGGGCCAGCACCAGGGACGGCGGCAGAGCCAGGGTCAGCGAAATGAAGGACACGTCAGAGACGACCACCTCGGGCCGAAAGGGTAGGTCATCCGACGTGAGGTCCCGGGCATTGAAACCTTCGATGTTGCTGACGCGCGGGTCGCCGGCGATGCGCGGGTGCAGTTGCCCGTGACCGACATCGAGCGCCACGATGCGCGCCGCGCCGCGCTTGAGCAGCACTTCCGTAAAGCCGCCGGTGGAGACGCCGATATCGAGGCAGTCGCGACCGCTAACGTCGAAGCCGAAGTAGTCGAGGCCGGCGACCAGCTTCAGGGCCGCGCGCGACACATAGGCGGCAGCGGGATCGGAAATCGAAAGCTCCACATTCTCTTCGACTGCAAGACCTGGCTTGTCGGTCGGCCGTCCCGTTACCGTCACGTGACCACGCAGGATAGCGTCGCGGGCGCGAGCGCGACTATCCACGAGGCCGCGATTGACGAGAAGTTGGTCGAGACGGATCCTTGCCATGGCGTTGCTTTGCGGCAGACGCCGGCCTTTGGCAAGGCCCGTCTGAGCATCGGACAGAAAAGTGGAAACCGGTTTTCGGAAAATCCGATGCGAAGAAAAATCCTAGATCGCCCTTCAGCGTCCGTCAGGACGTGCGGCGATCTAAGGAGAATCGGTTTCCGCGGGTTCTCTCGGCTCGGGCGCTGGCACGACTGGCGTCTTGAGGATGGGATCGTCCGGTGAGGGGGCTTCCGGTGGAATGGCGCCGCCGATTGGCGTGGTGGCGTATATCTCGTAGGCTTCCTTGGGATCGTCCGGACGTGACGGGCGGATACGCCAGCGCAGCGCGATGAAAGCGGCGAGCAGGAGCTCGACAACGGCCATGAACACGAACAGCGAACCGTTGCCCCAGTTCTCCATGGCAAAGGAGGCCATCAACGGCCCGAACACTGCGCCGACGCCGTTGGCCAGCAGCACGCCGGTCGCCATTTCGACGTAGGCGGATTTTTCCGCGCGATCGTAGGCGTGGGCGGCTGCCACCGAGTAGCCGGTGAGCACCACGGTGCCGAGCACGAAGGCCATGATGAACAGGCCGTTGCCACCAAGTGGCAGGACAACGGTGAGAAGGCTTGCGAGTGCCGACAGCACCATCACACCGGCCAGCACGAGGCGACGGTCGTAGGCGTCCGACAGGCGGCCGACCGGCCATTGCATCAGAGCGCCACCGACCACGGCGATAGAGAGAAAGATCGCCGCGCCGTCCGCCGTCAAGCCGCGCCCGATGGCAAAGACGGTGACCAGCGACCAGAAGGCACCGTTGGCAACGCCGATCATGAAGGTGCCGGCAAGACCGACCGGCGCGATTTTCAGAAGACGCAAAGGCCGGAATTGCACGATGGCGATGGGCGCCGGCTGCGCTGATGTCGTCAGCGCCACTGGCACCACGGCGAGCGACACCAGGAGCGAGGCAGCAGCGAACAGCTCGAAATGCTGGATGGGCGCCAGCAGCACCATCAACTGGCCGAAGGTGGTGGTGAGGAAGTTGACGACGATGTAGACGCTCATGATCAGGCCACGGTTGTCGTTGGTGGCGCGATCGTTAAGCCAACTCTCGATGATCAGATAGAGACCGGCAAGGCAGAAGCCGGTGATGGAGCGGGCGCCGATCCATACCAGGGCGTCGACGATCATCGGATGCACGAGTGTGGTGGCGGCGGCCAGCGACACCAGCGTCGAATAGGCGCGGATATGGCCGGCCCTCAGGATGAGATAGGGGCACGCGAGGCAGCCGACCACGAAGCCCAGATTGTAGGACGAGCCCATCAGGCCGATGATGACCGGCGTGAAATGCTCGTAGAGGCCGCGTAGCGGAATGACCGTGCCCAAGAGTGCGTTGCCGCACAACAGGAAGCCGATACCGGTCAGCAGCGAGACGAGCGGAGCGAAGGTCTTGGACAAGGGATGAACTCGTGTGCAGGCGGTAAGACGCTGGCCGTCGACGAAACCGGTCAGCGTGGCTGCGCCGACATCGACCAGTCCGGCCTCTCAATGCGAGAGGGTCGCGAACCTCTACGGCGTTTCCATGAACTTTGTATTTTGAATCGGTTTGGGACAGTTCGTCTGGAAAAGCAAGCGCGGCTCGGCCATATTCGGCGGCTTGTCGGGAGACTGCGGCATGGCGATGACAGCATGGGCAACGACCGCTGGAGTCTTCGTTGGCGGCGATGGGCGCAGCCGGCCGGCGAGGGCCGAACTGTCCCATGAAGGATTGGCAATTTTCGGAGTCGACGGCCGGCCGATCGCGTTATGGAAACCGACCGATCTCGTGCGCACGTTTGGTCCAGACGGCTTCCGGATCGGTGATCGACGCCAGGCCGGCCTGTTCGTTTTCGATCCCGACACCGGCAGCGATCTGATGCGGGCTTTGGCCGTCCTCCCTGACGCTGAGGCACCAGCAATGCCCCGTGCGCTGGTCGGCACCATGGTGATGATTGTCGCCGGGGGGCTCGCAGCACTATTTGCTTTCGCCTGGGGCTTCTTCTGGCTGATCGAATGGATGTTCGAGACGGGCGTGGCGAGGTGACGGAGTCCATGTGGGTTCATCTGGAGTCAGGACGATTCATCCGAGGCCCTATGGACTCATGCATTTTCATGAAAGACCATGTCGCTGCATGGCGAACGCGGGGTGTGGCGTGAACGTCGATCCGGCATTGAGCTTCCTGCCCGCCTACGGCGTTGCCGAACGGGTGGCTCCCGCTATCCGCCGTCTCACCGCCGGTAACGCCGGGCCGCTGACTTTCCGTGGTACCAACTGCTATCTCCTCGGCGAGGAGGAGATCACCGTTATCGATCCCGGTCCCGACGATGACGCTCACGTCGCCGACCTCATCGCGGCGGCCGGCGGGTCGATCCGATGCATTCTCGTCACCCATGATCATGCCGACCATGCCGGCGCCGCGCGGCGGCTATCCGAACTGACCGGCGCCGAAGTTCTCGGCTCGGCACCGAGCCCCTCCCGCCCGTTCTATCGACCCGATAGGGTCCTTGCCGACGAGGAAATGGTGACGACGGAGGCTGGCAATCTCCAAGTCGTTGCAACGCCCGGCCATGCCGCTGGCCATCTCTGCTTCGATCTTGCCGGTTTGGATTTCCTGTTCTCAGGCGACCACGTCATGGGTTGGTCGACCAGCGTCGTCGTGCCGCCGGATGGCCGGATGGCCGACTATATGGCCTCTCTCGATCGCTTGGCCGATATCGGCGCTCGCAGCTATCTGGCGGGGCACGGTGGTCCGGTGACCGATGGCCTTGCCCGCGTCGACGAATTGAAGCGACATCGACAGGCGCGCGAGGCAGCCATCCTGCGGGCGCTCGACAGCGGCGATCGGACCGTCCAGGAGATTGTCTCGGCGGTCTATATCGGTCTCGACCCGGCGCTGGCCGGCGCGGCGGCGCTGTCGGTCACGGCGCATATCGATTGGCTCGAAGAGCGGGGGCTTGTGAGAAAGGCCGGAGACCGGCTGAGCCGTTGCTGATCAGTTGGTCGCCTGCCGCCGCGACACTTCGGCGAAGCGGGTAAGGAAGTCGCCGACATGGCGGGCATTCTCGCCGAGGTCGGGCATGGCCACCCGGCTGAGCGAGCGAACATCGATGCGGCTGCCGACGTCGCCGGGACGAATCCGGACAACGACATCCTCCTGGGTGCCGAGCAGCATTGAGCGCGCCTCGGCTTCGATGCGGCCACTGGCCGCCTCGGTATCGGGCTCTTCGGCCAGCCGGATCGTCCAGCCAAGATCGTCGATGGTCTGTCGAGCGAGGGCATAGGCTTCGACGGTGGACAGATCGGCCGCCTGGGTTGTCAGATTCGGATAGGCATCTTCCTGCAAGGTGGCGGCATCATCCGGCGAGGCGCGCAGGTCGACGGGCAACGCCATCTGCGTGAAGCCGGCTGGCGCGGCCGGTGGGTCGTCGGTATCGGTCGAGACGCTGTCCAGGGCGGGATAGGCAAGATAGGCGGCGACGCCGCCGATCAACGGCGAAAAGGCAGCGATGATCAAAAGCAGCGTGCCGAAGGCGCTGTTGGCGCCATGCCGTCCCTCACGCCAGACATCGCGTACCGTCACCGAAACCAGAGCAAGCGCTGCCAGGCCCAGCACGAGGCTGGCGACGACAGCCGCATACATGGTGGCGCTCGAGATGAAATCGAGGTGGCGGGAAGCGATCCCCACCACCATCACCATGAAGGCGAGGCTGGCTAGAAAGCGCGCGGGGCGGGCGCCGCGCGCCGATGGCAGCGGCAGCGGCGGCAGACGGCTCATGAAGAGAATTCCGGTCCGCGCACGTCGTAGGGACGCACCTCGCGCCAACGCTCCATCAGCTTTTCGAGGCCGGCGTCGGCACCGTCCGGCAGCACGATTCGCGGCGTCACGAAGATGTCGCCCCGAACGCCCTTTTTGTTGGGCAGACCCTTGCCGCGTAAGCGGAACGCCTTCGAACCGGTAACACCGGCCGGAATGGTCATGTCGACGGCGCCTTCCAGCGTCGGCACCCGCACCTTGCCGCCCAGCACTGCCTCGTCGAGCGTGACGGGCAGATCGAGGCGCAGGTTGTAGCCATCCGGACGGAATAGGGCGTGGGGCTCATAAATCAGAATGGCAATGGCGTCGCCCGGCGGCGTGCCCTCTCCACCTTGGCCCTTGAGGCGGAGCTGCTGGCCCGGCTCGAAGCCGGCCGGGATCTTGGCGTCGAGCGATTTGCCGTTCGGCAGCGTGACGCGCACCTTGCCTGAGCCGACAATGTCTTCCAGGCGAACGCGTGCCGTCACCATGGTGTCGGCACCCTTGAGTATCGCTGCGCCACCCGCCGTGGGACCGGCGCCGCCTGCGGGAAAACTCTCGAACCCGGAAAATCCGCCACCACGCCGGTTCCCGCGCGTACCACCGCGGGCAGCGCCGCTTGCGAAATTGGAGAAGGTTTCGCCGAAGATGTCGTGCAGGATATCGTCCGTCGCCCGACCACCGGCCTGCCGGAAGCCGCCGTGCGTGCCGCCCGGACCGCCGGCGCCGCCGAATCCCTCGAAGCCGGTGAAGCGCGGCTTGCCGTCGGCGTCGATCTCGCCGGCGTCGAAC
The DNA here is from genome assembly GCA_018262505.1 of Pseudomonadota bacterium. GTDB lineage: Bacteria > Pseudomonadota > Alphaproteobacteria > Rhizobiales > Pleomorphomonadaceae > Pleomorphomonas. The sequence continues at coordinate 8,913 of JAGSYV010000085.1, forward strand.
TGCCGGCGCTTGTCCTTGTCGCCGACGATTTCATAGGCTGAGTTGAGCTCGGAAAAGCGTTCCTTGGAGCGCGGGTCGTTCTTGTTGGCATCGGGGTGATGCTGCTTGGCAAGCTTGCGATACGCCTTCTTGATCGTTGCTTCGTCCGCGCCCTTCGGCACGCCCAGGATCTCATACGGATCACGCATGCAGGTTGGCCCTCTTTAGGTGGATGATGGCGCCCGATAGCGCCAAGGTTCTACCAAGCATGTAATGCCCGATCACGTTCCGTTCCAGAGTGTGCCATTATACGGGTCGGGCGGCTTTGACAAAATCTTTTCAGTCGATCGCATGAAAGGTTGTCGCCAGGCTGGATGTGGCTATATGCCGGACGGACGCTGGCGGTTCGAATCTAGCCGACGGCCAGCCAACTTGACGAGGCGCCGACGAGAGATGTCCAGTTCCGAGCCCGATTTCACCGAAGCCTCAGAGCCCCACCAGCTGTTTGTCAGCTGGATGAAAGAAGCCGAGAGGAGCGAGCCGAACGACCCCAACGCCATGGCGCTGGCCACCGTCGACGAGGATGGGTTGCCGGACGCGCGCATGGTGCTGCTCAAGGGCTTCGACGAGCGCGGCTTCGTCTTCTACACCAACTTCGGCTCAGCCAAAGGCGAACAGATCCTGAAGAGCGGCAAGGCGGCTTTGCTGTTTCATTGGAAAAGTCTCAGGCGGCAGGTGCGCGTGCGCGGCACCGTCTCCGAAGTTTCGAAGGAGGAGGCCGACGCCTATTTCCAGAGCCGCGACCGCGGCAGCCGGATCGGTGCCTGGGCTTCCAAGCAGTCGCGCCCGCTCGAAAGCCGCTTCGCCCTGGAGAAGGCGGTGGCCGAATGGGGCCTCAAGTTCGGTGTCGGCGCGGTGCCGCGTCCAGACTATTGGTCGGGCCTGCGCGTGTCGCCGACCGCCATCGAATTCTGGCGCGACGGGCTGTTCCGCCTCCATGACCGCGTCCGCTTTCTGCCCGACGGCAACGGTGGCTGGACGCGGACTCGCCTCTATCCTTGATCGATGAAAGGTCGCCGAGAATGACCACCGCTCCCGATGTCAGCGCCCTCAGCTTCGAGCAGGCCCTGAAAGAACTCGAAGGTATCGTTGCCCGGCTCGAGCAGGGCTCGGTGCCACTCGAGGAGAGCATTTCCATTTACGAGCGCGGCGATGCGCTGCGCAAACACTGCGACGGTTTGCTGAAGGCCGCCGAGGCGAAGGTGGAGAAGATCCGCATCGCCGGCGATGGCTCGGCTGCTGGCGTCGAACCGCTCGATAGGGAATGAGTTTTCAATTCTCCGGTTATTTTTGCCATAGTCTGGTAAAAGAATCTCATCTCGCCGCTTGGCGCCAGCCAATTCCCCACTAGCTTGCCCTGAGAACAGGGGGGAGCGAGTGAATATCGTCGAAACGCAGGATATGTGGGTCGTGAGCGCGGCTCGGAGGATTCGCATTCGAGACGTCGCAACGGTTTCCGCCGAACTCTCACCGGCCATGTCGGCCGAGGTCGGGGAGCTGGGGCTGACTAAGGCCGGGCCGTGGGTTTTCATCGCCCAGGATCTTCCACGCGACGGCAAGACGCTGTTCGACTGGCGGATTTGTCTGCCGATCGAAAGGCCGGCGGCCTACACGGGGCGGTTCGATCTGCTGCATCTCGAGCCGATCATCGTTGCCTCGGCTCTGCACCGAGGATCCTTGCGAACCTTGTTTTCCAAGGGTTACGGGCCATTGGTGTCCGAGATCGAGCAGTCGCGACACATTTTTTCCGGAGAGAGCCGGGAAGTTTACCATGACTGGCGCGGGCCGGAATCGTCCTATCACCTCATCGAAATCCAGTTTGGTCTCGCGCGATGAGCGTCCTGTATCCGCCGCAATTTAGCTTGATAAATACGACGCTTGCGAATTGAAGAGACTGTGATTGACTGATATCTGAGGATGAGGGATTTGCCCTCGTAGTTTCACGGATTTTTTGGATTGTCGCGTCCCGCCACCCCGCTCCTCGACAAGGTCGGTTGCCGAGCTTGAGCAGCTCGCCGCCGAGGTGCGCGCCGAGATGATCGATGCAGTGTCGGTGACCGGCGGCCATCTCGGGGCCGGGCTGGGTGTCGTCGAGCTGACGGTGGCGTTGCATGCCGTGTTCGATACGCCGCGTGATCGGCTGATCTGGGATGTCGGCCATCAGGCCTATCCCCACAAGATTCTCACCGGTCGGCGCGGCGATATCCGCACATTGCGCCAAAGCGGTGGTCTTTCCGGTTTTACCAAGCGGGCCGAGAGCATTTACGATCCGTTTGGCGCCGGCCATTCTTCGACCTCGATCTCGGCTGCCCTCGGCATGGCGGTGGCGCGCGATTTGAAGGGCAACGACAACCAGGTGATCGCCGTCATTGGCGACGGCGCCATGTCGGCGGGCATGGCCTACGAGGCGATGAACAACGCCGGCGCCATGGACAGCCGCCTCGTGGTCATCTTGAACGACAACGACATGTCGATCGCGCCGCCAACCGGCGCCATGAGCGCCTATCTGGCGCGCCTCGTTTCCGGTCCTACCTATCTCACGCTCCGCGAGGCGATGAAGCAGCTCGCCTTCAACCTGCCGAAAGGCCTCCGGCAGAAGGCGCAGCGGGCCGAGGAATACGCACGCGGCTTCCTCACCGGTGGCACGCTGTTCGAGGAACTCGGCTTCTACTACGTCGGCCCCATCGACGGGCACAATCTCTCGCATCTGCTGCCGGTACTGCGCAACGTCCGCAATGCCAAAGACGGGCCGGTGCTGCTGCACGTCGTCACCAAGAAGGGCAAGGGCTACCCGCCGGCCGAGGCGGCGCCTGACAAGTACCACGGCGTCAACCGGTTCGACGTCGTGACCGGCGCCCAGGTCAAGCCCAAGGCCAATGCGCCCAGCTATACCCACGTATTCGGCGAAACGCTGGTCGACGAGGGACGGCGCGACGAGCGTATCGTCGGCATCACCGCCGCCATGCCGGCCGGCACCGGTCTCGACCTGTTCGCTGAAGCCTTCCCCGACCGCATGTTCGACGTCGGCATTGCCGAGCAGCATGCCGTAACCTTCGCCGCGGGCATGGCCACCGAAGGCTTGAAACCCTTCTGCGCTATCTATTCCACCTTCCTGCAACGAGCCTACGATCAAGTCATCCACGACGTGGCTCTGCAGAACCTGCCTGTCCGTCTGCCGATCGACCGGGCCGGCTTTGTTGGCGCCGATGGGGCGACCCATGCCGGCGCCTTCGACACCGCCTTTCTTGCCTGCTTGCCGAACATGGTGGTAATGGCGCCCGGCGACGAGGCGGAGCTCAGGCACATGGTTGCGACGGCGGTCGCCTACGACGATGGCCCCATCGCTTTCCGCTATCCGCGCGGCGAGGGTGCTGGCGTCGACCTGCCGGCGCGCGGCCTACTGCTGGAGATCGGCCGTGGCCGTATTGTCGCCGAAGGCGGCAAGATAGCGATCCTGTCTTTCGGTACCCGTCTCGCCGAGGCCCTTAAGGCGGCCGAAGAGCTTGCGGCTTTCGGCCTGCCGGCCACGGTGGCCGATGCACGCTTTGCCAAACCGCTTGACCGCGCGTTGATCCGTCAGCTCGCTGCCCACCACGAACTGCTGATCACCGTCGAGGAAGGTTCCACCGGCGGCTTTGGCAGCCAGGTTGCCCAGGCGCTGATCGATGACGGCCGCTTCGATCGCGGTTTCCGGTTCCGGGCGCTGACGCTGCCGGATGCCTTTATCGATCACGACAAGCCGGAGCGCATGTATGCTGCCGCCGGTCTCGACGCACACGGCATCGTCCAGGTGGCGCTGACCGCGCTCGGGCAAAGTCGAGTCGAGCTCGCTGGCGTGATCGGCAAATAGGGCCGGAGCGGCGAGAGCAATTTGCGGAACGGTGGCTACCGATTTCCGCCAAAATGATGCGACAGTAAACGAACTGATGCTTGGCGGTCGCCTGAACGCATACCGCTCCGGGGGTGGACAACATGAGCTTTACTGAGCTGGACGCCAACGGCGATCCCGTCGGGCCAGTGGTGGAAGGCTGGTCGCCACGTCCACGCCCGTCGCCAACTGTATTGCACGGGCGGATGGTGCGGCTCGAGCCCTTGTCGACAGGTCACATACCCGATCTCTTCACCGCTTATTCCGCCGACCGGAGCAGCGGGATGTGGACCTATCTGTCGGTTGGCCCCTTCTCGAGCGAGACCGATTTCGCCACCTGGATCGGCTCGATCACGCCATCCCAGGATCCGCTGTTCTTTGCCGCGGTGGACGAGGCGAGCGGTAAGGCCGTTGGCATCGTCTCCTATCTCCGCATCGATCCGGTCAACGGCTCCATCGAGGTCGGCTGGGTGACTTGGTCGCCGCTGATGCAGCGGTCGCCTATCTCCACCGAAGCCCAGTATTTGCTCATGAAGCACGCCTTCGACAGCCTCGGCTATCGACGCTACGAATGGAAGTGCAACGCCCTCAACGTACCGTCGATGAAGGCAGCCGAACGGCTCGGCTTCACCTATGAAGGCACGTTCCGTCAGGCTGTCATCGTCAAGGGACGCAACCGTGATACGGCTTGGTTCTCGGTGATCGATCGCGAGTGGCCGGCTCTGAAGGCGTCCTTCGAAGCCTGGCTGAAGCCGGACAACTTCGATGTCGAGGGGCGACAGAAAAAGCGACTCCAGGATTTCAGGTAGCCTTCGCGTCCGCGTCACGATTAATGCCTTTTCGCCCGGCAAGGGCATTCGTTCAGGAGACAGTCATGCCGATCCATCGTCTCAGCCGCCGCGAACTATTGCTGGCCACCGCCGCCGGCGCGCTAGTCGCTTTCATTCCTACTGTCGCCGCGGCTGCCGAGCCGACCGTCCGCCTGCGCCTGATGGCGACCTCCGATCTGCACGTCAACATCTATCCCTATGATTATTATCGCGATAAGCCCGACGACACGGTTGGCCTTGCCAAGACGGCGGCGTTGATCGCCGCCGCGCGCGACGAAGCCCACAACGCCATCCTGTTCGACAATGGCGATCTGATCCAGGGCAGCCCGCTCGGCGACTATATCGCCTATGAGAAGGGCCTCGACGGCGGCAACAAGCATCCGATCGTCGCGGCAATGAACGGCCTCGGCTACCTCTGCGGCACGCTCGGCAACCACGAGTTCAACTATGGGCTCGACTTTCTCGGCAAGGCGCTCTCCGGCGCCGAGTTTCCGGCCGTCTGTGCCAACGTGCTGAAGCCCGATGGTACGCCGCTGATCGAGCCGACACGCATCTTCGATGCCAAGGTGACCGACGCGGACGGCGGCGAGCACGTGCTGCGCATCGGCGTCATCGGTTTCGTGCCGCCGCAAATCGTCCAGTGGGACAAGGACAATCTCGCGGGCAAGGCAACCACCATCGACATCGTCGACGCTGCCAGCAAATATCTGCCGGCGCTGCGCAAGCAGTCGGACGTGGTCGTCGCCCTCTGCCATTCCGGCATTGCCGGTGGCGAGCGAGCCGGTGGCGAGGAAAACGCCGCGCTGTTCCTGGCGAAGGTGCCGGGGATCGACGCCATCTTCACCGGTCACCAGCACCTCGTCTTCCCCGGCAAGGACTTCGCCGGCATTGCTGGTGCCGACATCGATAAGGGAACGCTCAATGGCGTTCCGACGGTGATGCCCGGCTTTTGGGGCAGCCATCTTGGTGTGATCGACCTCGATCTCGTCAAGGAAGGTGAAGGCTGGAAAGTCAGCGGCTTCAAGGTCGAGGCGCGCCCGATCTATGAGCGGACGGCTGACAAGAAAATCGTGTCCCGCGTGGATGCGGTCCCCGCCGTGCTCGCTTCGGTGAAGGCCGACCACGAAGCGACGCTCGACTACGTCCGCCGGCCGGTCGGCGAGACCTCGGCGCCCATTTCCAGCTACTGGGCGCTGGTCGCCGATGATCCGTCGGTGCAGATCGTCAGTCAGGCGCAGCTCTGGTATGGCGCGGCCCAGGCGAAAGCGGCCGGTCTGCCGGACCTGCCGATCCTGTCGGCGGCGGCACCCTTCAAGTGTGGCGGCCGTTCCGGACCGGACTACTATACCTTCGTTCCCAAGGGGCCGATCGCCATCAAGAACGTCGCCGACATCTATCTCTACCCCAACACCATTCGGATCGTGAAAGTCACGGGAGAGCAGCTGAAAGAGTGGCTTGAGCGCTCGGCCGGCATCTTCAACCAGATCGATCCGACGAAGACCGACGAGCAGCCGCTGATCGACACGTCTTTCCCATCCTATAATTACGATGTGATCGACGGTGTCACCTACCGCATCGATGTGACGCAGGCCAAGCGCTACGACAACGACGGCAAGGTGATCGCAGAGGGCGCCCATCGCATCGTTGACCTTGCCTATCAAGGTAAGCCGGTCGAGGCGACGCAGGAGTTCCTGGTGGTGACCAACAACTACCGCGCCGGCGGTGGCGGTCACTTCCCGGGTGCCGATGGCAGCACGGTGGTTTTCCAGGGGCCGGACAGCAACCGCGACGTCATCGTCCGCTACATCGTCGAGAAGAAAACCATCGACCCGTCCGCCGACGGCAACTGGTCGATTGCCAAGCTGCCGGACAGTGTCAACCTGACCTTCCCCGATTCCTCCAATGCCACGCTGGAAACGGTGCCGGCCGGCGTCAAGGTGGAGAAGGTCGGCGACGCCGGCGAGGGGTTTGCGAAATATCGCCTGAAGGTGGCGTGAAGCCGCGTGCGGTGCATGGGCGGGTGAAAAATCGGGCGCCCGGCGACAACGCCGGGCGTTGCCTTATCGTCGGAGCGGTTCGGCTGCTTGATATTCCAAGTCTGCCATGTATAAGTATTTGTCCAGACTGCCGATTTCCAGTGCGACGACCGGAGCGCCCGATTTCAGATGAGCGACGCTTCCTCCGAACAGAAACTTCTGCGTTCCCGCTTCGATAGCCGTTCCCTTCCAGCTCAACTCGCTCAGTCCGCCTGGAGCGAGGCGATCAGCGTCATCTTCGACTCGCGCTTACGCAAGAACGCGGAAGAGGGCTTTTTCGCCCATGTCGACGCCGCCTTCCTGGGCGACGTGGCGCTCGGCCGGTTGCGGAGCACGGCGCAGGATTTTGATCGCTCCCGCTACAAGATCGCCCGCGACGGTATGGACGGCTATCTCTTGCAGTTCTACCTTTCCGGACGAAGCGCTTCGCGGGGGGCCAGCAACTCCGAGGTGGCAGGCGAGGGCGATCTCTATGTGATCGACATGGCTCAGCCGCTCTCGACCACCACCACCGATCACGATCAGATCAGCCTTGTCGTTCCGCGCCGGCTGCTGTCCGCTCGGCTGGAGGGGCCTGACGCTTCTCACATGCGAATTATTCCGGCCGGGTTGCCACTGGTCACGCTGTTTCGCGAAAGCCTGAAAAGCTTCCATGGTCAGATCGACAACATGTCGCGCCTGGAAGCGGAAGCCGTGATTCACCCATTGCTTGATCTCGCCGCCGCCGCCATCAATGGTCATGTGGACGAGCGGAGCATGGCCGGCGTCAATCTGGCGCACTTCGTCGGCTTGAGGCGCCATGTCGAAGACAATCTTCTCGATCCCGATTTGACGCTCGATGGCCTGCTCGCGACCTTCGGACTATCGCGACGGAAAGCCTACCGCTTGTTCGAACCGGTCGGCGGCTTCGCCACCTACGTCAATCGGCGCCGTCTGCAGCGCGCCCTTCAGGCGTTGCGCTCGCCGGACTGGCGGCATGCGTCGATTTCCGAGATCGGCACCGCCCACGGCTTTCCCAATCCCGAGAACTTCAGCCGGGCATTCCGCCGCGAGTATGGTCTGTCGCCGCGCGAAGTGCGCCAGCTCGCCGATTCCGGTCGCAGCTTGCCGGACGCAATGGGGGGGCGGTCGGAAATGGGCTGGACGCAGTGGATCGCGAACATCGGTCGGTGACAGCGCAATGACCGGACCTTGCATCGTTAACTTGAGAAGAGGTGACACGGAATGCAGGGTGGCTGGCACAAAATGACCATTTCTCGCGCACTACGTATTAGGTCATAGGAATCCGTCGGCCTGCATGCGATTGAGCGTCGATCCCGAGACAATCGGGCTCATCGAGACGGCTGAACACGGGACGATCCCATACGAAGCCATTTTTAAACGTAGCTTATTTAGGCCTTTCATTCAGATCATAAGCAGTCACAAGTTTAGAAGTCTGGTCAGCCCGGTTCAGCCGCCTCGATCTCCTAACTCCTCTTCATCCGGAAGTGGTATCCCTGGAATCTCTTCATCAAGAAGCGGTTCCAGGGTATTTTAGTTTCAAAACTAGGCCGCATTACTGGGCCGGTAGGCAGAAGTCGACGTCGATTGGTCTTACACGTCCCGCCTCAAGGTCTTCTTTTAGCGGAATCGTCGGGTCCGGGCCGCGCGTGCCGACGTAGGCCAAGCCCAACCGCATTCTACAGAAATACTGTTTCGTGCCATTCGAGGCGATCCAGCCGGGCATGCCAGATTTGCCGGTAGTGAGCTTGCCGAGCTTGTAGCCCTGCTCCATCAGGTCGGTGAAGGATTTTGCCTGAACAACGCTGGTTGTCGCGATCACTGCAGCGAACGTGCCGATAACGAGTTTCTTCGATAATACAAACATCAATATCCCCTGAAGCATTTCCGGCGAACTCCTGTTCGCCGGAAATGCGCTAACTTTTTGTTTCTCCGCAATTTCGGACGCAGACCGGTTCCCACTTTTGCTGAAATTGCTCTGGGTCGATCCGAACCGCCGTGTTCTAGCAGAACGGTAGATGCACAACCATAGCATGCATTGCGGTAAGCCTCACACTAAAAGCTTCCGAGTTCCGCCATATCTCGCCATTGAATTCTACCATTTGCCCTCTAGGTGACATCTCCGGATGTCGAATTTGTTAGGTGGCTACCCTGTATATCGATCAACCCAGACGCTTCAACGGAAGCCCGTGTCATGACGATTCTGAATTTCGCGATCCAATTGTTGAGCGGGGCGATGCTGCTTCTGTTTGCGGTGCGCTTCATGCGGATCGGCATCGAGCGCCTGTGGAGTCATCGCATCCGATCTGGCCTCAGTGAGGGATCCTCGACTTTCCGCAACGTCATGACGGGCACCGGGCTTGGCTTCATCATGCAGGGCAGCACGGCCGTCATGCTGATCGCGGCAGGGCTTGCCGGTACCGGATCCATACCCGTCGGGGTGGCCACAAGCGTCGCACTCGGTGCCGACATGGGATCCGCGTTCGCGGTGCAGTTCCTGCAGTTGCCCGTCTCCGCGCTCGGGCCTTTCTGCATACTGGTGGGGGCGACGCTCTATCTGCGCTCGACCGAGCCGCGAGTCCGCAATTACGGGCGGACGATCCTCGGTTTGGGACTGATCTTCCTTTCGCTGTCAGTCATCAGGCAAAGCGTAGCTCCCCTCGCAAACTTGCCGGGCGCCAATGCCGTCATCGATTATCTCAACAGCGACCCGATAACGGCGCTGATCGTCGGAACCGCGCTGACGTTTCTCATGCATTCGAGTATCGCGGCGCTCCTGGCCGCTCTGGCATTTTCCTTTCATGCTCCCCTCGGGATCAGCGCTGGTCTTGGGTTCGTGCTGGGAGCCAATCTTGGCAGTGCACTCCTTTCGCTGTGGTTGCTGAAATACGAGCATCCTCGCAGCAAAGTGGTGGCAGAGGCCGTGGCCGGGCTGCGTTCCGGCTTCGCTTTGTTATGTCTTCTTGCCCTTCTAGCGGCTCATTTCAGCGGTCTGATCAGCACGGTTCACATGGGGACTGGTGAGGCGATGCTTGCCGGTCACCTTGCCTTCAATGCGCTCCTGCTTCTCGCGACTTCTCTTTGCATGCGTTTGGCGTGCTTTCTCGACCGGCGTATTGCCACGGATATTGAGCTGCTGCCTGTCAATTTGCCGACAGGGATGGTGGACGACGTCGGTCTCGCTTTCCCGACAATCAAACGCCAGCTTGCCAGCATGCTGGAAGTTGCCTCCCTGATGCTCAACGAGGCCACCAGTTCCAAGCCGGACCGCAAGCGCATGGCCGACTTGGAAAAGCGCATGAACGCCACCCTTTCCAGCATTCGGGAGATTTATGCCAAGCTACCCGCGGCAAGCGAGGCGGAGCTCGCGGATATTCAGCCCATCATCGATTTTGCGATCCGCCTGGAGCGCTGCGGCGATGTCTTCGCTGGTAAGTTCATCAACCTCAGGATGGATCAGATCCAAGGCGAATATCAGTTCTCGGAAGAGGGGAAGGTCGAGATCGAAGCGATGATCCAGGCCGTGCATCACGCGATCATTCTGGCCGAGGAAACAGCGTGGACGGGAGACGTTTCAACGGCGCGGCGCTTGGTGCGCCATAAGCAGACCGTCGCCGAAATGGAGAGCAACAGCCGCGCCGCGCATCTCGCGCGCCTTCGTCGCGGCGATCACCTCAGTCTCGGCTCGAGCGACCAGCACTTGGAGGTCATAGCCGCCCTGAAGGAGGTGAACTCCAAGTTCGCCACCATTGCCTATGCCGTTCTCGAAAAGCATGGCGACCTTAGAAAGTCCCGAATCAAACCAAGCCGCCCCGACCCGGCAACGGCCACTTGACTCAGAGCCATCTCTTCCAACGGAAAAAGCCATAGGTGCCGACCGCCGACAGGATCATGACGGCGATGCCCCAGAGGTAGCCGTAGGTCCAGGCGAGCTCGGGCATGAAATGGAAGTTCATGCCGTAGAAGCTGGCCACCAGCGTCGGCGGCATGAAGATCACCGCCAGAACCGAGAAGATCTTGATGGTGTCGTTCTGCTGGATCGAGATGAGGCCGAGTGTCGCGTCCAGCAGGAAGGTGATGCGTTCCTCCTGGCCACGGCAATGGTCGGCCAGCGCGGTGACGTCGCTCTTCATCGGCTTCAGGCGGGCAACATCTTCCTTGGAATAGCGCGGCCCTTCCATCTTGGCGGTAAGAAACAACAGGAGGCGGGAGAGCGAGATCAGGCTCTCCTGGAAATGGCCCAAGCGCAGGCCCTCGCGGCCGATTCGCCGCAGCGAACTCTTGTAACGATCACCGGCCGGTGCGGCGCGCGAGTCGTCTTCGAACACGCGGCGGGCGATGGTCTCGATGCGGGCACCCGACTGCTCGATGACGTCGGCCAAGCGATCGATAGCCGCTTCCAGGATGGTCAGCAACGCACCATGCGGCGTCGTCACGTTGGCACCGGCCGTCGTCACGTTCTTGATGGCGAGCGGAATGGTGCCTGGCTCGTCGTAGCGGACGGTGACGAGGTGCTTGTCGGTGAGTACGAAGGTGACGACGGTAATGCCCGGGTCATTGCTGCCGGCCCGGCAGGGCAGGGCAGCGGTGAGATAGAGGACGTCGTTGGTGACCGACAGCCGGCTCGACGGCTCGATTTCTTCCATCTCGGCGCGGGTAGGAAGCTCGGCGCCGATGAACTTCTCGACGGCCAATTCCTCGGCGCGCGTCGGTGTCATCAGGTCGATCCACAGCGCCTGCTGGTCCGGCACAAGGGTGTCGCAATTGGGGGCGTATTCGAGTTTGTCGCCGACGGGATGAAACGCGTTGAGCATGGGCGACGTCCAGAACTCTGGCCTTCGTGAGGCCGGTTCGCTTAGCGATGGGCGACTTCTCCGAATGCGGCGACTCCCTTCGAAGAAGGAGGCGTCACCGTCCGCCGTTTCTCTATACGCGGGCGCGGCGGCGGTCGAGTCTTTCTCGCTGGACATTGCACCGCCAAGGCAATCTGGTAAGTGTTTCGTCGGATAGGACCGTGGGGAGGCCATGACGGGCAGCGGCTGGCGGCAGGAGTTGAGAGATCTGGCGCGCGACGCGATGCGCGTCCTGTTCGTCTATGCGCTCGTGCTGCAAACGCTGGTGCCGCTCGCCGCCGCGCAGGCAAGCGATAATCCCGGCGGGCCGCCGGTTCTTTGCTCGGCGATGGCGGGGGCGGAACATCCTGCCCAAGCGCCGGCGCGGATCGTTCATGATTGCCTTTCCTGTTGTCTTGGAGGCGCCGTAGGGGTCTTGCCCGCGCCGGCCGAATTGCCGGAACCAACAGGTTTTTCTCTTCTGCTCGCACCCGCCGCTTCAAAGATCCTGGTCCTGCCGGCATTGGCCGGCCGTTCACCGTCGCAACGGGCGCCGCCTGACCTCGCCTGACCGATGACCGGACCCGCTGAAGAGCGGCGACCATCCCTGCATTCACCATATCGAGCCCGCCGAGCGGGTTGGCCGGCGCCAAGGGCGACCGGCCGTCAATCAATCATCGAGGTTTCCCATGACCCAGATTTCCCAGACTCTTCTTCGCTCGGCGCTGGTTGCCGGCTTCCTGGCAGTTTTGCCTGCCGTTTCCGGGTTGGCTGTCGCGCCGGCCACCGCCCATGAATTCAAGGCCGGCGCGCTCGTTTTGAAACATCCGTGGACGCGGGCCACCGCCAAGGGCGCTGAGATGGGGGGCGGTTTCGTGACCATCGTCAACACCGGTCGCGAGGCGGACCGGCTGACCGGTGGCAGCTTCGCGCTGGCCGGACGCGCCGAAGTGCACGAGATGAAGATGGAAGGCGACGTCATGAAGATGCGGCAGCTCGAAGGGGGGCTCGATATTCCGGCGGGCGCGACCGTCGAGTTGAAGCCCGGCTCCTACCACCTGATGTTCATGAAGCTGACGGCACCGCTTGAATCCGGCACCAAAGTGAAAGGGTCGCTGATTTTCGAGAAAGCCGGCGAGGTGCCTGTTGAATTCGCGGTCGAGGCGATCGACGCCAAGGCGAAGGATCACAAGGCTGGCGACCACGATGCCATGCCGATGAACGGCGCCGATAAGATGCACGGCGGGTAATGCAGCGCAGCAAGACCGCTTCTATAAACGTCGAAGGCCGGAGCAGGGGCACCGGCCTTCGACGAATTCAGTTATTTACCCAAGAGGCACAAGCCCTTCCTCACGCACGAAACCATCAAGGTCCGGTGCGTCGAGCCTCCGAAGTAAATCTGAAAAAAGGTTCACTGCCGGGCCGGCTGCAATAGGCGCCAGCCCCGGAGGATCGTTCGCTCAGTCCTCGTAGGAGAACATCGGAGCGGTCTGCTGGGTCGTCGTATAGTCCTTCTGCTGCACCTGACGACGCATTGCGCGTGCCGCGGCGTTCACCGCCGGAATGCCGATCTCATGATACTGGGCGTCGAGCTCCAGCTCGCTGCCTTGTTGGATCTGGCCTTTGTTAACAGCATCAGCCTGCTTGACCATCTGGGTACCGTCCTACCCCGTCGCCGGGTACGTGGTTTGTCTTATGTATTCGTTCGGGAGTGTCGTGTCTAAATTACGTCTTCCACGCTCATATATTATGCCTCCGAATGCGGCTGAACAAGGGCGGGCAGCATTCATGCGGTTCGGATTTCTTCTTAGGCTGAAATAGATTTTTGAATGCGTGACCAAAATGCGACATTTGCTTTGCTTATGCCTGAGACTAAAAGCTAATCAAGTAATGGGCGTGACGCAAAGCAAATGATCATCCCAAGAAAATCTTAACCACTCATTAAGCAAAAGATCCCCTGGCATTTGGATTGCGTGCCCTCCCAAGGGGGGAGCTCTCGACGAACGGGGCTGTCTCACCGCCCATGACGAGAGTTGATGGCAATCAAGTCCTGGCGAAGTCACCGCGCATGGCTGTGAAAACTCAAGGCGCCGCTACCGGGGCAGTGATTGGAAACAAACGTTTTTCCGATTACGCGGCCCCGCGCGGCGTTGTTCGAACGACTCAGTGCCCCATCAGGGCGGAGACATGGGCGGCGACCGACAGGCCGAGAGCGTCGACGTCGTAGCCGCCTTCCAGCAGGGAGACGATGCGGCCGCCACAGACGCGATCTGCGATTTCCATCACGGCGCGGGTCAGGACGGCGAAATCGGCCTCGACGAGGTTGAGGTCGCCAAGAGGGTCGCGATAGTGCGCATCGAAGCCTGCAGACAATATCAGGAGATCGGGCCGGAAGGCTTCGACGGCTGGCAGCACGGCGGTTGTCATTGCCTCGATCATGACTGCCCCGTTGGCGCCGGCGTCGAGCGGCACATTGAGGATATTGCCGGCGATCCCGGTCTCCGAGGTTTCTCCGGTGCCCGGAAACAGCTGGGCCTGGTGGAGCGAGGCGTAGAACACCGTTTCGTCGGAATAGAAGATGTTTTGCGTGCCATTGCCGTGATGGACATCGAAATCGACGATGGCGACGCGTTCCGCCCCATGCGCGACTTGGGCGTGGCGGGCGGCGATGGCGGCATGGTTGAAGAAGCAGAAGCCCATGGCCTGCCGTGCGCTGGCGTGGTGACCGGGTGGGCGGGCGGCGGAAAAGGCGTTGTCGACGAGGCCGGTCATCACCTCGTCGACGGCGAGGCAGGCGGCACCGGCAGCGAGCCGCGCCGCTTCGTAAGTGCCGTTCGACAGGATGGTGTCGCTGCTGATCGACAGGAGACCAACATGCGGCGCCTGAATGCGGATGTGATCGACATAGGCGGCCGGATGAACGCGCTGGATCTCCGTATCGGTGACCGGCCGTGCCATGTCGCGGATCAAATGTTGGAAGTCCTCGCCCTCGAGCCGTCGCTCGATGGCCGCCATGCGCTCCGGCTGCTCAGGGTGGTTTTCGGGGGCAAGGTGGTCACGATAACGCGGGTGGCTCAGGAAAAGTGTCCGCATACGCCCCTCTCCGGAAGGCGCCTCGTGGCGTCCGTGATAGTCCTGAGACAGAGGATGCCGCCGCGGCCGCGCCGTCAAGGTGGCAGGAAGGCTTAGCGCCTTACGGAAAGGGGAGAATGAGTTTTCCGCCGGCGCGTGACTCTAGTGCACTGACGCGTACGAAAGATTCACGAAGCGCGGAGCGACGTGCACTAGATTCCTTTGTTGGTGCAGCGGCTTATCCAATCGGATGCAGGCCTTCGGCCTGTAGCATCCGATTGGACCGGTGCACTAGCGTGGCGCCGCTGCCCGCGTCAGCCGGTCGCGGATGGCTTCGCCGAGCCCATGAGTGGGAATTGGCGCCACGGCAATGCCGGTGATGTCGTCGCCGTCGGCCCGGCGCAGCATGTCGAACAGATTGGCCGCCGCTTCGCGCAGGTTGCCTGAGGGGCTGAGATTGAAGACGCGTGCGGCCTCCGCGACGCCGTGAATCGACGCGCCACCGAAGGCGAGCAGTGCCTCGCGGGGCTCGACGCGGCGGGCGTCCAGCCGGACGCGAGCCTGTGGCGCATAATGGGAGGCGAGCATGCCGGGCGCTACCGGTGCGGCGGACGGATCGCCTTCCGAACGGACGACGGCCATTCCAATCGCCGCTTCGATGTCCTCGCGAGCGAGGCCGCCCGGACGCAGGAGATAGGGGATATCGTCGCGGATCTGCAGAATGGTCGATTCGAGACCAACCTCGGTCCGGCCTCCATCGAGAATCAGCGGGATGCGGCGGGAAAGATCGCCATAGACGTGGGCCGCGGACGTGGGACTGACGTGACCGGAGGTGTTGGCGCTGGGCGCGACAATCGGCACGCCGGCGGCGCGGATCAGATCGAGCGCCACCCGGTGCGCCGGCATGCGCACGGCGAGCGTGTCGAGGCCGGCGGTGGCTAGCGAGGAGACTGGGCAATCCGGCCGCTCCGGCAACACCAGCGTCAGCGGGCCCGGCCAGAAGGTCTCGGCGAGCCGTCGCGACAGCGGGTCGAAGACGACCAGCGTCTCCGCCATGGCGATGCTGTCGACATGGGCAATCAGCGGATTGAAGGAGGGGCGTCCCTTGGCTTCGTAGATGGCGGCGACGGCTTGACCCTGCGTCGCATCAGCGCCGAGGCCATAGACGGTTTCTGTCGGAAAGGCGACGAGATCACCCTGCCGGATATGGTTGGCGGCGAGACGAATAGCTTCGTCGGTCGCCGTTTCGATGCGAGCAAGCTCTAGGGGACGCTGGGGCACGGAGTATCCCGATAATGGATTG
>JAGSYV010000197.1 GCA_018262505.1 Pseudomonadota bacterium
ACGTTGCGCTCAAAGGACTCGCCGTAATTGCCGACGCCCTTGATGATATTGTAGGCCCAGTCCTTGTTGAGACCGATCGGCGTACCGAAATCGACGCCCTCGCCAACGCCGAGCAGGCGCTGTATCTCGGGATTCTCCGACTTCTTCATCTCGTCGACGTTAGCCTGCGTCACGCCAAACTCTTCGGCGGTCAGCATGGCATAATGGGTCCAGCGGACGATGGATTCCCACTGGTCGTCACCCTGGCGAACGGCCGGCCCGAGCGGCTCCTTGGAAATGATCTCCGGCAGCACCATGCTGTCGTCCGGGTTGGTCATCTTCAGGCGGATCGAATAAAGCCCTGAGGCGTCAGTGGTGTAGGCGTCGCAACGGCCGGCGTCGTAAGCGGCGTCCGCCTCTTCCTGCTTCTCAAACACCACGGCGTTGAACGTCAGGCCGTTCGACTTGAAGTAGTCGGCAAGGTTGAGCTCGGTGGTTGTACCGGACTGCACGCAGACCGAAGCGCCATTGAGATCCTTGGCCGAGGAGACGCCAAGCGACTTCTTCACCATGAAGCCCTGGCCGTCATAGTAGTTGATGCCGGTGAAGGTGATGCCAAGCTGCGTGTCGCGGCTCATCGTCGCCGTGGAGTTGCGAGCCAGCATGTCGATTTCCTTCGACTGCAAGGCCGTGAAACGCTCCTTGGCCGAGAGGCCGGTAAACTTCACCTTGGCCGGATCGCCAAAGACGGCGGCGGCGACGGCACGGCAGGCGTCGACATCGAGGCCCTTCCAGTTGCCAGCGTCATCCGGCGCGCCGAAGCCGGCAAGGCCGGTGCCGTTGACACCGCATTGCACGAACCCCTTGGCCTTGACCTCGTCGAGCGTGCCGGCCGAAGCAACCACGGCACCGGCCCCCAAGAACGCAGCCCCGAGCAGCAGAGTCTTGAATGTGTTGGAACGCATGAATGTCTCCCCTGATGACCAACGAAGCCCGGCGCGCAGGTGCTTTTATTGTTGTTGCCACCCGCTCCGATCGTCGAAACGCCGAAGCACACGCAATCCACCGAGCCTAGTTCGAAGCGATTTCCAAAGGCTAACCCGCGGTACGTTCGGCCGCCGGATAGAAACCAATGGCACTCGCTCCACGCCTGCCGAAACGACAGGCTCTTCAATTACTAGATTACAAATTATGCCGATGGTCAATCGCAAAGCGCCTTGAAATGACCACAAACTACACATGCGCAAATGATAATCGAAACGTTTTTATCCAGAGACCAGGTTACTTAAGAAAAGCTGCAGCGGACGTTCCGGCAAAACGGACAACAGCGCGTAGAAATTCATGCGAACAACACCGATCGTGTCACGTATTTTCACGTAGACGCTAATGAACTTGACTGGAGAGGGGCGCATACGCACTGAGCACCGTAATGGTGCGAGGATGACCAACGGCAACAGGCCGCACGCCGAACGTCGGAAGACAGATCAGCGCTCATCACTTGGTCCAAGTGGAGCTCAAACCTTCGGTTGGAAAGTATGCTCAAGGCCGGGGAAGCTGCGCGCCTTGACTTCCTCGGCATAGGCAGCCGCAGCCTTCGACACCTCCTCGCCCAAGTTGGCGAAGCGCTTGACGTGCCGAGGGATGAATTCGTTGAAAAGGCCGAGCATATCCTCGCTGACCAGAATCTGGCCATCGCATTGAGGCGAGGCGCCGATGCCGATGACCGGAATCGGCGCTTCGGCGGCAATCTCCCGGGCGAGCGGCTCCATGGTTCCTTCCAGCACGAAACCGAAGGCACCGGCTTCGGCGACGGCGCGGGCGTCCGCCTTGATCTTGGCGGCCTGAAACTGGTTGCGCCCTTGCGTCTTGTAGCCGCCGTAGACGTTGACCATCTGCGGCGTGAGGCCGATGTGGCCGAGCACGGGCACGCCGCGCTCGGTGAGAAAGCGTATGGTCTCGCCCATCTCTTCACCACCTTCGAGCTTCACCGCCTGGGCGCCGGTTTCGGCGAGGACGCGCGAAGCCGAGCGGAAGGCCTGCTCTCGCCCTTCCTGATAGGAGCCGAAGGGCATATCGACAACCACCAGCGATGTCGCCGAGCCGCGCACGACGGCGGCACCATGGGCGATCATCAGTTCGAGCGTCACCGGCAGCGTCGTCTCGAAGCCGTAAACCACCATGCCAAGTGAATCGCCGATCAGCAGAAAGTCGACATGCGGATCGAGCAGCGCCGCCATCGGCGCCGTATAGGCCGTGAGGCTGACGATCGGGCGCACGCCCTTCAGGGCCTTGATGTCGGCGACCGAGGTGCGGCGGGAGCGGACGGGAGCACTCATGGCAAAACCTCCGGGACGATCGTCCGGCTGTGTTTCTTCAGGGAACGGCTACGACGCGCTGGTCGATCAGGCGCGTGCGGCCGATACGGACGGCTATCATCAATGCAATCGCTGGCGGTGGCACCTTCGGATCAACGGGCTCTAGCGTATCCGCCGCCGTGACGGCGACAAGGTCGGGCTCGGCCATTGGCTCGGCGGCCAGAGCGCGACGGATTACCGCCTCGATGTCGAGGGGATCGACAGCTCCGCCGTCGATGGCTTCGGCGGCGGCGGCCAGCGAGCGACTGAGCACAGGCGCGGCCGCCCGCTCGACCGGCGACAGATAGACGTTGCGCGACGACAGTGCGACGCCATCCTTGTCGCGGACGGTCGGCACGCCGACGATCTCCAGCGGAAACGACAGATCGGCCACCATGCGGCGGATCACCTGAAGCTGCTGGTAGTCCTTTTCGCCAAAATAGGCGCGGTTCGGTTGGACGATATTGAAGAGCTTGCCCACAACGGTGGCGACGCCGCGAAAATGGCCTGGCCTGCGCTCGCCCTCGAGGCGCGCCGAAAGGCTCTCCACCTCTATGTGAGTGGCGATCGGCCGGGGATACATCTCCTCGACCGACGGCGCGAAGACGATATCGGCACCGTGGGCGGCGAGCAGCCGGCAGTCGGCGTCGAGGTCGCGCGGATAGCGGGCGAAGTCCTCGTTGGGGCCGAACTGCAGCGGATTGACGAAGATCGACGTCACGACGACGTCGGTGTCGGCGCGCGCGTGATCGACGAGTGTGGCGTGGCCTCGATGAAGGTAGCCCATTGTCGGCACCAGACCGACGCTCTTCCCCGCCTGTCGCGCCGGCTTGAGCCGCTCACGGAGTCCGGCGATCGTGGTCACGGTTTCGAGCGACAATCTTTCTCTCCGGCGACGGCTTCGTTTGGTGCGCCCTTTTACTGCCGCTAAAAACCCTTTGTCACCCAAGAATTGGGCAGGTTGCGAAAAAGCCGGTCAGCGAACCCTGAGCATCGTTGAGGGACTCAACACCCCACAGCGCCTTTATTGGTAATCGCATAAAAATTTAGCTATGCGGCAAAACAATTATTCAAGTCGTAACGTTCAAGATGTCACAAAAGCCCTGTCTGCGCGGTGCTGGCCGCGAGATTGACAACGATATCTCTGGGGTTGCGCCAAATCGCTTGCCGCCCCCAGGAACTGCATGAGGTTGGAATGATGTCTGGCCACCGTATTTCCGAACGGTCCGGTACGCTTCTCGACCTTCGTAAGCTGGCGAACGATCTCCACGGCTCGATTGGCGTGATCATGGCCATCGCCTTGGTTGCGCTGGTGCTGGCGGTTGGCGCCGCGGTGGATCTCGCTCAAGCATTGCGAGCACGAGAAATCCTCCAGGGATCCCTCGATCAGGCAACCATCCGCGCGGCTCTCACGACGGGCTCGGGCTATGTCGATACCGGTCGCGCGACCCTCGCCGCCAACCTCACTGACACCGGCGTAGCTGAGGAAAATCTCAACTCCAGCTTCGTCCGCAATAACGACGGCAGTGTTTCAGGCTCGGCGACCATCACCGTGCCCTTATCCTTCATGGGCATCATCGGCATAAACGACACGTCCGTCGGGGTCACAGCCAAAGCGACTCCCAAGACGTCCACCGCGACGACAGCTGCGGCCGGCACCGTCTGCATCCTACTCACTTCGAAGAATTCTCAGGCGCTGCTGGTCAACTCGGGC
Source organism: Pseudomonadota bacterium (assembly GCA_018262505.1). Taxonomy (GTDB): domain Bacteria; phylum Pseudomonadota; class Alphaproteobacteria; order Rhizobiales; family Pleomorphomonadaceae; genus Pleomorphomonas. The sequence continues at coordinate 4,048 of JAGSYV010000197.1, forward strand.
GCGGTCGTGAATGCCTCCAACTGCGAGATTCACGTGCAGTCGAGCGCCAGTGGCGCGGCCATTTTCAACTCTGGCACCACGATCAACTCGAAGAAGATCTGCATCAAGAGCGCCAGCATCATCGACAATGGCGGCACGCACCCCAACCTCGAGAAGGGCTGTTCGCCGGCGAGCGATCCCTACGCGTCCACGCTACCCGCCGTCACCGTGCGGAGTTGCACCTACAACAGCCGGAATATCGACGCTGCGACCTACACCTTCCAGCCGGGTGTGCATTGCGGCGGCGTCAACTTCAACAATTCCAGGACCGTATCGACCTTCAGCCCCGGCCTCTACATCATCAAGGGTGGCGACTGGAACATCCGGGGCACCTTGCAGGGCACCGACGTCACCTTCTATTTCGCCGACACGTCGAAATTCCAGTTCAACTCGGGCGCCGGCACTTATCTCAAGGCGCCAACCACCGGCAACTACGCCAACATTCTGATGTATGAGACCACGGCCAATAGCTACGTATCGCAATGGCCATGGAATGACAGCCCGGGTCACACACTCTCCGGTCTCATTCATCTGCCGAGCCGGCAGCTCACCATGAATTCCGGCATGACGGCAGCGCTCGACCAGGTCACCGTCGTCGCCGACTCGCTGATCCTGAACCAGACAACCTGGAACCTGTCGCCAGACACCTCGGCGATCTCCAATGGCACGACGACCACCACCACGACGAACAGCGGCGTGTTCCTGTCGCACTGACAAAAAAGCCCGGGCCAGAGCCCGGGCTTCGTTCACTGAAACAGGTGGGACCGTTCCTCAGGTGATGACGTCCGGAGCCTGACGACCGGTGCGTGCCTTGATCTCCGCCAGCTTGTCCGCCGCCTCGATCACCTTGGCCAGCGCCACCTGGGCGTTCAGACCATGCTTCGTCACGTCGGGCTCGAAGCTTTCGAGGTAGACGCGGAGCGTCGCCCCTTCGGTGCCGGTACCCGACAGACGAAACACCACGCGCTCGCCGCCCTTGAACAGGATACGGATACCCTGCTTCTTGGTCACCGAGCCGTCGACCGGGTCGTTGTAGGCAAAATCGTCGGCGCTCGCCACTTCAAGGCCGGCCACCTTGGTGCCCGGCAGCGTCGGCAGCATGTCGCGCAGCCTGTTCACCAGGCCCTCAGCGGCCGCAGTCTCCACCGCCTCGTAGTCGTGGCGGGTGTAGAAGGTGCGGCCATATTCGGCCCAGTGCTTTTCCTGAATGTCTTTGAGGCTTTCGCCCCGCACGGCCAGGATGTTGAGCCAGAGGAGAACCGCCCAGAGGCCATCCTTCTCGCGCACATGATCGGAACCGGTGCCGGCGCTTTCCTCACCGCACAGCGTCACCTTGCCGGCGTCGAGCAGATTACCGAAGAACTTCCAGCCGGTCGGCGTCTCGTAGCAGTCGAGGCCCTTCTTGGCAGCAACGCGGTCAACGGCGCCGGAGGTCGGCATCGAACGGGCAACGCCGGCGAGACCCTTGGCATAACCTTTGGCGAGATGGGCATTGGCGGCGAGCAGCGCCAAGCTGTCCGACGGCGTGACCACGGCGCCGCGGCCGATGACGATGTTGCGGTCGCCGTCACCGTCCGAAGCGGCGCCGAAATCGGCCGCCTCGGGCGAGGCCATGAAATCGTAGAGGTCCTTGGCGTAGATCGGATTCGGGTCGGGATGGCCGCCGCCGAAATCGGGCAGCGGCACGGCGTTGATGACGCTGCCGGCGGCAGCGCCGAGCTTACCTTCCAGGATTGCCTTGGCATAGGGGCCGGTGGCGGCGTGCATGGCATCAAAGCGCAAGGTAAAGCCCGACTTGATCAGAGCTGCAATCTTGTCGAAGTCGAACAGCTTTTCCATCAGTTCGACATAGTCGGCAACCGGATCGACCACTTCGATCTCGGTATCGCCAGCCTTGGAAACGCCCAGTCGATCGAGATCGATGTCGGCAATGTCGGCGATCCGATATTCAGTGATGGTCTTGGTCGCCGCGAAAATGGCATCGGTGACGTTTTCAGGCGCCGGCCCGCCGTTCGCTCCGTTGAACTTGATGCCGAAGTCGCCGTCCTCGCCGCCAGGGTTATGGCTGGCCGACAGAACGATACCGCCGAAGGCGCCGAGTTTGCGAATGACGTTGGAGGCGGCAGGCGTCGAGAACAGACCGCCCTTGCCGATCACCAACTTCTTGACGCCGTGGGCCACCGCCATCTTGATGATGGTCTGGATGGCCTTGTCGTTGAAGAATCGGCCGTCGCCGCCGATGACCAGCACCTTGCTGGCAACGCCGCCGACGCCGGCGAAAATCGCTTCGACGTAATTCTCAAGATAGCCCGGCTGCATGAACGCCCGGGTTTTCTTCCGGAGGCCGGAGGTTCCCGGCTTCTGGCCGTCGATCGGCTTGGTGGCGATTGTCTTGGTCTGCATTCCCTGTCACTCCCCGAGAGGCAATGTCATCTTACTCAAGCTCTTACCTCGACGAAAGCGAGGAAGGTGCGCCCCGGCAC
>JAGSYV010000198.1 GCA_018262505.1 Pseudomonadota bacterium
CACCTTGCGGAAACGCGAGGCGCCAGTGAGCCGCTTGTGCCAGGCCGTCGCGCCCTTGACCGGCGGATGGTGGATCAGCACCACACGGCAGAGACCGGCCCGGCCGAGCTTGTCGAGCGCCATCGCCAGCCGCAGCTCCTGCTCCGCGGAGAAGGTTCCCGTCGCCATGAACGGCCCCGAGGCGATAGCCGACGACGCGCCAACAATGGCGACATCGCCTCGCCGCCGCACGTAGGGCCAGCCGTCCGCTTCGCCGACGTCGGCCGTCATGTAGGAAGCCCAGGCTTTCCGCGCCCGGCGGGCGGCGCCGGGCACATAGGCGTCGTGATTGCCCGGAATGGCACTGACCACGTCGCCCGATCCCAGCAGGCCGAGAAAGGCGGAGGCGGTGGCATATTCACCGGTCAGCGCGATGTTGACGAGATCGCCCGTCACCACGACATGATCGGGCCGTTCGGCGGCGATCGCCTCGATGAGTGCCGCTTCGATATCATCGCCAAAGGCGCGCGACCGGTTGCGTCGCCAGTTGACGTAGCCGAGAATGCGTTTGGAGGCGAGATCGCGGATGCGCGCCGCCGGCAGCGGGCCGAGATGCAGATCGGAAATGTGGATCAGGCGGAACATACCCCTTGGGTAGCCGATGCCTGCCCGCCGGTAAAGGCGAATGCCGCCAAAGCAAGGGGCGGATCACCGCTTGGCAATCCGCCCCGAATGGTATGCTCATGAAGTTGGTTCACGCCTCGAACCGTTGCGCGTCCGGATCTGGACTAACGCCCCCAGAAGGTCAGCACGGCGGCGACAATATGGGGATTGTTCGCGTCGACGGCCGACACCCAACTATAACGCTGAGCACGGTTGAAGCGACGGCGGAAGAGGGAAAACATGATAGCCTTCTTCTGACTATAACAAATGCACATTGTTTTTGCCATGAGGCTAAACACTGAGCTTTCCTTTGAGTTGAAAGTGGTTGACCCAAAGTATGACCTATACGAAAGGCTATGGCACCCTCTCGAAGGGTTTCCAACCTTCGCTATGGCCTGACATGAGGATTTCATGACCCGTCTCAGTCTCATTGATGCGATGCAACCTATTGTCGGACAAGCCCGATCCCTGGCCGTACGCTTGTGGGGCGGGACTACGCTGGGCGTGCGCGCCATTACCTTCGACGAGGGGCGCGTGCTTCTGGTCCGCCACACTTATGTGTCCGGCTGGCACCTGCCCGGCGGCGGCGTTCATGCAGGCGAAACGGCGGAGACCGCCGCCCGTCGCGAGCTTCTCGAAGAGACTGGATATGAAGCGACGGTGCCCGCTCGCTTTCTCGGTCTTTACTTCAACCCCGCCATAGCCGGGCGCGACCACGTCGCCCTCTACCACATGCCGGCCTGCGTGATGCGGCACACCTTCCGCCCCAACCACGAGATCGTCGAGATAGGGTTCTTTCCGACCAGCGCCCTGCCGGACGGCACGACCGCCGCAACGCGACGCCGCCTTGCCGAATTGAACGAGGGACTTCCGTTCAGCGATCAGTGGTAACAAAACGCCCGACCGGATGGTGTCCGGCCGGGCGCTCGCTCTTGCTGGGAAGCCCGAGGATCAGGCGGCCACCACCGCCGCCGTTTCGAGACCCACTGCCGCCGACTGGATGATGGCGGCGAAGCGAACGGCGGTCTGCACCGCCGAGGCCGACAGGCCACCCTCGCGCACCACCCTCTCGTGGCTGTCCATGCACATACCGCAGCCGTTGATCGCCGAGACGGCGAGGCACCACAGCTCGAAGTCGACCTTGTCGACGCCCGGCTTACCGATCAGCTGCATGCGCAAGCGCGCCGGCATGGTCCGGTATTCCGGGTTCGAGGTCAGGTGCAGGAAGCGATAGTAGACATTGTTCATGCCCATCAGCACGCCAGCGCCACGGGCGGCGTCCAGCGCCTCGGCGGAGAGGTGGCTGGCCGCCTCTCCTTCGAGCGCCGCCGCGACGTCGGCATTGCGCGTCGCATGGCCACAGGCAACGAACAGCCCATATTTCTGCTGCGGCGTCATGCTGTCGTCCTCGGCCATGGCCGAGAGGTTCAGCTTCACGTCGCGGGCATAGCCGGGCAGTCTTTCCTGGAGGCTGGCGATCGACATCACGCAGCCTTCAGCGTGTCGCCGCCGACCTCGCGGTTGCAGGCGCAAAGCTCGTCGGTCTGCAGGGCGTCGAGAACGCGCAGCGTGTCCTTCGGGTTGCGACCGACATTGAGGTTGGTGCCATAGATGTGCTGGATCGTATTGTCGGGATCGACGATCACCGTCACGCGATAGGCGACGCCGGCCGGCGACCGCACGCCGAGGCCGTCGACCAGCGAACCGGTGGTGTCGGCAAACGACCAGATCGGCAGCTTGTCGAGGTCCTTGTGATCACGCCGCCAGGCCAGCTTGACGAACTCGTTGTCGGTCGAACCGCCGAGCACGACGGCGTCGCGATCCTCGAAGTCCTTGGCGAGACGGGCGAACTCGGCGATCTCGGTCGGACAGACGAAGGTGAAGTCCTTGGGATAGAAGAAGATCACCTTCCACTTGCCCGGGAAGGACGCTTCGGTGATTTCTTCGAACGCGGAGACGCCCCCTTCGACGTGATTATTGAAGCCGGGCTTGACGCCGGTGACGGAGAAGGAAGGGAGCTTGTCGCCAATACCGAGCATGCTGAATATCCTCGTTAAAAGTGGATTTGGAGGGGACAGGCAGCAATATCGACACATCCGCCGTGAAATGCAAGCCTTTCTTAGAGGCATTTTAAAGTAGCGCGTTTGTGATTGAAAACTATGGTGTTTTACTCATATTTGCCGTCTAAAAGCCACAAGATCGCAACACCCTGATTTTCCGCTGGCTTTTCTGCATTCCTGGCCCGCACCGGTTACCGAGCGTGCACCAGCTGTCGTTCTGTCGCAGGTGGACATCGCCCGGTCGCTGGGCCGCTCGACGGCCGCTTTCCTTCCTGCCAGCCCTCCCCTATAAGTCGTACAAAACAAAAGGGAGGCACTTATGTCCACGCACCAGCCGGTCCGCATCGGCGTCGTTTCCACCGCAAGGATCGCTCGCGAGAAGGTGATCCCCGGCTTCCGCACCACGCCTTGGCTGGAGGTGGCGGCTATCGCCTCGCGTAACATCGACACAGCGAAGACGACGGCCGCCGCGCTCGGCATTCCCGTCGCCCACGGCTCCTACGAGGCGCTGTTCGCCGACCCAACCATCGAAGCGGTCTATATTCCAACGCCGAACGACAGCCACGTCGATCTGGCGCTGGCCGCCGCTCGCGCCGGCAAGCATGTGCTCAGCGAAAAGCCGGCGGCAATGAACGCCAGGGATGCCGAGCGCCTCGCCGCCTTGCCCCAAGGCATCGTCTATCTCGAAGCCTTCATGGTCCGCCATCATCCGCAGTGGCTGAAGGCGCGCGAACTGGTCCGCGCCGGCGCCATCGGCAAAGTCGCAGCCGCGCAGGCTTTCTTTTCCTATTTCCTCGACGATCCCGCCAATATCCGCAACAAGCCGGAGAACGGCGGCGGCGGCCTCTGGGACATCGGCGTCTATCCCATCGTCACCGGTCGTTTCGTGTTCGATGCCGAACCGAAGCGAGTGATTGGCCTGATCGACCTCGATCCCAAGTTCGGCACCGACGTTCTGACGTCGGCGATCCTCGATTTCGGCGATGGACGGCACCTGACATTCACTGTCGGTACTCAGACGGTGCCGCATCAGCGCGTCAACATCGTCGGCTCCACCGGCCGCATCGAGGTTCTGATTCCCTTCAACGCGCCAGCCATGGCAGAGACAATCATTCGGCTTGATCGCGGCACGGCACTGGGCGATGCCGAGATTGAGGAGATTCGCCTGCCGGCCTGCGATCAGTACGGCCTTGAGGGCGAGGCCTTCGCCAAGGCGATCCGCGGTGTCGAGCCGCTGCCCTACGACCAGAACGACGCGATCAAGATGATGAAGATTCTGGACGCCATCGTCGAGTCGACGAAAAGCGGCCGCTGGGTCAGCCTCTGACAGAGCCGGGCGGCGGAAGACAACCGCCGCCCATCAACAGCTTAGTCTTTCCAGAGAAACGCCGCGCCCCGGACGCCTGAGCTGTCGCCATGTTTGGCCTTGCGGATCGGCGTCGCCACGCTGTCGGTGAAGACAAGCCGGCTACCTTCGCCGCCCCAGAGATTGGTGCGGCTCGACAGCAGCTTCGGCACGTCGTCGTAGAGCTCGTCGACATTGCTCATGCCGCCACCCAGCACGAACACGTCGGGGTCGATGAGGTCGATGATCAGCGCCAGCGACCGGGCAAGCCGATCGACATAGCGGCCGTAGACCGCTACGGCCGTGGGATCGCCGGCCCGCTTGAGGTCGACCACCTCCGACGCTTTGCGGGCGGTGCCGGTGGTGGTCTTGTAGTCGAGCTCGAAGCCGGTGCCCGAGCAGAACATCTCCAGGCAGCCGCTGCGGCCGCACCAGCACTTGGGGCCAGGATACTCGCCCTCCTTCGGCCAGGGCAGCGAATAGTGACCGATCTCGCCGGCGAGGCCCTGAAAGCCGGCGTGGCTCTTGCCCTTGAGGGCGATGCCACCGTCATGGCCGGTGCCGAGGATGATGCCGACCACCACATCGAGCCCGGCGCCGGCGCCGTCGATCGCCTCGGAGACGGCGAGGCAATTGCCGTCATTGGCGAGCCGCACCGGACGGCCGAGGGCGGCTTCGAGGTCGCGGCCGAGTGGCTGGCCGTTCAGCCAGTAGCCGCCGAGGCGGACGACGTTCACGGCGAAACGTCAGTGACTCCAACTCCCGTTTATCGGCGGTCGTTCGAAAGGGGCCTTTGCAACTACGGAAAAAATAGTCCGGCGCTTTCTACCTTAGGTCTCCTTGTGCAAGGCCAAGAGCTAGACTCAAAATCGTGAACATCAATATTTCTCACGTGACCGCGACCGGAAACGGCAAAACGTCACATACGGTTAACCTCTGACGGCTCAGCATGGCTCATCGTCATTGTTAACGACAGAGACTGACATGCGCCTTCGCAACCTTCCCCTCCGCACCAAGCTCATCGCCGCGATTGGTCTGCTGCTCGCGGTGGCGCTCGGCACCCTTACCGCGCTCGCGGCGTTCATGGCCATGAAGAGCGAATATGCCAATGCCGAACGACGCGCCTCGGATCTCATGACCGGCTATTCGCTCGATATCCGCGGCAAGGTCGGTGATGCCTACATGGTCGGAACGACCATTGCCCGTGCCGTGGAAGGCCTGGTTGCTGAGGGCAAAGCCGATCGCGACGGTCTCGGGCGGTTGGTGACCTCGGTCGTATCCGCCCACCCGGAACTCCTGGGCACAACGCTCGCCTTCGAGCCCAACGCCCTTGACGGCCAGGACGCCGACTTCGAGGCGCATGCCTACTCCGATGCAACGGGCCGTTTCGTCCCCTATTTCTATCATCGCGCCGATGGTTCGGTTGCCATCGAAAAGCTGGTCATGACCAAGGAAGCCGGAACCGAGGGCTGGTACGACCTGCCCTTGCGCGAGAATCGCGACCTGATCACCGCCCCCTACATCTACCCGATTGACGGCAAGGACACCTTGATGGCGACGCTATCCCTTGTCGTGCATCGTTCCGGCACGCCGATCGGTATCGCGACTGCCGACTTGCCCCTCACCAAGGTCTCGGCCTTTGTCTCCTCGCTAAAGCCTTTCGACACAGGCGCCGTCCGGTTGATCGGCACCGATAATCTCTGGGTGGCCAATCCCGACGAATCGTTGATCGGCAAGACCGCCGACGATGATCTTGCAAAGGCCGCTCTCGCCATGCCCTCAGGTAGCGGCGGCACGGTCGAGATCAATGGCATCCCAACCTATCTGACGACCGCCAAGGTCACCTTCCCCGGCGTGAAGGAAAGCTGGACCCTGGTCATGACGGTGCCAGAGGCCACCTTGGCCGCCGATGCTCGAGCAAACGCCTTCACGCTGATCGGAGCCTCAGTCATCGCTCTGCTCATTGGGCTCGGTTGCGTCGGCTATCTCGCCCACACACTGGCTAAGCCTATCGGCAACATGGCTCATCGCATGGAGGCGCTAGCCGCCGGCGACACGTCAGTTGCCGTCGAAGGCGCCGACCGAACCGATGAGATCGGCGCCATGGCGCGTGCCATCAACATTTTCCGCGACCACACCATCGCCC
>JAGSYV010000086.1 GCA_018262505.1 Pseudomonadota bacterium
CAGCATTTCGGCATCGTCTTCGCTTTCCGCTGGACAGGCGCCGTCGTCGCCGCCGTGGTGATGTCGCTGCCGATCATCGTCCGCGCCATCCGGCTGTCCATAGAGTCGGTTGACACCCGCCTGGAACAGGCGTCCGGCACACTGGGTGCCAGCCCGGTCGCCACCTTCTTCCTGGTGACGCTGCCGCTTTCGATGCCAGGTATCTTGGTCGGGGCGACGCTGGGTTTTGCCAAGGCGCTCGGCGAATTCGGCGCCACCATCACCTTCGTTTCCAATATTCCCGGAGAGACGCGCACCATCGCCTCGGCGATCTACACGGCCAGCCAGAGTCCCGAAGGCGACGGCGAGGCGCTCATGCTTTCGGTGATCGCCGCCGGCATAGGGCTCGCGGCCCTCGTCGCTTCCGAGATCATTGCCCGTTGGTTCAGGAGGGCCTCCTCGTGATCGACGTGGAGATCCACCAACGTATCGGCAACTTTTTGCTTGATATAGACTTTTCCGGCGGCGGTGGCATTACGGCACTGTTCGGGCCGTCCGGGTCTGGCAAGTCGTCGGTGATCAAGGTGATTGCCGGACTGACGCGACTTGGGACTGGTCGCGTCATGCTCGATGGCGCCGTTCTTGCCGACGGCGAAAGCCGTCATATGCCACCGCACCGCCGTCGCATCGGCGTAGTATTCCAGGAAGCGCGGCTGTTCCCGCATCTTTCCGTCCGGCACAACCTCCGCTATGGCCGGTTGTTCACGCCGAGACGGGAACAGCGCGTCGCCGAAGGGCCGGTGATCGATACCCTCGGCATCGGCCATCTGCTCGACCGCCATCCGGCCACGCTCAGTGGCGGCGAGCAGCAGCGCGTCGCCATTGGCCGGGCGCTGCTCGCCTCGCCGCGCCTGCTGCTGATGGACGAACCGCTGGCGTCTCTGGACGCGGCGCGCCGTCTCGAGATCTTGCCGCTTATTGAAACTCTGCGAGACGAGTTCGGCATTCCCATCATTTACGTCAGCCACGCTGTCGAGGAGGTGGCGCGGCTTGCCGAAAAGGTGGTGGTGCTCGATGCCGGCAAGGTCGCGCGCGAAGGTTCACCCGCCGATGTGTTCCGCGTTGCCGCCGACCGGTTCGAGATCATATCGGTCGTCGAGGGTCGGCTCGGCAAGCCAAACGAAGCGTTCCAACTGACGCCGGTCGAAACGCCGGCCGGCATCGTCTGGCTGAACGGCATCATCCGACCTGAGGGGCGGACGGCACACGTGTTGGTCCACGCCATCGACGTGGCGCTTGCCACGCATCGACCGGAGGCCGTCTCCATCCGAACAGTGCTGACGGGCACGATTGCTGGTGTGCCGGACGGTCCAGGCCCAAGCGTGACGGTCGACTTGACGCTGGAGGGGGGCGGCCGTCTCGCCGCTTCGGTCACCCGGGCCGCCGTGGCCGAGCTTGGTCTTGTGCCAGGACGGCGGGTGTTCGCATTGGTGAAGTCGGTGGCGCTTGACGAGCGGCCGGTTTGAAACCCTGCGCGACCGCTGGCCTCAACTGAATGCTTTAGCCCCTTTCCTCCGGAAGCGGGCCAAGCTAACTAGCGTCCAGCAAAATGCCGATGAGGTTCCCTACCATGGCCGACGCTCACAAGCGCACCTACATTCTCACGCTCTCTTGCGCTGATCGTCCGCGCATTGTCGCTTCGGTTACCACCATCCTCGCCGGCCTCGGCGGCAACATCGCCGAAAGCGCCCAGTTCTGGGATCGGGTCACCAATCGCTTCTTCATGCGTATCGCTTTCGAAACGCCGGCCGCTCTCAGCGCCGACACCATCCGCGCCGCGCTATCCGAGACCATCGAGACCTTCGGCATGACGGTTGACCTCGTCGATGCCGCCCGTACGCCGAAAATCGTCATCATGGTGTCGAAGTTCGATCACTGCCTGCAGCATCTGATGTATCAGATCCGCGTCGGCTGGCTGAAGGCCGAGGTGGCCGCTATCGTCTCCAACCACGAAGACAGCCGCCCCTTCGCCGAGGCGCAAGGCATCCCCTATTACTGCTGGCCGGTCGACAAGGACAAGTCGAACAAGGAGGAGCAGGAAGCGCGCGTGGTGGCGCTCGTCGAGGAGACCGGCGCCGAGTTGGTCGTGCTCGCCCGCTACATGCAGGTGCTTTCCGACAAGCTGTCGTCGTCACTGTTCGGCAAGATCATCAATATCCACCATTCCTTCCTGCCGTCCTTCAAGGGCGCCCGCCCCTACCATCAGGCGCATGAGCGCGGCGTCAAACTGATCGGCGCCACCGCCCATTACGTGACGCCCGATCTCGACGAAGGTCCGATCATCGAGCAGGAGACGTCGCGCGTCACCCACGCGCTTTCCGCCGAGGACCTCGTCGCCGTCGGTCGCGACAATGAATCCCGTGTGCTCGCCCGCGCGGTCAAGCTGCACCTGGAGGCACGCGTGCTGATGCACGGCAAGAAGACCATCGTCTTCGCCTGACGGTCTTCCTGAACGGTCCATTTCGCGATCCCCGAAAGTCGCAGGTGACCGCCGTTTGCCGGCGTGCTTTGCTATGGCGTCTTCAGGACGCGGCTTCCGCCGGTCCGGCTGCAGACAAAGGGACGGGGCGAATATGAACGTTCAGATTTGGGCACCGGCGTTGACCATTGCCATTTTCGTTGCCAGCGCGGCGGACGCCAGCGCCTATGATCGTCGTGTCGTTGTGGTCAACAACACGTCCACGGCGATCCACGAGTTCTACGCGTCGAACACCGGCGCAAACGATTGGCAGGAAGATATCCTCGGAGAAGATACGCTGCCGTCGGGCGGCGAAACGACGGTCAACATCGACGACGGTTCGGGCTATTGCAAATATGACTTCCGCGCCGTGTTTGAAGACGGAACGGAGGCCACGAAGGCTGGCGTCAACGTCTGCGAAGTGGAGCGTTTTTCTTTTGAGGAGTGAAGCCGGCTTTACCGGCGCACCTTAAGATCCATGGCCGGAGTGGAGCGACGTTAAGCGTTGTTTCACGTCGGCCTGCCAATGTCGCTCCATTCTTGTCTCATGGCATGGAGCTATGGTGCTGAAAGGCCTATTCCCCAGAGGCCGCGTCGGAATATTCGCGGGCTGTTGTCTGCTCTATGCCAGCCTGTCTATGGTAATGGTAGCGGCCGTTGTGATGGCCGGTGTTCGGACCCCTGTTTGGCCGGCTGACGCCGTCGTCGTCGCCCTGCTGGCCAATCGGTCGGCCGGGGATCGCATCGCTGGCGTGGCTGGCGCCATGGTCGGCTGGTTTTTGTTCGCCTGGTCCCTTGATGGCGAGCCCGCCTTCCTCACCGTCTTCTTCCCGCTCGCCGGCATCACCATGGGCATGGGTCTGCTAATGGTCGATCTCGTGCGGGCATGGGTCAAAGCCTCACGCAACGAAGCGCTGCTGGAAGTGGCCGTCGCGCTCGCGGCGACGATCGTGGCCCCCTTGACCAGTCTCGCCATCGCTCTTGCCCTGTCGGCCACTGGCCTCGACCTGAAAAACCCGATGCCGCTCAGCGTTTGGTGGGCCGGCGCGACGTCTGGTTTTGCCATTTTCCTGCCGGCATTGCTCTACCTGCAGCGAGATCCCGCACGGCTGGGCCTGCGGCCGGCCTGGCTGACGCACAGCCTGTTTGCCCTGATGGTGGTCCTGTTCTCGGCCGGCGCTCTGGCGACGACCATGACGTTGCCAGAGCCGGCGGTATTTTTTGTCGTGCCGCTGCTGTTGGCGAGCTTCGTCTTGCGTCCCGTCGACATGGCAATTCTGTCCGGCAGCGCATGGTTCGTGACGATGATGGCTGCCTACGGCCTGGTGGACCCGTTGCGGACACCTGTCCTGATGCCGCTTGGCGTCTCGGTCGGGACATTGCTGCCGATCGCCACCTGTGTGCTGCTTGAACGTTTACGCCAGCGCGAACATGATCTTGCCGAAAGCGAGAATCTGTTCCGCCGGTCGATGGATGACGCCAGCATCGGCGTGACGACCATCAACGGACAAGGTCAATATCTGAAGGTCAATGCCGCCTTCTGCGCCATGACGGGCTATGACGAAGCCGATCTTATCGGCCGCAGCTACAAGGACATTACCTACCAGGAAGACCGTAACGGGCTGGAGCACTTCTGCAATGGCATTGCCGATGGCACGCTACGCTGCTTCAAGGCCGAGAAGCGTTACGTTCGCAAGTCCGGAGAGGTCTTCTGGGCAGAAGTCTCCATCATCGTTGCCATCGATCCCCGCACCGGCCGACCGGATCGGCTGATTTGCCAGGTCGAGGACATCGACCTTAAGAAACGTACGCTCGAGGCGATCGCCGAAAGCGAGAGTCGTTGGGCCTTTGCGTTGGAAAACGGCCAGCAGGGTGTATGGGACGTCGATAAGCTGGCTGGACGGCTTTACACCTCACCCACCTGGAAGCGCATGCTCGGTTATGAGCCGGACGACGTGTCAATCGATGGTGGCGACGCCTGGCTCCAACTGATGCATCCCGATGACCGCGAGAGTTTCGTCGCAACCAATAATGCCCATGAACGCGGCGAGACGGAATGGCTTGAAGCGGAGTTTCGCCTTCGCCACAAGGAAGGTCATTGGGTCTGGATTCTCGACCGCGGCAAGGTGATCTCGCGCGATGCTGACGGCCGACCGCTGCGTATCATCGGCACGCACACCGACATTTCGCGCAACAAGGCCGCTGAGCGGGAAATCCAGCTCCTGGAGGAGCGTGTGCGCCTTGCCGTCGAAGCCGGCGGTATAGGGCTCTGGAGCATCGACCTCACCACCGGTGTTGCCACTTGGAACGGCGAAACCTTTGGCCGCATGGCGACCGAGGGCGACGGCCAACGGTCGCTGGAATGGCTGCGTTTCGTCCATGCTGACGATCGGGCAAGTCTCTCGGAAATGCTGCATCGGGCGGCTCTCGACCCCGAGGTGCGGGTCAATACCACCTGTCGCCTGCTGAGCCCCGTCCGCGGCTTGATGCACATTCGCGTGCTTGCCGACCAGGTAACGCTATCGAATGGCGACCGGTTGCTGCTTGGCACGGCCTGGGACATCAGCGAGCAGGTGAGTGCCGCCCAGGCGCTGCGCGATGAAAAAGAGCGCCTTCGGACGACGTTGCACGCCATATCCGATGGCGTCATCGCCACCGATGGTGACGGTTGCGTCACCCTGATCAATCCCGCCGCCCAGCGCATGACCGGTCTCACCGAGACCGAAGCCAGTGGTCATCCGATCGAGGAAGTGTTCCAGGCTATTCACGACGACAGTGGTCGTCTGGCCGCCTCCTGCGTGCGGCAGGTGCTCGAAACCGGCGCGCCGGTGGAACGGCTCGGAACACAGGTCATCGATGTACGGGGGCGCGACATACACTACATTCGCGAGGCGGCTGCGCCGATTGCCGTCGGCGCCGACGGCCGAGCCGGCGCCGTCCTGGTTTTCCAGGACGTGTCGACCGAGCGCGCCATGCAGCGCTCGCTGACGCACGCGGCCACTCACGACGATCTGACCGGACTTGACAATCGCCGCCATTTCGAGACGCGCATCCAGAGCGTGATTGCCGCGGCGCGCGCCGAGGACAGTCGGCACGGCCTCATCTTCGTCGACCTCGACCGCTTTAAGATCGTCAACGACACGGCCGGACATCTGGCTGGCGACGCCCTTCTGCAGGAAGTGGCGCGCATCATGCGGGCGATCGTGCCCATTAGCGATTGTCTCGCCCGGCTGGGCGGCGACGAGTTCGCCGTGCTCATCGAGAATTGCGACCGCCAGTTCGCCGCTTTCGTCGGCGAGAAGCTGATCAACGCCATTGGCGCGATCCGCTTTACTTGGGAGGGCAAGGTCTACGAGGTCGGCGCCAGCGCCGGCGTGTCCCAGGTCGACGCCACGACGGCGAGTGCCGAAGCCGTGCTGGCCGAGGCCGACGTTGCCTGCTACGCGGCCAAGGCAGCCGGCCGTGGCCGCGTCTCGGTGTTCTTGCAGGACACCGGCGAGGCGCAACGGCACATGAGCGACTTCCGCATGGCCGCCCGTATCCGTGAGACGATCGAGAGCGGCCGCTTCGTGCTCTATGCCCAGGAGATCCGGGCGATCGCCGATCCTGCCGCGCGTGGCCGCTCATTGGAACTCTTGGTGCGCATGCTCGACGAGGGCGGCGGCATTCTGACGCCGGACAGCTTCATTCCGGCGGCCGAACGGTTCGAGCTGATGGGAACCATCGACCGCTGGGTGCTCGCCAAGGTGATCAGCGACTTCGGGCCGGCCATCATGGCGGTGCCGAATCTGCACGTCGCCGTCAATCTGTCGGCCAACTCGCTCAACGATCCCACGCTCTGGCATTATCTCGCCGACCTCTTCCGGGCGAGCCGGCTATCGCCGTCGCGCGTCACGCTGGAAATCACCGAGACGGCGGTGATCAATTCCTTCGAACTGGCCCGCGACTTCATCCGCGCCGCTCGCGATATGGGCTGCCGTGTCAGCCTCGATGACTTCGGCTCCGGTCTTTCGTCCTTCACCTATCTCAAGAGCTTTGACGTCGATGGCATCAAGATCGATGGCAGCTTCGTTCACAACATGGCCGACAGTGCCTACGACCGCACCGTCGTCCGGGCGATCAACGAGATCGGGCGCGAACTGGGTATCGATGTCATTGCCGAGCGCATCGAGGATGAGGCGACGCTGAGGGAGCTGGCGGCGCTGGGCGTTCGCTACGGCCAGGGATATCTCTTCAACCGTCCTCGCGACTTTCTCGATGTGCTTGCCGAATATGGCGTCGACCTCGACAACGCCACGGCGGAGCCGTTGTGCGCCTAAGTCCGCAGCAGATCATGTCGATTCGACCTTCTCGCCGGTTGTATCCTGGAACAAGCCGGCCCATCATGCCGTCCTCGGCGGCCAGTCGGAAGGCCGGCCCGTGGAGATGCGAACGCGGTCCGTTCTAGGACGGCCGCGCTTTCGATCAGGAGAACGACATGGCTAAGGGACAGGCAAAGAAGACCAAGGAAGCGCGCAAGCCAAAAGCCGTGAAGACCGCTGGCGCCAAGAGTTCGTCGGTGACCGACGTCTTCGCCAAGGCGACCAGCGAAGCCACTCATCAGGGCGGCAAAAAGAAGCCGGCGTGACAGCTTGCGCCCGTGATCAAATGAGGTCGAGCGTAGTGCTCTCCTCGCCGTAGGCCGTCGCCCAGTCCTTGGAAAAACCCGCGATGCCGGAATCGGTCAGTGGATGGCGGATCAAAGCCTCGAGGATATCTGGCGGCAGTGTTGCCGAATGGGCGCCGGCCATGGCGACGTCATGCACCTGCTGAACGTTCTTGAAAGAGGCGGTCAGCAGGCGTGTCGGCAGGGCGTGGACGCGAAAGAGATGCACGATGTCGGCGACGACCTTGACACCATCGCCGCCGATCATGTCGAGCCTGTTGACGTAGGGGGCGGTGAAGGCCGCTCCGGCCACCGCAGCCATCAATGCCTGCTGGGCGGTGACGATGGCGGTCGCTGTGACGCGGAACCCGAGCCCGGATAGCCGCCGGATCGCCTTGATCCCCTCCGCCGTCACCGGCACCTTGGGATGAAAGCCGGCGCCGACGAAATCTGCGAGCTTGCGCGCCTCGGCGACCATGGTATCCGCATCGCTGCCGGTGACCTGGACATGCAGCATGGCGCCGTCGCCGATCACGGCGCGAATATCCTTGAGAATGTCGGAAAATGGCCGCTTCGCGCGGGCGATCAGCGTCGGGTTGGTGGTGACGCCGGCGATCGGATAGAGATCCGACAGGCGGGCGATGGCCTCGACGTCGGCGGTATCGAGAAAATAGATCATGGGTTCCTCCCTGCTGGTGGCGACAATAGCCTCGGCTGGCCGCGCCGTCACCAATCTCAGAGAGCCCTCATCTTCTCCCAAAGACGTTCGGCCTGGGTGCGGGCCTCGGCTTCGATCGTATCGGCATCGGCATTGACCAGACGACCGTTGCAAACGACCAGCCGGCCGCCGACGACGACGGTCATGACTTCACCGCCCTTGCGCACCACCACATCACCCGCCGCACCGGGAGCGAGGCCGGTGGCTGAAAACCTGAAGCGCTCGGCGATCAGCCGCCGGCCGGCGTCAAGGCGCTCCGCTGCTCGATCGTCGCCATGCGGCGCGGCAAGGCGAAGAAGCGCCGCTTCCTCGACGGCCATGTCGGCATTCCAACCATCGCAGCCGAGCGCCACCTTTTCGGAATAGCGGAGACTATCCGGATAGCCGACACGATTGCCTTCATTGGAGCGCGGATTCTGCACGAGCCAGCAGCCGCGCCGGTCTGCCTCGCGCACCTCGTCAGAGGTGAGATGCACGCCATGGGCGAGGATCGAGCCGGCCGGCAGGGCGTCAAGTTCGATCAGCCGTTCAAGTGGCCCGGCATAGCCGCGCGCCTGGGCGTCTTCCACGTCGTCCATGGCTTCGGCGACATGAACATGCATCACCGTATTGAGGGAGCGGCAAAGCTCGCCCGCCGTGCGGATCGTGTCATCGGAAACAGTGAAGCCGGCGTGCAAGCCGACGAGGCGGCGAATGAGCGGCGTTTCCTCGACATTGCCGCATTCGATGAAGCCGGCCTCGGCTTCGGCGCGCCCGAAGTTGCGCTCGGTGGCGCCGAAGGCGAGGAGCGTTCGCTCGCCGAGTTCGGCGGCGGCGTCCGCCAGCACTTGAAGCGATCCTCTGATGAAGTGCGGCGACTCGTGGTGATCCACGAGGCTGGTGGTGCCGGAGAGCAGTGCCTTGGCGATATAGTCGCGCGCCGATGCCCGCAGGGACTCGGCGTCGAGGGCTCTGTCGAGCCGCCACCATACCTTTTCCAGGATTTCGATGAAGCTGGCGGGTGCCGGCTCGGCCGCCGGCATGCCGTAAGGCGCCAGACCGGAATAAAGATGGGTATGCGCACAGACGGCGCCCGGTGCGATCTCGCCACCGGAGCAGGCGATGACCGGCGCCGCCGGATCAGGCGCTTCGGCGATGAGGCCGTTGACGATCGCGACGATATGGCCGGTCCGATCGGGGCCAACGGTGATCGATCGGGTCAATGCCAGCCGCTCCGGTCGAGGTCAGGATCGAGGCCGACCGATAGCGCCCGTGCCGCCGGACTGTCGATCATCGGCAGCACGGTGCGCCGGACACCGTCGAAGGCGGCGAGCGCCGAGGCAACGGCGCCAGCCGTCGGCACGAGGCCGATCTCGCCGAGGCCCTTGGCGCCGAATGGCCCTTCGGGTTCGTGCTCCTCGATCAGGATTACCTCCACCTCAGGCATATCGGAGGCGCGCAGCACGCCGATCTCGCGCACGTTGGCGGTGACCGGCATGCCGTCCTTACAGGGAAGCTGCTCTGTCAGGGCGTAGCCAAGGCCCATATGCACGGCGCCCTCGATCTGCCCTTCGGCAAGCCTGGGGTTCAATGCCTTGCCAACGTCATGGGCGGCGATCACCTTGGCGACGCGCCCGGTGTTGTCGAGGATCGCCACCTGCGTCGCCCAGCCGAAGGCGGTGTGGGTCTTGATCTTGCCGTTCTTCAGTTGCCCCGGCGCGGTCGTATCGTCGATCTTGATGTCGCCGGCAAATATCTCGCCGACGAGATCCTTCAGCGTCCTGCCTTCGTCGAGTGCGTCGCGTAGCGCTTTGGCCGCCTTGATCACCGCATTGCCGGCGAGCAGCGTGCCGCGTGACCCGGTGGTCTGACCGACGCCGACATCGAAGCGGCTGTTGACCTGCGGCACGAAGATCGATGACGGCAGGCCGGTTATCTCGGCCGCCGATTGAGCAGAAATGGTGAGGAGGCCTTGTCCCATCTCGGTGAAGCCGATATGGAGGCCGATCCGATCCACCGCCTCGATCTCGAGGCGGCACTTGCCCCATTCAATGGCGCCGTTGCCGATGCCAGAATTCTTCACCGCGCAGGCAATGCCGACCGCCTTGCCCTCGCCCTTTGCCGCGTAATAGGCGTCCTTGACGGCAAGCAGCGATTTCCCGAGCCCGACCGACTTTTCGAGGATCTGGCCCGACGAGAACACGTCGCCGATGCGAACGCCATTGCGCCAGCGCATTTCCCAGCCGTCGATGCCGACTTTCTCCGCCAGAAGATCGAGGCAGCCCTCCATGGCAAACGACGTCTGGTTGACGCCAAAGCCGCGCATGGCGCCGCAGGGCGGGTTGTTGGTGTAGGCGGCGATCGAATGGATCGACAGTGTCGGCACCCGATAGGGGCCACAGGCATGGCCGGCCGCCCGCTCCAATACCTTGTCGCCCACCGAGGCGTAGCAGCCGGAATCGCCGAGAATGTCGATCTTGGCGGCGGTGATATGCCCTTCGGCATCGCAGCCCACCGAGTAGGTCATTTTCATCGGGTGGCGCTTGGGGTGGAGCCGGACCGACTCCTCGCGGGACAGGACCAGTCGCACCGGCCGGTTGGTCAGGCGAGCGAGCACGGCCGTCTGCGCCTGCACCGTCATGTCTTCCTTGCCGCCGAAGGCGCCGCCGGTCGGCACCAGCTCGACGAAGATATTGTCCACTGGTTCGCCAAGCACGCCGGCCACCGCCTTGCGGTCCTCGAATACACCCTGACCCTGTGAGTAGAGGTGAAGACGGCCGTCTTCGAGCGGCACCGCCAGACAAGCTTCGGGCTCCAGGAACAGATGCTCGATGCGCTGGGTCTGCCATGTACCGGAAACGACATGGGCGGAAGTAGCCAGCGCCGCATCGACATCCCCACGCTCGATCACTGTCTCGGACAGAAGATTCGGCTGACGCGGATTGACCCGCCGAGCACCGGGTTTCAGCGCCTCTTCCGGAGAGAGCGTCGGCTCCAGCACCGTGTAGTCGACGGCAACAAGAGCGGCGGCAGCGCGGGCGGCACGCGGCGTTTCGGCGACCACGGCGGCGATGACGTCGCCGACATAGCGAACTTCCTCACCGACGGCGACGAACACCGGCCAGTCTTTCTTGATCTGGCCGACCCAGCGGTCACCGGGCACGTCTTCTGCGGTGGCGATGCGCACCACGCCGGGCTGAGCGAGAGCTTTGGAAAGATCGATGGAGTTCACCCGTGCGCGGGCGTGCGGCGACAATACGAAGGAGCCATGCAACAGGCCGGGCACGTCGATATCGGCCAGGAACGGTCTGTCGCCGAGCGCCAAGTCTCCCCCCCGGAAACGTTCGACCGGTAGGCCCACGCCGCCATCGGTCGTCGGCTGCGGATGCGGTTTGACGCCGGCCTTGACGTCTCGGATCAGCTCGACGGCGTCGATCACCTTCTTGTAGCCGGTGCAGCGGCAGAGATGGCCGTCGAGGGCAGCGGCGATCTCTTGCCGGTCCGTTGCCTCGCCGGCGTCGGTCAGTGCCTTGATGCGCACCACGAGGCCGGGCGTGCAGAAGCCACACTGAACGCCGGCGGCCGTCTGGAAGGCATCGGCATAGAGCTGGCGTTCCGCCGCGTCGACGCCTTCCAGCGTGACGATTGGCCGCCCCTTCACGGCTGCGGCCTTCAGCATGCAGGTCTTGCTGGGCTTGCCGCCGATCAGCGCCAGACAGCAGCCGCACTGGCCCTGACCGGAGCAGGCATCCTTCACTGAAGTGACCTTCAGCCTGTCGCGCAGCACGGAGAGCAGCGTTTCGTCCGCCTCGACCTCAAGCTGGTGGTCGCGACCGTTGACGGTGAGGGTGATCATGGGCATCTGGCGGGTCCGTTCAGTCGAAGGCGGCGTTGGCGTAGGTGATGATCGTCGGCGCCGTGACAGCGCGGGCAATGCGAGCGAAGAGGATCAGGCGGCCGAGGTCGACCGGCCGATCGGTCGTGCCGGTCGTCATCTCCGGCGCTGACGGGCCGATCGAGAGGTTGAGTCCGTCGCCCTTGCAGGCGAGGCGGGCGCCATCGTCGTCAATCACGAACCGCCGGCCGTTATCTCGGATGTGAAGCCGTAACCCCGTCGCCGCCCGCTCGATGGCAAAGCCGTCGCGGTCCGGTGCATCGTCAAGGCTGGCAGCCGAGCCGAACAGGTTGGCCTTGCGGGCGAAGGGACCGCCCGTCTCGGGGCAGGTGACGTCGCAGTTGCCGCAGCGATTGCAGACGTCGGCGAAGATGCCGATCTGCTGGGCGCGCGTCACCGGCTGCGCCGTGCCGATCGCTATCTTTGCGCCGGGTTGCAGGGTCGCCGAGATGATCGGCTCCTGCGGCAGCGGGTAACGGAAGATGGCATCGTTCGGGCAGACGTTGACGCATTTGCCGCAGGTCTCGCAGTCGAGAAGCGCCAAGGGGACGCCGGTTCGCCGTGGCGGATGGTCGACCTCGGGCCGGCTGTAGCGACGGTCGTCACGCACGCGCTTGGCATAGTGAGCGGTATTGCGCAGTCGGGTGGCCGATACCCACGCTTCGAAGTCCGAGCCGGCGGCCGCGCGCAGATCCACGCCGGCTTCGATCGCCACGGATAGTGCGGCCTTGCGCTCGGCCGGAAGATCTAGGTCGTCGAGCGCGGCACCGGCGAGGCCGAAGGCCTTCAGGGCGTAGGTATCAAGGTCTGAGGTCTCCACCTCGGCCATGCGATCGGCGAGATCGGCGATGTAGTCGGCTCCCTTGCCATAGCCGGCACCCTTAAGGAGATCGGTGCAGACGCTGACGGGCTTGAGGCCGAGCGCTACCGTGTCGGCGAAGTTGTTGACGTCGATGCCGGCCGAGAACGAGATCGGGAAGTGATCGCCGAACTCGGCCCGGAAACGGGCGACCAGCTCAATGGCCAGCACGTGCAGCGGCGGGCCAGACAGATACATCTCGCCGGTTCCCGCCGGGAAGAACCGCTTGTGGTTATGGACCAGCAGCGTGTTGGAGAATTTGACGCCGAAGCCGCGCCCGAGCCTGCCGGCCAGATCGCCCAGCCGGGACACGATGCCCCTCACGTCCTGCCATTTCGCGTCCTTCTCGAAGGTCACATCGGGCACCACGAGATCGGAGTAGCCGAGCTTGTCATGCAGGATGGCGTTGAGGTCGGCTTTGCCGAGCAGCGTCGGGTTGAGCTTGACGACGACGTCGAGCCCTTCCTCGGCCATCAGATGGGCGGCGATCGCCTCGATCTCGCCGGGCGGGCAGCCATGGAAGGTGGAGACGGTGACACTGTCGGAAATGCAAGTAGGATAAGCCAGGTCCCTGAAGCGCGCATAAGGCTCAGGAATCTGGCCCCGCAGTTTGTCGATGATGGCGCTGGCGTTCATCATGCCGGCGATGAAAGCGCGCACCTTGTCCGAGCGGAGGCCGGCGAGGTCATAGCCGACGCTCATGTCGATGACGGTATCCTCGAGACCGGGTGCCAGACCTTCCGCCTTGGCCATCTCGATCAGCATCGTCGCCTTGACATATTCCTCGAGCGATTGCTCGAGGGACAGCTCCTGCGACCATTCGATGTTGAAGCCCACCGTTTCCATATCGATGCAGGGGCGGGCAATCTCCAGATGGTCGAGCACTTGCACCGTCTTGAGTTCGATTACCCGGCCGCCGGAGAGCCAGCTCAGGACGATGTTCTGTGCGAGTTGGGTATGCGGCCCCGCCGCCGGACCAAAGGGTGTCGCCGCCTTGCGCCCGAAGATCGAAGTCGAGAGATCGCGACCACTCGCTGCCTTGGCGAACTTGAAGCGCGGCAGGTGAAAGGCGCTCTTCTTCGCTTCGAGTTCACGGAACATCCGGTTGAGGAGCACCGGCAACGGGATCGGCGTCAGGTCGGCCATTCAAGTAAATCCCGGGTCAGACCGGCGCCGACAGGAGCGGATACATTTCCGGCCGCCGGTGCTTCTGGAAGTTGAAGATATTGGCACGGATCTCGGTGCAGCGGTCGAGGTCACAGTCGTGGATGACCAACTCGTCGCCAAGCGTCGAGGCCATGGCGACGATCTCGCCGGTCGGGGCGATGATGCAGCTCTGGCCGATCAGCACGCAGTTCTCCTCGTTGCCGGCCTTGCCGACGCCCACCACCCACGCCAGCCTGCATGGCTAGGTGATTGTGGAAGCACTGCAGGTGATCGTGCTCGGGGGCCAGCGGATAGTGATATGGCGTGTTGTAGCCGATCAGCACCATCTCGGTGCCGCGCAGGGCGTGCTCGCGATAGGTCTCCGGCCAGCGCCGATCGTTGCAGATGGCCATGCCGAGCTTGCCGCCGAGGCAGTCGGCCGGCGTGAAGAAGGTATCGCCCGGCTCGAAATAGCGCTTCTCGAGGTGCTGGAACGCCCTCCAGGGCTCGTTGTCCGTATGTCCGGGCAGATGGACCTTGTGGTAGCGGTGAAGGATCGAACCCGTCTTGTCGACGATGATCGAGGTGTTGAAGCGCCGGACACGCCCGTCGATCACCGTTTTCTCGGCATAGCCGAAGCTGATGGCGACGCCGAGTTGCTTGACCTTGGCAAACAACGGCGCCGTTACTGGGCCGGGCATCTCGGTCTCAAAGAAGGCATCAACCTCGGCTTGGTCTTCCATGAACCAGCGCGGGAAGAAGGTTGTCAGCGCTAACTCGGGGTAAACGACCAGATCGCAGCCGCGCCGGGCGGCCTTTTCGAGCAGGGCGATCATCCTGCTAACGACGACTTCGCGGCTGTCGGCGCGGGCAATCGGGCCAAGCTGGGCGGCACCGACGACGATGGTGCGAGACATTTTCTTGGTACTCCTCAGGCGGATATGTTGGCGCGGCCGGCCAGCTCAAGGGCCAGCGTGCCGAGCACGGCAAGACCATTGGCGATGTCGGTCGGGGCCGTGTATTCGGCGATGTTGTGGCTGAGCCCGGCAATGGACGGCACGAAGACCATGGCGGCCGGGCAGGTGCGGGCCAGCATCTGGGCGTCGTGGCCGGCACCGGAGAACATGCGACGGGTAGAAAGGCCGAGGCTCTTCGCTGTCTTCTCCACCCGGCTGACTAGGTCTCCATCAAAGGCGACCGGTTCGAAGCGGGCAAGCCGACGCCGAGTGAACGAAACGTGCTCTTCCTCGGCAACACGGGCCACCAGCGCGGCGAGGCGCGCCTCGGCTTCAGCGAGCACCTTCTCCTGCGGATGACGGAGATCGACAGTCATCTGTGCCATCTCCGCGACGACGTTGACGAGGTTGGGGCGAAGACGGAGCGAACCAACCGTGCCCACCATGTCGCCGCCAATCGACTTGGCGATATCGGCAACACCATGGGCGACGCGGGCGGCGGCAAGACCCGCGTCACGCCGGAGACGCATCGGCGTAGCGCCGGCGTGGCTCGCCCGGCCGGACAGCGTGATTTCCGTCCAGGAGATACCTTGCACACCCTCAACGACGCCGATGTCGATTCCCTCGGCTTCCAGAACCGGGCCTTGCTCAATGTGATACTCGAGGTAGGCGGCCGCCTTGATGCCGCCGAGCGGCGCCGAACCGGCGTAGCCGATGTCGACGAGATCATCACCGAGACGCGTGCCGTCGATGGAAACGGTGTCGAGCGCTTCCTGGAGCGGCAGATCTCCGACATGCACGAGGCTGCCCAGCATGTCCGGCTGGAAGCGCGCGCCCTCCTCGTTGGTGAAAGCCGCGACCGTGACCGGATGAACGGTGGCAATGCCGGCGTCGTCGAGGGCCTTGAGCACTTCGAGGCCGGCGAGCACGCCGAGATTACCGTCATAGAGACCGCCGGTCGCCACCGTGTCGATGTGCGAGCCCATCATCACCGATGGACCGTCCTGCGTACCCTTGCGGGTGCCAAAGACGTTGCCGATTGGGTCGATCGCCACCTCAAGTCCCTGTTCCCGCATCCAGCCAACCACCAAGTCACGGCCGGCGCCATCTTCCGGTGTCAGGGCGAGGCGGCAGACGCCTCCCTCTGGCAAGGCACCGACCTGGCCGAGCGCCTTGAGGCGGGCGAGGAGGCGATCACCATTGACGGGCAGGGCGGGAGAAAGGTCTTTCATGTCTATGCTCCAGCACGAACCGCGTCGCCGGTTCGACCGACGATGCGGGCGTAAAGATCAGGATCGGTGTCACCCTCGCTGCCGAATAGCAAGACGCGCGAGGCGGGATCGAGACCAATCGCCTGCCGCCAGTCTGGCCGAGCGGCGGCAACAATCAATGCGGCAAGACCCGCAACCCCCGATTCGCCGCCGACGATGGTGGCCCCGGCCGTGCCCGAGGCCAAGAGCCGCATTGTGCTCAGTGCCGCTTCGTCGGGGATGGTTATGAAGGCAGAGGCCCCGCTCTGCAGGAACGGCCAGGCAATGACCGATGGCTCGCCGCAGGCCATGCCGGCCATGACGGTGTCAAGGTCGCCGGTGACGGCCGTTGGCTTGCCGGCTCGCGCACTTTCATAGAGGCACGCTGCCTGGTCCGGCTCCACCACGACGACGGAGGGTGTATCGGCCCCATAGGTTTCCCAGAGGTGGGCGATGACGGCGGCGGCAAGGCCGCCGACGCCGCCTTGGATGAAGACGTGGGTGGGCGGCGCGTCGAGCGCGCCGAGGGCCTCGGCCACCATCACCGCGTAGCCCTGCATGACGTCGCGCGGTATGTCGGTATAGCCGGGATAGGACGTGTCCGAGACTACAAACCAGCCGTTTGTCGCGGCGGTCCGGTCCGCTTCGCGGACCGAATCATCGTAATTGCCGGCCGTTCGCACCACCTCGGCCCCAAAACTGCGGATAGCCTCTGCCCGCTTCTCCGAAACGGTGGCGTGGATGAAAATCACCGCCCGCGCACCGAACATGCGCGCTCCCCAAGCGACGGAGCGGCCATGATTGCCATCGGTCGCGCAACACACCGTGATGTCCTTGACGGCTTCCTTCAATCGGCCGGCAGCCAGCGCCGTTTCGTCAACCCCGCCATCGCGGCGCCTGAGTTGGGCGGCGAGCAGACGAAACACCGCGTAAGCACCGCCGAGCGCTTTGAACGAGCCAAGGCCGAAGCGCCCACCTTCATCCTTATAGTGGATGCTTGCCACGCCGAGCCGCGCTGCCAGCGTGGAAAGCGAGGCGAGCGGCGTCGGTGCGTATCCCGGCCAGGATGAGATCACTCCGGCAGCCCGGAAATAGCCGGCGTGCGACAGCGTTGCCTTGAAGGCCTGGGGATAGAGACCCTTCTGGTGCGCGGCATTGACGAGCAAAGCGGACTTGGCGGGTGAAGCGGCTGGATTGGGGAAAAGGTAGGTCATCGATCCGAGGTTCTTGCTGGCCGGCCTGTCCGGCTTGACAGGGAAACATATATGAAAGAGAATTTTCATGAAATGGAAAAAATGAAAAAAGAAACGCCCGCTGGCGTTATGGCCGGACGAAGCGGCGCCCCCCACGGCGACGGGGTCGACGTGCGCATTGCCGCATTGTTTGATGATCTGACCGAAAGCGAGAAGCGTCTCGCCGAAGTCGTTCTTGAGGCGGCTGGCGATCTCTCGGCCTTCACGGCTGGCGAACTGGCGGCCCGCGCCGACGTGTCCGCGGCCACGGCCGCCCGCTTCTTCCGCCGGCTCGGCTATGAGAGCTATGGCGACTTGCGTCGGTCCGTTCGCGGTGCGCGCGCCTGGGGCTCGCCGCTTTACGAACTCTCGTCCACGGAACGGCCGGCCGATTTCGCTCGGCACATCGCCCAGGACATCGAAAACCTGCAACGCCTTGCCGCGGAGTTGCCGGCGGCAGCTCTTGCCGATGCCATTGATCTGCTTGCTTCGGCAAAGCGCCTTCACGTGATTGGTTTCCGCAACTCGGCGGTGCTGGCCGCCTATGCCCGCAATCTTCTCGCCCACGTAAAACCTGATGTCCGCCTGCTGCCGCTGGCGGGGCAGACACTCGCCGAGGATCTCGTGGGGCTTGGCCCCGAGGACGTGCTGGTGGTGTTCGGCTTCCGCCGTCGCCCCCCATCGCTTCGCGAAATGATGGCTGCCGTACGCGACAGCGGCGTCCGCATTCTGCTCGTCACCGACGCTTCCGCTGCCCGTACGGCCCATTTGGCGCATGTGACGCTACGATGCCCCAACCAGGGCGCCAGCTTGTTCGATAGCTACGTGGCGCCGATGTCCCTGATAGGTCACCTCGCCTCGGCGCTCGGTGTGGCGATGGGGGAGGCGGCGGAAAATCGCTTGGCGATGATCGAGCGGTTTCACCAGCGTCTCGAACCGTTGACGACTGCCGGTCGGCGCCTTCCGAAGGGATAGTGCCGCTCTTGCTCCGCTGCATTCCCTGGAAAAGCGCCGTTATTAGTCGGATGCGGGCGCCGGCGAGGTTAACCAAGATTGCTCGTTTGACGCTAAAACCTGCGGGGCGCAGTCCGATTCAAATACGACTCATGGTGAAAACATGTATACTGACGGCCAATGAAAGCGAGCGAACGCCTCGGATTGGTGCGGTTAGCTTATCTTTCATTAACCTTCTTCGTGCCAGACTGGCATTTCTGGTCTTGGTGCGGGTCGGGTGAACAGCGAGCGCGCCAGCTTCGTGGCGGCCACCTCACCCAGAGCCGGAGGGTTCCGTTTGCGCGAGAGCGGAACGGAATCCCGTAAGGTCATGCGGGTTTGGATGGACCCGGAAAACGCCCTGTGGACCGTCGTGTCTGCAAGGATCCTTTTCCATTCCGGTCGTTGCAGACCGGTAGAACTCGGGTTGGCGCCAATGTTTATTCTGATTGTTTTTGCCAGTGTGGCTTATTTGGCCATCGGATTCGGCTTCACGATGCTGTCGCTTCACGAGTTGGCGACCGGACGGCGTGATCGCGTCATCAACCGGCTCATGGCCTGGTCGGGCGTCCTGCTTTGGTTGCCGATGCTGTTCGTCGTTGTCGCGAGCGCCTTCTTTGTCTCCCTGCGCTCAGCGCAGCCGCAAGTTCCCGCCATGGCGGCCCGGTCCGATGCTGGTCTGACCGAGCCGCGCACCGTCCGTAGGGCTGTCCGTCAGGTTTGACGGTAACCGGGAAAACCCGCAGCTTTGGGAAGATTCAACAGTTGGCCGCTGGCAGAAATCTGCGCCGGCCAACTTTCCCTAACGACAGGGCTCGAGCTAACTATCTGAAAAGACGCGGAATTGGCGACTCGGCAAAAAGCGACGCGGGCTTCACAGAAAGCTCTTGCATTCGTCCGGCCAGTTGGTTAGACACTCCCCAGCGATCGGGACCGCCGAGATCATCGCGGCGGTGTTCAGTTCGTATTGGCTTGCGCTCGTAGCTCAGCTGGATAGAGCATCAGACTACGAATCTGAGGGTCGGGCGTTCGAATCGCTCCGAGCGCGCCAGCCA
>JAGSYV010000087.1 GCA_018262505.1 Pseudomonadota bacterium
GGCCTTCTTGCCGTTGTCGGTGAACTCGATCTGCTTGTCCGGCCCCTCGATGCGCTCCTGGATCCACGCCTTCTCCTCGGGCGAGGAGATGTGCATGAATTCGTAGCCGATGGTGCCGCAGTAGGTCCGCTTCAGGATGTCGATCATCTGCCGGACGGTGGCGTATTCGAGGCCGAGCACGTGATCGATGAAGATCGGCCGGTCCATGTCGGCCTCGGTGAAGCCGTAGCTCGTCGGATGCAGTTCCTCGTGGTCGAGCTTCTTGGCAACGCCGATCGGATCGAGGTCGGCGTGGAGATGGCCGCGCATGCGGTAGGCGCGGATCATCATGATGGCGCGCACCGAATCGAGCGTCGCCTGCCTGAGTTCTTCGGCGCTGATGCCGACCGGCTGGGCCTTGGCCTCGATCTTCTTTTCGAGGATCTTTCCGGCTTCCGGCCAGTTGCCGTCGAGAGCGGAGACCAGCTCGCCGTTGACCTTGGGCGGCCAATCCGACCGCGACCAGCTGGCGCTCCGCGCGCCACGCGCCGCCGTCGGCTCGGAAAGCGCATCGAAGAAGTCCCGCCATTCGGGATCGACCGAAGTGGGATCGGCGAGGTAGCGGGCCTCAAGCGCCTCGATATAGGTGGCATTGCCACCGTAGAGGAACGAGGTTCCGGCGAAAGCGTCGTTATCGTTCTGCCGTGCCATGTGCGTTTCGGAGCCGTCCGCTCCGTCCTCGCGTTCCGGCGACAGCAGGAGCGCTTCGCCGTTGATATCGATGATCAAGCAACCGCATTCCGGCGATTGCTTGGCCTCTCTTGTCTTGTCCAGGTGCCGGCGGGTCTCCGGCGTCTGGGTTCATCTCTCCGTTGCGGGGCGCTTGAAGCCCCAGTCACGGCTTCAAGCGTTCGTCCCACAGCCGGAAAAGCGGGTGTCTCAGCCCTTCAGGCGCTGGGTCAGCGTCCGGCCGAGCTGGGCCGGCGACGGCGATACAACGATCCCGGCCGCCTCCATGGCCGCGATCTTGTCCTCGGCCCCTCCTTTGCCGCCAGAGATCACCGCACCGGCGTGACCCATGGTGCGACCGGGCGGCGCCGTGCGACCGGCAATGAAACCGACCATCGGCTTCATGCGGCCGCGCTTGGCTTCATCCTTGAGAAACTCTGCCGCGGCCTCCTCGGCCGAACCGCCGATCTCGCCGATCATGACGATCGACTTGGTCTCGGGGTCGGCCAGGAACAGTTCCAGCACGTCGATGAATTCGGTGCCCTTGACAGGATCGCCACCGATACCGACGGCGGTTGTCTGGCCGAGGCCTTCGTTCGTTGTCTGAAACACCGCTTCGTAGGTCAGGGTTCCCGACCGCGACACGATGCCGACCGAGCCCCGCCGGAAAATGGAGCCGGGCATGATGCCGATCTTGCATTCGCCGGGCGTCAGCACGCCGGGGCAATTGGGACCCAGCAGGCGCGACTTGGACCGCTCGAGCCGGGCCTTCACCTTCACCATGTCGAGCACCGGAATGCCTTCGGTGATGGTGACGATCAGCGGCATCTCGGCATCGATCGCCTCGATGATCGACGCGCCGGCAGCCTTGGGCGGCACATAGACGACGGAGGCGTTGGCACCGGTCTTCTCGCGCGCCTCGGCGACAGTGTCGAACACCGGCAAGACCGCCACCGAGCCATCGGGCAATGTGCCCTGCCAGGTGGAGCCACCCTTGCCGGGGGTGACGCCGGCGACCATCTTGGTGCCGAAGTAACCGAGCGCCTGCTCGGTATGGAACGTACCGGTCTTGCCGGTCAGGCCCTGAACGATGACCTTGGTGTCCTTGTTGACGAGAATGGACATCGCGTCAGGCTCCCTTCACGGCGGCGACAATCTTGCGGGCAGCATCATCGAGATCATCGGCGGCGATGACGTCGAGGCCGCTTTCGGCGATGATCTTCTTGCCGAGGGCGACATTGGTGCCCTCGAGACGGACGACCAAGGGGACCTGGAGACCAACCTCACGCACGGCAGCGATGACGCCCTCCGCGAGGACATCGCACTTCATGATGCCACCGAAAATATTGATCAGAATGCCCTTCACGGCGGGATCGGCGGTGATGATCTTGAAGGCCGCCGTCACCTTCTCGCGGGACGCGCCGCCGCCGACGTCGAGGAAGTTGGCCGGCTCGGCGCCGTAGAGCTTGATGATGTCCATGGTGGCCATGGCAAGGCCGGCGCCATTGACCATGCAGCCGATATTGCCGGACAGAGCCACATAGGCGAGGTCGTGCTTGTGGGCCTCGATTTCCTTGGCGTCTTCCTCGGTGAGGTCGCGTAGCGCCTCGACATCCGGGTGACGGAACAGCGCGTTGCCGTCGAAGGACACCTTGGCATCGAGAACACGCAGGTGACCGTCCTTCAGCACGATCAACGGATTGATCTCGAGGAGGCTCATGTCCTTGTCGACGAAGGCCCGATAGAGCAGCGGGAACAAGGTTTCGGCGTCCTTTGCCGCAACGCCGTCCAGCTTCAGAACAGAAACGACAGCCGCGATATCATCGGCGGTAACGCCAGCCTCCGGATCGATGGCAACGGTGACGATCTTCTCCGGCGTGTCATGGGCAACGGTCTCGATGTCCATGCCACCTTCGGTGGAAACAACGAAGGCCACACGACCGACCGCGCGATCGACCAGCAACGAACAGTAAAGCTCGCGAGCAATGTCGGCGCCATCCTCGATGTAGAGGCGGTTCACCTGTTTGCCGGCCGGACCGGTCTGCTTGGTGACAAGCGTCGCCCCCAGCATCTGGCGTGCAAACGCCGCAACCTCCTCCACCGAACGGGCCAGGCGAACACCGCCCTTGTCGCCAGCAGAGGCTTCCTTGAACCGGCCTTTGCCACGACCACCCGCATGGATCTGGCTTTTCACGACCCAGAGCGGGCCAGGGAGGGACTTTGCAGCCGCCTCGGCCTCATCGGGGGAAAAGACGGGCACACCAGCGGCGACAGGCGCGCCGAACCCCTTGAGCAGGGCCTTTGCCTGGTATTCGTGGATGTTCATCCGGAAGTCCTTGGCTTGGGAGTGAGGGAAGAGAGGCGGGGCTGAGTGAAAATGCGGATGGATTCGCCAGAGACGAAAAGGCCGGGTCGCCGTTTGGCGCCCGGCCCATGTTTTCAGATGATCAGGCCAGCGCCGGAGCGATGGTCTTGCAGGCTTCGATCAGACCCTTGACCGAGGCAACCGACTTCTCGAAGCCAGCCTTCTCCTCGGACGACAGCTCGAGATCGACGATCTTCTCGACACCGCCAGCGCCAATCAGGGCGGGCACGCCGACATAGGTGTCGGTGACGCCGTACTCGCCCTTGAGATAGGAGGCCACCGGCAGGATGCGCTTCTTGTCCTTGAGATAGGACTCGGCCATGGAAATGGCCGACGCGGCCGGAGCGTAGAAGGCCGAACCAGTCTTCAAAAGGGCGACGATCTCGCCACCGCCCTTACGGGTGCGGTCTACGATGGCATCGAGCTTCGCCTGGGTGGTCCAGCCCATCTTGACCAGCTCCGGCAGCGGCACGCCGCCGACCGTCGAATAGCGGATCAGCGGAACCATGTCGTCGCCGTGGCCACCGAGGGTCATGGCATGGACGTCTTCGACCGAAACGCCGAACTCATCCGACAGGAAATAGCGGAAGCGAGCCGAGTCCAGCACGCCAGCCATACCCACGACCATGTGGGAAGGCAGGCCCGAGAACTTCTGCAGCGCCCAGACCATGGCGTCGAGCGGATTGGTGATGCAGATCACGAAGGCCTTCGGGGCATACTTGGCAATGCCAGCACCGACCTGTTCCATGACCTTGAGATTGATGCTGAGAAGGTCGTCGCGGCTCATGCCGGGCTTGCGCGGCACGCCGGCGGTGACGATCACCACGTCGGCGCCTTCGAGCGCTTCATAGCTGTTGGTGCCGGAAAGCTTGGCGTTGAAGCCTTCGACCGGGGCGGTTTCCGCAAGATCCAGCGCCTTGCCCTGAGGCACGCCATCCATGATGTCGAACAGGACGACGTCGCCGAGTTCCTTCTGTCCGGCCAGCAGAGCCAGCGTGCCGCCAATCTGGCCAGCGCCAACGAGTGCGATCTTTTTCCGCGCCATTGATTATTACCTTCCGTTTACGTAAAGGTTAGTTAGATCGAAATCGATCGGCATGGAATTACAATGATCGCAAGTCGCGTGCAAGGGAGACTATCGGGGAAAGTCAACTTTTCACGAAGATGGCACCGCTTTACAGACTTACTTCTTCATAAGGTGATTGACGTGCGCGTCATGCGGTCGATTGTTGCTGGTGGGAGCGTGGGCAACGCGATGCAACCATGCCTGCGTACGCATCTCGATAAGCCGTGACGCTGTTCGAGCGAACTCGAAAGACTCGTTGCCTTCCGTGCCGTGATAGAGGTCGGCTGGTTCGCCATCCGCTGTCAGAATCAGGCCCCGGCCACTGTCATAGAGCACATCGACCAAGGTGATGAAGCGCTTCGCCCGATTGCGCTCGCCATCGGCGAGGCGCGGCACGCCGGTCACCATCAGAAGATCGAAATGGCGGGCGATCGCCCGGTAGTCTGTGGCGCCGAGCGGCTGGTCGCAAAGCTCTTGGAACGTGAAGCGAGCACGCCGGCCAGCGGCGCGCGCGACATGAACGAGCCGCCCTTTGACGCGGAGGTCGCAAGCTTCCTCGCCGCCCGCGGAAAGGGTCGCCCATAGGTGTTCGGCGGCAGCGTCGGTCGCCGGCCCGAGGGGAGCAAGATAAACGTCGGCCACCGAAAGCCCTTCGAGGCGATGGTCGGCGCCATCCTTGAGATGAATGATTTCGCAGCGCTCCTTCAAGAGCCCCACGAAGGGCAGAAAGCTCGCTCTGTTGAGTCCATCCCAGTAAAGACGATCAGGCGCGACATTGGATGTGGCGACAAGCATCAGGCCAAGATCGAAAAGACGACCGAACAGGCGGCCGAGCAGCATGGCATCGGCAATGTCGGTGACCGAGAATTCATCAAAGCAGAGGAGCCGCACCTCGTCGGCGAGCCCCCGCGCCACGATCTCGACCGGATCGCGCGGATCACCAGCCGCCATGGCCCGGCGCGCGGCGGCAATGGCCTCGTGCATATCGGCCATGAAAGCATGGAAATGCTGCCGTCGCTTCTTCTCGACCGGCGCCGCCGCGTGGAAGCGGTCCATCAGCAACGTCTTGCCGCGTCCGACACCGCCCCAGATGTAGAGACCGCGCACCGCCGGGGTCGTCCCCACGGGGATAACGCCAAGCAGGCGGCGCCGCGAAGGCGGAGCCACCAGCCTTTTTAGCAGCCGATCGAAAGCCACGGCGGCCTGCCGCTGGGCAGCGTCGGCCGTAAGACGGCCGGCGGCAATCTCGCCGTCGAGCCATAGGGCAACCTCGCCGGCCGGGGTTTCCGCCGTCATACCGATGGTCAGCCGCGGAAGAACTGCACGCCGCGCTTGCTGACGTCGGTTTGGCCGGAATAGCGGTTGGGTGCCGCGGCATAGAGGCGGGCGACCACCGAACCGGAGGCGTCCTTCAAAAGGATTTCCTTACCGGCCACGTCCCAGGCTCCGATAGACTTCAGCTCATCGGACACGCAACCGCGTGTCGAGGCCCGGAAGCCACCGCTCCAGGTGGTCAGATTCATGGAGAGCTGGCACGTCTCGCCGGCCGAGGCAAGCGTCCAGCCGCCGATCAGATCAGCCTTGCGCACATCCGCGGCAACGCCTGGCGCAACCGCCGGACCCGTCGGCTGGGCCATGGCCATGTCGGTTGTCGGTTGCGACATCGTCGGCGCGACCGGCGCCGGCAACGCCTGGCTCATCACTGGATTGACCGGTTGAGGCGCCAATGGAACGATGCGCGGCGGTGGCGGCGCGTAGCTGCTACAGGCGGCGAGGGCAAGGACAGACACGACGGAGGCGGTGGCAATGATGCGCATCAGGTGGGCTCCCAGAAGGCAAAGAGAGAACGCCGTGGCTCCCGGCGTGATTCTCTCCAAGCGTAACTTCGAATGATAGCCGCCTCGATCCCGGAGGGAAACCGAAGGCCGAAAAAACTTAGAAAATCACGACAAATACTCATCGTTGACGTTGCACGGAAGACGCGAAGGCCGCAAGATGCTCCTTGTGTTCAGGCGGGGAGCACGTCGTATGCTGTCCTTTGTGGCGCGTTTGTTGGGTCTGGGGCTGTTCGCCATCGGCGTGGTGGCGCTGATCTCCGATGGCATTTCTTCGATTGCCGCCGACGCGGTGATCATGACGCCGCTATCGAGAAGCTTATCCCTCATCGCCCCCGATTTCGTAGATCGCATCGAGGCGTTGCTAAAGCCGCTGATCGGCGAGGCGGCCTGGGTTGAATGGGGTTCGGCGGTGCTCGCCTGGCCAACGCTCGCCGTCGCGGGCATTTTGGGCATCTTCCTGATGCTGGCCGGTGCCCACCGCTCGCCACACCCCGCAAGGAATCATGCCGGCTTCCCCACCTGAAAAGATCGTCCTCGGGATCGATGCCGCCTGGACGGCAGCCAACCCGAGCGGCGTGGCACTGGCAGCCAAAACGAACGGCGTTTGGCGCCTCGTTGCCGTCGCTGGCTCCTTCGAAGAATTCATCGGTTTGGCGGGCGACGGCGGAGGATCTGGTCCGGCGGCGCTGATCTCTGCTGCCGCCCGTCTCGCCGGACGGACGCCTGACCTCGTCGCTGTGGACATGCCGATGATGGATGCGCCGATTCTGGCGCGGCGGGCTGCCGACAATGCGATCAACCGCGCCTATGCAGGTCGAGGTGCCGGAACCCATTCACCGACCGTCATCCGTCCCGGTGCCGTCGGCCGCGCCCTGGAAGCGGGGCTTTCCGCCGCCGGCTACCCGCTCGCCACCCTCGACATCCGACCGCCTTGCCGCATTGAGATCTATCCGCATCCGGCGCTGATCGAGCTCTTGGGAGCGGCTTACCGCCTGCCCTACAAAGCCGGGAATACCGGCAAGTATTGGCGCGCACTGCCGCTCGCCGAGCGCCGTCTACGGCTTTACAGGGTGTGGGCAACCATCGTCGCGGCTCTGGAAGGCGTGCTTGCCGGCAGCTCGGACTTCCTTGCCCTACCACCGGCCGATGCGCGCGGCCGCCGTCTCAAAGTCTTCGAAGACCGACTCGACGCGGTGGTTGCCACGCATGTCGGGACCATGGCGCTCGACGGCCAGGCACGACCTTATGGCGACGCGGCTTCGGCGGTGTGGGTACAGTTCGAGGAGGTCCGGCGTCCGCTGCAACGCCATGATCGGCAAATTGGCGACAGGAGTACGCCTGCCGGCGGTTCAGACAGATAGTTCGGCACGCGCAGAATGGCTCGCCTTCCGGCCCAGGGCAAACCGCCCGGGCCGACAGAACGGACCGGGCGAAATATCAGACGTCGAGGTTGGCGACCGACAGCGCGTTGGCCTGGATGAACTCGCGGCGCGGCTCTACTTCGTCACCCATCAGGCGCTCGAAGATGTCGTCGGCCTCGATAGCTTCGTTCACCTGCACGCGCAGCAGCGAGCGGGCATTGGGGTCGAGCGTCGTCTCCCAGAGCTGTTCGGCATTCATCTCGCCGAGGCCCTTGTAGCGCTGCATGGCGATACCCTTGCGGCCGGCGGCATAGACGGCATCCAGCAGGGTGCGCGGCCCGTGTACGACGGTCTCGCTGTCGCGGCGTCGAAGCATGGCCACCGCACCATAGACGGCCGATAGATGCTCGTGATGACCGGAGAGCTTGCGCGCATCGGCCGACGACAACAGGGCCGTGTCGATGATGCTGGTTTCGGTAACGCCGCGCACGACACGCCGGAACGCAAGACTCCCGTCCGGCATCGCCTCGCCCATCCAGCCCTTCTCGAACTCGTCGGCGATGACGTCGAGCCGGGCGGCAACGCTATCGGCGGCGTTTTGCGCCGCTTCACGATTCTCGATGAGCCGGGCATCGAGGGCGCCGGCGATCGCCGCCTGCTCGATGACGTCGTGACTGTAGCGGTGATGCAGTCCGTCGATGAGGTTGCGTACGGCCCGCGCCCTGTCGACGATGGCCCGGAGATCCTGACCCGCCCGCGCTTCGCCATCGGCGAGCTTCAGCACGGCTTCGTCCAAACCCTGCGTCACCAGGAAGTCTTCAAGCGCCCGCTCGTCCTTCAGGTACTGCTCGGACTTGCCACGTGTCACCTTATAGAGCGGCGGCTGGGCAATGTAGATGTGGCCGCGCTCGAGCAAGGCCGGCATCTGCCGGAAGAAGAAGGTGAGCAGCAGCGTGCGAATGTGGGCGCCGTCGACGTCGGCGTCGGTCATGATGATGATCTTGTGGTAGCGGAGCTTGTTCGGATCGAACTCGTCGACGCCGATTGAGGTGCCGAGCGCCGTGATCAGCGTGCCGATCTCGGCCGACGACAGCATCTTGTCGAAACGCGCCCGCTCCACGTTAAGAATCTTACCCCTGAGCGGCAATACCGCCTGGAACTCACGGTTGCGGCCCTGCTTGGCCGAGCCACCGGCCGAATCACCCTCGACGAGGAAAAGTTCGGTATTGACGGGATCGCGATCCTGGCACTCGGCGAGCTTGCCAGGAAGCGAAGCCATGTCGAGCGCGCCCTTGCGGCGCGTCAGCTCGCGCGCCTTGCGGGCCGCCTCGCGTGCTGCGGCAGCCTCGACCACCTTGCCGACCACGACACGCGCCTCGGCCGGGTGCTCCTCAAACCAGGTGGAAAAGGCATCGTTGAGAGCCCCCTCGACCACCGGGCGAACCTCGGACGACACCAGCTTGTCCTTGGTCTGGCTGGAAAACTTCGGATCGGGGACCTTCACCGACAGGACGCAGGTCAACCCCTCGCGGCAGTCGTCACCGGTCAGGGTTACCTTCTCACGCTTGGAGATACCGGCGCTCTCGGCATAGCCAGTCACCTGACGGGTCAGCGCGCCGCGGAAACCGGCGAGATGGGTGCCGCCGTCGCGCTGGGGAATGTTGTTGGTGAAGCAGAGCACGTTCTCGTGGTAGCTGTCGTTCCACCAGAGCGCGACCTCGACGGTGATGCCGTCCTTTTCGGTCGACACCATGATCGGCTTCGCCAGCGCCGGCTTTTTCGAGCGGTCGAGATAGCGCACAAAGGCTTCGAGGCCGCCCTCATAGTGCAGCTCCTCAATGCGCGGCTCGACGCCTCGATGGTCCTCAAGGAGGATGCGGACGCCGGAATTCAGGAACGCCAACTCGCGCAGACGCCGCTCCAGCGTCGCGAAGTCGAAATCGGTGACGCCCTTGAAAGTTTCGTGGCTCGGCATGAAGGTCACTTCGGTGCCCTTTTCGCCGACGGAGGTGCCGGTCACGGCGAGCGGAGCATCCGCCACACCGTTCGAAAAGCTCATCTCATGCACCATGTCGTGGCGCCAAACCTTGAGCTTCAGCCAGACCGACAGCGCATTGACCACCGACACGCCGACGCCGTGCAGACCGCCCGACACCTTGTAGGAGTTCTGGTCGAATTTTCCGCCGGCATGCAGCTGCGTCATGATGACTTCGGCCGCCGACACGCCCTCTTCCTTGTGGATGTCGGTGGGGATGCCGCGGCCATTGTCGCGCACCGTGCAGGAGCCATCGGCGTTGAGGCGGACCTTTACAAAGTCAGCATGACCGGCCAGCGCCTCGTCGATGGCATTGTCGACCACTTCGTAGACCATATGGTGCAGGCCCGAACCATCGTCTGTGTCGCCGATATACATGCCGGGGCGTTTACGCACCGCGTCGAGCCCCTTCAGCACCTTGATGGATTCGGCGCCATATTCATCGGGGTCGTAGGCTGTGGTGTCGGTCATGGGGGCCTTCGTTTCTCGTCTCGGGAACATCCCGCCTGATTTGTTTTAGTGGCTGGCGGGAACGGCTTCAACCACCCTCGGCAACAGGCTGAAAGATGTTTATTTTCAATGGGCTCACTGGGGATTTATCCCGGTCGAACCGCAACGGCTGCACCATGGCCCGGCAATCGGGTGGAAATGCGGCGAATCAGTCTCAGAATTCCCCGGAATTCGGGGTGGGAATATCGGGAATCGCAATGATTTCCGCCTCGCCCAGAAAGCCCTCGAAGGGAGCGGCGTCGGTGCCAGTCATGAAGGCCTGGACGCCAAGCGCGGCAATGAGGCCGACCAGCGCCTGCCGCCGGCGGGTGTCGAGGTGAGCGGCAACTTCATCGAGCAACAGCACCGGCGGGCTACCTGTCAGCTCGGTGACCAATGCTGCCTGAGCCAGGACCAGACCAGTGAGCAGCGCCTTCTGCTCGCCGGTCGAGGATGTCGAGGCCGGCATGTTCTTTTCGGCATGGCGAACCGAAAGATCGGAGCGATGGGGACCGACGAGCGTCCGGCCGGCCGCCCGGTCGCGCGAGCGTCCAGCCTTGAGATCGGCCCTCAGCCAGTCCTCGACGTCAGCGGCCGCCGCGCCGTCGAGAGCGGTATCGACGTCGCCGGTCAGTTGGACGGTCGCACGTGGGAAAGCCCCTTCGCCGTCAGGACGCGTCTCAATCAGCCGGGCTAGGCAGTGCACGGTCTCGCGGCGGGCCGCCGCAATGGCGACTCCGGTGGTGGCGATCTCGGTTTCGATTGCATCGAGCCAGGCCATGTCGGCCTCGCGTGCCTCCAACAAGCGGTTGCGGGAAGCGACGGCCTGCTCATAGGCCGATACGCGCCGGCCGTGCGCGGGATCAACCGCCAGCACCAGACGATCGAGGAAGCGACGGCGGTCTCCGGCTGGACCGACGAACAGGCCATCCATGGCTGGAACGAGCCAGATGAGGCGCAGGTGATCGGAAAGCCGCTCGCTGCCCTTCTGGGGCTCGCCATCGACAAGCAGCCGACGCCCAGGTTCGCCCGGGACAGCGCCCGTGCCGATCCGCACTGCCCCGTAGGCTCCCTCGACATCGGCCAGCACGGAAAAACCGCCGGCGCCGCCAAGCCGGGCCATTTCGGCAAGGGTCGCCCGACGGAAGCCGCGGCCGGGGGCGAGCAAGGACAGCGCCTCGAGCACATTGGTCTTGCCGACGCCGTTCTGGCCGATGAGCACCACCGACCGACCCGAAAAGTCGAGCTTGAGGTCGGCATGGTTGCGGAAATCGCTGAGGCGAAGGTGGCTGACGCGCACCTTCGCCTCTGGACGGGAGTCTGTCATGGCGTTCCAGCGGCGGCGGATTACACCCGCATCGGCATCAGCACGTAAAGCGTGGCGCTATCACCGGCATCCTGGATCAGCGTTGGCGAACCGGAGTCGGCGAGATGGAACACCGCCGTCTCTGAAGTCAGCTGACCTGCGATGTCGAGGAGATAGCGGGCATTGAAGCCAATCTCGAGCGGCGTGTCGCTGTAGTCGACCATCACTTCCTCGGTCGCCGTGCCCGAATCGGGATTGACGACGGTCAGCATCAAGCGACCCTCGCCAAGCGCCAGCTTCACTGCGCGTCCGCGCTCGGATGAGATGGTGGAGACGCGGTCGACGGCTTCGGCGAACTCGGCCTTGTCGACCCGGAGCTCCTTGTCGTTGCCCTGCGGAATCACCCGGCTGTAGTCGGGGAAAGTGCCGTCGATCAGCTTGGAGGTCAGAACCACATTGCCAACGGTGAGACGAATCTTGGCATCCGACAGCTCGACCTTCAGTTCGGCCTTGGGATCTTCGATGAGGCGCTGGATCTCGCCCACCGTCTTGCGGGGGACGATGATGCCGGGCATGCCCTCGGAGCCCTTGGGCGCGGCGATGTCGGCACGGGCGAGACGGTGGCCGTCGGTGGCGACAGCGCGAAACAGCGGCCCCTCCGGACCATCGACGGTGTGAAAGAAGATGCCGTTCAGATAGTAACGGATCTCCTCGTTGGAGATGGCGAACTGCGTCCGGTCGATCAGACGCTTGAGATCACCGGCTTCCAGTGTGAAGGCATGGCTGAGTTCGCCGACGGTGATGTCGGGGAAATCGCTCTCTGGCAGCATCTGCAGCGAGAAGCGCGAGCGTCCGGAAGAGATGGACAGCGTGGCGCCATCGGCCGAGCCCTCAAGGGAAACCTGCGAGCCTTCGGGCAGCTTGCGCACGATGTCGTAGAACATGTGCGCCGGCACCGTGGTGGCACCGGGACGTTCGACGACAGCCGGAACCGTCTCCTGCGCCTCGAGATCGAGGTCCGTCGCCTTCAGCTTGAGCTGGCCGTCGTCGGTTCGGATCAGCACATTGGAGAGAATCGGAATGGTGTTCCGACGTTCGACGACGCGGTGAACGTGGGTGAGGGAAGCGAGGAGGTGCGACCGCTCCAGCGTAACGCGCATGGAAAAACCCGTCTGTCATGGCTGCCCCCGTCTGTCATGGCTGCCGCGCACAGGTCGGCCGCATGAAATGCGCCCGGCGTGGCCTCCGGAAAAAACTGACGCCGAGCCCCGCCGATCCGACAGAACCTGCCTCATCGAAAAGCGGATGCTCCCGTAAACAGCCCAAAACATTCGCGGATCGACCTGATGACGTACCAAGCCGGCGATTGCTCCAGACCGTTCTCCCCGCCGCCGCCAGGCTGGCGACCACGGGGAAAAGCACATTACGGCAACTACCGATTTCCGCAAGCCGGCAGGCCGATGACCGACGTGGTTTTCGCCGAGGTTTTTCGTTTCCTGCCGATTTTCGTTCCCGGACGTCAGGCCTCGAGCATGCGCTTCAGCACCTCGATCTCCTGCGTCAGCACCTCGTCGGAGCCGATCAGGTCCTCGACCTTGCGCACCGCATGCAGGACGGTGGTGTGATCACGGCCGCCAAAGCGGCGACCAATCTCCGGCAGGGAGCGCAGCGTCAGCGACTTGGCCAAATACATGGCGATCTGACGCGGCCAGACGATCGAACGGGTGCGGCGCGAGGACAGGAGATCCTGCTTGGAGACGTTATAGTGCTTGGAGACGACGCGCTGGATGTCTTCGATCTTGATGCGGCGGGTATCGGTGACGCGGATGAGATCCTTCAGCGTCGTCTCGGCCATGGTGAGCGACAGCGTCAAGCCGGTCAGCTGATTGTGGCCGGCAAGGCGCGTCACCGCCCCCTCAAGATCGCGCCCTGACGTGGTGACGTTGCGAACGATGAAGTCGATGACATCGTCGGGAACGGAGAAGCCGGGCATATGTTGCGAGGTCAGCGCGATACGGCGTTCGACAATCGACCGACGCAAAGCGGCATCGGGAGCGCCGATCTCAATCAAGAGGCCGCCGGAGAGGCGCGAGCGGACGCGCTCGTCCATGGTTTCGAGTTCGACCGGCGGACGGTCGGCGGCGACGATGACCTGCCGGGCACCATCGATCAGCGTATTCACCGTGTGGCAGAATTCCTGCTGGATCTGCTTGCCGTGCAGAAACTGCATATCGTCGATCACCAGGAGATCGATGGTCCGGAGCGCCTCCTTGAAGGCGATCGCCGACTGGGTCTGCAGCGACTGCACGAAGCGATACATGAAGTGCTCGGCCGTCAGGTAGAGGACCCGCATCTCCGGATGCTCGGCCTTGAGGTGATGGGTGAGCGCCTGCAGGAGATGCGTCTTACCCTGGCCGACCGACGAATGGATATAGAGCGGATTGAACTTGACGGCGGAGGCAGACCCCTCAGCAACCTGACGCGCAGCGGCAAGCGCCAGCCGATTGGAGGCGCCTTCGACGAAATTGTCGAATGTGTAGCGCGGATCAAGCGGCGAGGAGATGTCATCGAACAGCCGGGCGGACGCGGCATCGACGGAAGAACGGACCGGTGTGGCGACGCGGAGCGCAGGCGCGCTGGCCGGGCGGGCAGCATCCGGCGCCGTGAACCGGGCCGGCGTCTCGACCTTAGCCCGCATGGCCGAACGCACCGACACCTCGACCTTGCGATAGGCGGCTCCCTCGGCCTGCCAGAGGGCGGCGAGCTTGTCTCGATAATGGGTGGAGATCCAGGTCTTCAAGAAGCGGCTCGGCACCGACAGCCAAACAGTGCCACCCTCGATCTGCTCGACATTCATGCCGGCAAACCAGCAAGAGAATACCTCTTCGCCGAGATCGGCCTTGAGGCGGCCACGAACGCGCGTCCACGCATCGGCATGACTAACAGCCGCTCCGGCGACGCCGCAGGCTTCCGCTTCCAACATATCCCGGCCTCCATCCATAAAAGTCTACTCACGCATATTCCATTCGAAGGGTGCTTCCGCCGAAAGCCCCTCATCGGCCGCCCGAACACAGGGTCCGGACCGACCATTCTAGCCAGCCAGCAGGGAGTGGCGACATATGCCATCCCACCGGCCGAAACAGGGGCCCACCTTCAAAAGGAGACACCCACTGGATTTTGCC
This sequence comes from Pseudomonadota bacterium, assembly GCA_018262505.1. Taxonomy (GTDB): domain Bacteria; phylum Pseudomonadota; class Alphaproteobacteria; order Rhizobiales; family Pleomorphomonadaceae; genus Pleomorphomonas. The sequence goes on from JAGSYV010000087.1 coordinate 14,351, forward strand.
GGTCGTAAAGCCGACACCAATACTCATGACGGACCGGAGCCCATCATTTGCCGGAGCCGTGGCCTCCGGAACTCAGATTTTGATCAGTGTGGCAGGTCCCCGATCTGCGCGCACTCCGCCGGCCCTAGGGCCGTCCCGTCCAGCGCATCGGTTCAACTCTGAATCCAGGGCAGCCCACTCGCCTTCCAGCCATCGGCACAACCCCTGTGTCGATCCGGACCGAGCACGCCCTCGAAACCGCCTGCCACATTAAAAGCCCGCGTAAAGCCGCCGGCCGTTGCCACAGTCGCCGCAGATCGACTGCGCGCTCCCGACCGGCAAATGAAATAGAGTGAGGCGTCCGCACCAACACCAAGGTCGGCAAGAGCCTCCCCCAGTTCGTCGGCGAAGGCCTGGTTGACGGCCATATCCGGAAAGCGTTGCCACTCGATGAGCAGCACTCGCTTACCGATGTTCTCGAGATCGGGCAGACCAACAAAGTTCCATTCCGCCACCGTCCGGACATCGATCAGCACGGCAGAGGGATCAGCGGCAAGCGCATCCCAAGTATCGCGCACGCCAACGTCTCCCGCATAGCCCGGATCCCCGTTGAATGATCCCGCACCCAAGATTGCCCCACCACTCCAAAATGAATCAAACAGAAGAGACAAAACAAATCCATGCGCAAAATGCGCATATACATCGACTTGCCCTTCCTGGATTGAGTTGGCTGCTTGCCTCGGCCATCGCACCTAAAGAATTACCGACGGCTAGCCCCCTGCTTTAGTTTACTTTCATGAACGAGTGCTTGGCTCGCTCGCTTCAACTGGGCTGACCATACACAGGCCCCAAGGGGGGAGCAAGAGCCGAATCTTCCTATGTCGTTAACCCGCTTTTTACCGGAGCGGACCCCTCGTTAAGAGCGATCGGTGAACCCTAGGGGATTCAAAGATTTGCGCGCTCCAACACGGCTAAACCTTATTTGGTCGTACGCCGGCTGCCTCGCTATTCATTAGCCGCATTTTCGTTTCCGTCGTCGCGGATTCTTTGCGACTTGAAACCGACGTATCACCAAGTGTTTGTTTTTAAAGACATAAACCTGACACCTGGGTCTCGGATCCTTGAACCTGTGGGGCCACTTAGTCCGAGCCGGAAAAGCAAAAGGGCCTAGCTAAAAGCCAGGCCCCAATGGACTTGTCTTAACGAAACGAGAGCTGTCGCCAGCGCCCTCAGCCTCGGATATCAGGCGCCGATCAACTTCAAGCGGGCAGCCAGGCGCGACACCTTGCGCGAAGCCGTGTTCTTGTGAACGATACCCTTGATTGCCGCCCGCATGATCTCCGGCTCGACAGCCTTGAAGGCCTCGGTAGCGGCGGTCTTGTCTCCGGAAGCGACGGCTTCCTCGAACTTGCGAACGAAGGACCGCATGCGGCTGCGGCGAGTCTTGTTCACTTCGGTGCGGGCCGCAATCTTGCGGGTCGCCTTCTTGGCCGACGACGTATTGGCCATACTAAAGCCTTTCTCTCTCCCGGCAGGACCGGGATTTGTTGTGGAGCCGCCGCGGCTGCCGAACCCGGCCACACGGACGACATAAAACTCTCAGGCGGCCGACGACCATCGGCCACCGTCCTTGGGGCGGGCTTATAGACGCTGAAGCGGCCGCCGTCAACGCCATCAGCGCTGGCAGGATGGACAAAAGAAGGTCGAGCGCCCTGCCTGCTGGATCCGCATCACCGTTCCGCCGCAGCCCGGCCGCTGGCAGGGCTCGCCCTCGCGACCATAGACAGCGAAGCGATGCTGGAAATAGCCGAGCGTACCGTCGGCCCGCATATGGTCGCGCAAGGTCGAACCGCCAGCCTCGATCGCCTCGGCAATCACGGCGCGGATCGCCGAGGCCAGTCTTTCGGCAACCTGCGGGTCAGCGAGCGCGGAGGCCGGCCGGCGCGGATCGAGCTCGGCCCGCCAGAGCGCCTCGCAGACGTAGATGTTGCCGAGCCCGGTCACACCTCCCTGGTCGAGGAGCGCCGCCTTCAGCGGCGTCCGCCGGTCGGCCAGGGCGGTGAGGGTGTCGGCCGAGAACAGATTGGACGTCGGTTCGACACCGAGCCCCACAAGGCGGGGATGCCGGTCCATCTCTGCGCGCGACATCAGATCCATGAAGCCGAAGCGCCGGGGGTCATTATAAATGACGGCCGTACCACCCTGGAGTTCGAAGCGGACATGGTCGTGGCGCGTGTCGCGCGAGCGGGCAAGGGCGAAAGCGCCCGGCATGGCAGCCCCCGGCGCGTCGGAGCCTTCGATCCTGAAGGAGCCGGACATGCCGAGATGGGCGAGCAGAATTTCGCCGCCCTCGACGTTCCAGAGAAGGTATTTCGATCGACGGTCGAGACCGAGCACGCGTCGGCCGGCGAGCCGTTCGGTAAAACGCTCCGGAAAGGGATAGCGAAGAGCCGGTCGCGCCAGCGTGACGCGCAGAATCGTTGCGCCTTCCAGCACCGGCTGAAGGCCACGGCGCACTGTCTCCACTTCCGGCAGTTCGGGCATAAGCAGATGATCTCCTCACCGCGACGCGGTTCGTTCGTTGCTTGCGGCAACATAGCGTCCGCCGTTCTCTTCGGCTATGGTCGCGGACGCGCCAATGGCGCAAGGTTCATGGCAGAACGGGACGGACGATGACGGACAACAGCACTTCCTTCGGCTTTCGCGAGGTCAACGCGAGCGAAAAGCAGGGTCTGGTCGATAGCGTCTTCCATTCGGTCGCTGGGCGTTACGACCTGATGAACGACCTGATGTCGGGCGGTCTGCACCGGCTCTGGAAGGATGCCATGGTCTCCCGCCTTGCCCCGCCGCGCTCGGGACGGCGCCCGTTCAAGGTACTCGACATGGCCGGAGGCACTGGCGACATCGCCTTCCGCATCGCCGAACGCTCGAACCGCACCGCCGATATTACCGTCGCCGACATCAACTCCTCGATGCTCGAGGTCGGTCGCGAGCGTGCTCGGAAGCGCGGCTTCGACAGGCTGGAATTCGTCGAGGCCAATGCCGAGGAACTGCCGTGGGGGGATGCCACCTTCGACGCCTACACGATCGCCTTCGGCATCCGCAACGTGCCGAAAATCGATCGGGCGCTTTCCGAGGCCTTCCGCGTGCTGAAGCCCGGCGGCCGCTTCCTTTGCCTGGAATTCTCGCACGTCGACGCGCCGGTCGCCGACAAGGTCTATGATCTTTACTCCTTCCATCTGGTGCCGAAGATCGGCCGAATGGTCGCCAAGGACGAGGAAAGCTACCGCTATCTCGTCGAATCGATCCGCCGCTTTCCCGATCAGGAGCGCTTCAAGGCGATGATCGAGGCAGCCGGATTTTCCCGCGTCAGCTATACAAACATGACGCTCGGCGTCGTGGCGCTCCACGTCGGCGTCAAGATTTAAAATCAACTCGCGAAGATGCCGTCGCATCCGCCCGTTGAAAACATCGCGACTGTTTCACGCCAATCGATGCGTGAAACAGTCGCGAACGGAATGACGTGAGGCGCGCCTCACGTCATGACGCCATCGAGGAAACCGCCTGATGCTCCCCGCCGATCTCGCCCGCCTCGTCCGCGCCGCCTGGGTGCTCGCTCGCGAGGGGGTGATCAACGCGCTGCCGCTGCCCGAACCGCGGCCCTTTGCCGTTTCGGCCGCGCTGCTGTTCGCCGGAGCAATCCGCCGGCGTGGGATCGCCAGCCGGGCCGAGCGGCTCTCGATCGCTTTTTCCCGACTCGGCCCTTCCTACGTCAAGCTCGGCCAGTTTCTTGCGACGCGACCCGACGTGGTCGGCGCCGCCCTCGCCTCCGACCTTGCCCAGTTGCAGGACGCCATGCCGGACTTCGGGCTGTCGGGCGCCTGGGTTGTCATCGGTGACAGCTTCGGCCCTGAGGCGGATCGCCTATTTCCCGAACTCGGCGAGCCAATCGCCGCCGCGTCGATTGCCCAGGTTCACAAAGCAGCGGTGACCGACCGGCACGGTGTTCGCCGCGACGTGGCGGTGAAGGTCTTGCGACCCGGCATCGACCGACGCATCGCCTCCGACCTCGCCGGCTTCTATCTTGCCGCCCGGCTGATCGAAGCGGTGGCGCCGCGTGTTCGCCGCCTCCGACCGGTCGCCGTCGTCGACACGCTCGCCCGCTCGCTGACCCTTGAGATGGATTTGCGCCTCGAAGCGGCGGCGCTATCGGAAATGGAACAGAACACGGCTGGCGACGAGGATTTCCGCGTGCCGACCGTCGACTGGCGCCGGACCAGCCGTTCGGTGCTCACCATGGAGTGGATCGACGGCATCAAGCTGTCCGACGTCGCCGCCATCCGCGCAGCCGGCCACGATCTTCGCAAGCTCGCCGCCACGCTGATGCAATCCTTCCTGCGGCATGCTCTGCGCGACGGTTTTTTTCATGCCGACATGCACCAGGGCAACCTGTTCGTGGATGCCACTGGGCGGATCGTCGCGGTCGATTTCGGCATCGTCGGTCGGCTTGGTCCGCGCGAGCGGCGCTTCCTTGCCGAAATCCTGCACGGCTTTATTACCCGTAATTATCGCCGCGTCGCCGAAGTCCACTTCGAAGCCGGCTATGTGCCGGCCGAACAGGAACTCGAGACCTTCGCGCAGGCGCTTCGGGCGGTCGGCGAGCCGCTGCACGGCGTGCCGGCATCGGAAATTGCCATGTCGCGGCTGCTCAACCAATTGTTCGAGACCACCGAACTGTTCGCCATGCAGACGCGGCCGGAGCTCATCCTGCTGCAAAAGACCATGGTGGTGGTCGAAGGTGTAGCCCGGAGCCTCGATCCGGAACTCGACATGTGGAAGGTGTCCGAGCCGGTGGTAAGCGCCTGGATCACGCGCAACCTCGGTCCGATCGGTCGCATCGAGATGGCCGTGTCGGCCGTCGGCGATCTCGTTGCCCTCGCTCCACGCCTGCCTCGGCTTTTTGACGCCATCGAGACGATCGCCGCCCGAAGCGAAGTGGCCGATGACAACCGACGCCAGCGGCGTTCGATCGCCCTGCCACTCTGGGTCGGTGCGCTGTCGCTCGCGGTGATCGCCGCTTCCAGTCTCGGCTGGCTTTAAGGCCTAACCACGGGCGAGCGCGGCGAGCCGGTTCTCGTCGGTGACGGCGATACGTCGGCGGGCGCTTCGGACAACGCCCTGCCCTTCCCAGGCGCTCAGCAGCCGGCTCACCGTGTGCAGCGTCGTACCCGTCATTTCGGCTATATCCTGCCGGGTCAGCGGGAAGTCGATGAGAATGCTTCCATCCCCTTCCTTGCGGCCGGCCCGCTGGATGAGGCGCAATAACGCATGGGCAACCCGGCGCTCCACCTCCTCGGTCGACAGCTCACGGATGCGGGTGTGCGCCTCTTGCAGCCGCTCGCCCACCGCCTCGAGAGCATTGAAGGCGAGCACCGGATTGAGCGCCACGAAGTCCTGCCATTGCGACGACATCCAGACCAGGACGATGCTCTCGGTCACCGCCTCGGCAGTGGCTGGATAATTGGTGCGGCGGATGGCCTTGGCGATGCCGAACACCTCGCCGGGAAGCACGTGACGCACCACCACCTGCTCGCCCGCCGGTGTAATCTGGACCACCTTGAGATGCCCGTGGAGCAGCAGGAAAAACTCGTCGGCCGATGCTCCCTGGCTGAACACCGGCTCGCCGGGCTCGACCGTGCGCACCTGCACGGTGGCCAGCACCGCATCTAGGTTCTCTTCCGTCATGTCACGGAACAGGTCGAAACCGCGGATCAACGATCGGTCAAGCTTGCGGGACGCCATGGGTGAAAGTCTCCTCTTGCCGTCCGTTATAGCAAAGCCGCCATCGAGCGCCAGCCAGCCCGTCTTGCAAAGCGGTTGCAACGGTCCCATCTTGGCATGCCGGTTCGGGGGAACGAACCGCTACGGGGGAGACAAGGAAGAGCCATGGCCTTTTTCGAGACGTTGCGGAAGCCGGCTGTCCTGCCAACGCCCGAGACGGCGCTGCCAGGCCGCGCCCAGCCGCTTGCCACCGCCGAAACCCATTTCGTCAACGGCCGGCCGTTGAAGGGGCCGTTACCCGCTGGATACGCCGTCGCCATTTTCGCGCTCGGTTGCTTCTGGGGCGCCGAGCGCCTGTTCTGGCGCCTGCCGGGCGTTTACCGGACGTCGGTCGGCTACTCCGGCGGCCTCACCGAAAACCCGACCTACGAAGAGGTCTGCTCCGGCCGCACCGGTCATGCCGAAGCGGTCGAGGTGGTATTCGATCCGAATGCCGTCTCCTACGCCGATCTGGTGCGTTTGTTCTTCGAGAGCCACGACCCGACGCAGGGTATGCGCCAAGGCAATGACGTCGGCACCCAATATCGTTCGGTGATCTTCGCGCACGACGAGGCGCAGCGCGCCGTGGCCGAGGCAGCTCGCGAAGCCTATAGCCAAGCTCTCATCAAAGCCGGGCGACCGGCGGCGATCACCACGACGATCGAACCGGCCGGGCCTTATTATTTCGCCGAGGATTACCACCAGCAGTATCTCGCCAAAAACCCCGGCGGCTACTGCGGCCTCGGCGGTATCGGCATCAGCTGTCCGATGCCCGGCGCCGGGGTGCTATCTTGAGAGGCCGGCCAGACTTGCTGGTTTTGTCCGGCTCGACGCGCGGCGGCAGTTACAACGCGGCAGTTACAACGGCCGCCTCGCGGCGTTCATGGCGCGGGAACTCGCCGTGCGCGACACCGACGTGCGGCTTCTGTCACTCGCCGACTATCCGTTACGGCTCTATGACGGTGATCTGGAAGGAACGCGCGGCGTGCCGGAGCCGGCCCTGAAGCTTGCTGAACTCATGCTTGCCTCGAACGGCGTGTTCATTGCCTCGCCGGAATACAACCAGTCGGTGACGCCGCTTCTCAAGAATACCATCGACTGGCTGAGTCGCATCCGGGACGACCGCTACCGCGGTTTATGGACGGATCGCGTCTTTGCCCTGGGAGCGGCTTCGCCCGGTCATTTCGCCGGCATCCGCTCGCTGATGCACCTCAGGCAAATTCTCGAAAATTCCCTCGGCGCCCGGGTGCTCACCCAGCAGGTGGCGGTACCCTATGCCGACAAGGCCTTCGACGAGCGCGGCAATTTGACCAACGACAAGGCAGCGGCGCAGATCGAGCGCGTCGTTGCCGCTTTGATTGCCGAGGCTGGACGCTTCACTTAAGTCTCAGTCCACCCGCGCAATCACATGAAAGAAACTGCCGCTGACAGAACCACGCCGTGATCCGTCGAGTATCGGTGCATTGCCGTGGGCGTCGGCGACCTCGGCGAGCGGCGCGTCGCTGCCAGTCGTCTGGGTCGAGGCATAATGGAACTCGTGACCGGAAAGTATGGCACCGGTCGGACCGAGCGGGCCATCGGCAAGTAATCTTGCCCGGCGATAGCCGAGATGCAGCCGGCGCTTTTCATAGCTGGTTTCAAGGCCAAGCAGGCCGGCCATGGCATGGCGGGTTCCGGTCGCGTCGACGAGGCCCATTCCCAGCACCATGTAGCCACCGCATTCACCGTGTACCGGCTTTTCCGTCGCAAACCGTCTGAGGCCTTCGAGGAAGCCGTCCGCCGCCGCCAAGGCGCCCGCGTGAAGTTCGGGATAGCCACCTGGCAGCCAACAGACGTCGGCGGTGGGATCGGGTGCCTCATCTGCGAGAGGCGAGAAGGACAGGATTTCGGCACCAGCTGACCGCCAAGCGGCGAGATGGTGCGGATAGACAAAACTGAATGCGGCATCGCGGGCAAGCGCAATGCGTTGACCGGGCGGTGACAGCGGCGCGGTAGCCGCAAGTGTCGACGGCGCCACATTGCCACAGAGATCGATCAAACGATCGATATCAACGTTCCGTTCAGCGAAATCGGCCAGCGCGTCGAGTCGGCGATGCAGATCATCCGTCTCCTCGGCCTGGACCAGGCCGAGATGCCGCTCCGGTAGCTCGATCGTCGCCTCACGCGGCAGGGCGCCCAACACCGGGAGGCCGAGCGCCTCGATCGCCTCGGTGCAAAGCCGGCGATGACGTTCAGAGCCGACTCGGTTGAGCACGACACCAAGGATCGTCAATCTGGGATCGAGAAGCTTGGCGCCAAGCGCCACGGCGGCGGCCGATGTCGACTGGCCCGTCACGTCGAGCACCAGCAGTACCTTGAGGCCGAGGGCGGCGGCGATGTCGGCCGACGATCCCGTGCGACCGATCTCACGGCCGACACCGTCAAAGAGGCCCATCAGCCCTTCGGCCACTAAAACGTCTGCGCCCTCAGCCTGGCGAGCGACAAGGCCGGCCACCTGCTCGGGCGTCATCGCCCAACTGTCGAGGTTGACACCAGGCCGACCGGCGGCAGCGGCGTGAAAAGCCGGATCGATGTAATCCGGGCCGCATTTGACCGGTGCGACCTTCAATCCGCGCTTGGCGAGCGCGGCCATCAGCCCCAGCGACACCGTCGTCTTGCCGGCGCCGGAGCGCACCGATGCGATCAGAAAGCCCTTCATCGCCGCTTCACCTTTCCCCTTGACCGGATAGCAGACAGCGCCGACGTTGTCGCCCGAAAGGATCGATCGGATCGATGGTGGATACGGACAAGGAAACGGGCGGTGAAACACCGCACCTGAGACGCGGCTGGACCACCGGCAGCTGCGCCACCGCCGCGACACGCGCCGCCTTCGAAGGCCTCGTTAGCGGCCATTTTCCGGATCCGGTGACGGTGACTTTGCCGGGCGGCCAAACACCGGCCTTCGCCCTGGCGAGCACTACCGTCGGCGATAACTGGACCCGCGCCGGCGTGGTCAAGGATGCCGGCGACGATCCCGACGTCACCCATGGTGCCCTTATTCTCGCGACGGTGCGGCCGGCGGCGGTGGGCGCCGGCCTGGTGTTCCGAGCCGGCCCTGGGGTCGGTACCGTCACCCGCCCCGGCCTGCCGCTTGCCGTCGGCGAGCCGGCGATCAACCCGGTGCCGCGCGCCATGATCGCGCGGACGCTCGACGAAGCGCGTGCCACCATCGGCGGCCCCGAGGATATCGAGGTGGAGATTTCGATCGAGAACGGCGAGAAGCTGGCCGAGCGGACGCTCAACGGCCGGCTTGGCATCCTTGGCGGCCTTTCCATTCTCGGCACCACGGGCATCGTCGTCCCCTTTTCCTGCGCCGCCTGGATCGCCTCCATCCAGCGCGGCATCGACGTGGCGCGTGCCTCGGGCTTTACCCATGTCGCCGCCTCGACCGGCAACACCTCTGAGCAGGCGGCAAAGGCCCTTTACGATCTCGACGATGTCCAACTGATCGACATGGGCGACTTCGTCGGCGGAACGTTGAAATACCTCAGGAAGGCGCCGGTGCTGCGTGTGACGCTGGCGCTCGGTTTCGCCAAGGGGGTCAAGCTCGGCCAGGGCCTCCTCGACCTTCATTCCAAGCGCGGGTCAGTCGACCTTGCGGCGCTCTCGGCGATTGTCACTGACCTCGGCGGCAGTGATGAGCTTGTTCAAACCATCAGCAGCGCCAACACCGCCCTGGAAGCGCTCACGCTCTGCCGCGCGGCCGGCATTCCCATTGCCGAGGCGGTTGCCGAACGCGGTCTTGCGACCGCTGCCGCGCTGATCGCCGGTCATGGCATGGAGCTGGAAGTCGTGCTGTTTGACCGGAGCGGCCGGTTATTGGCCGGCACCGGCTTCCGGAAAGTCTAGTCTTCGCCCTCCCCCGCCCGGGAATCACGTCTCCGGAAACGACGCTGGTAGTCGACCGAATAGAGCGCGCTTGCTCTGAAATCCTCGGCGCCGAGCACCCATCCCACCAGGATCAACGCCGTCCGTTCCACCGGCGCGCTCTGGAACTCGCCAAGAATGGTGGCCAATGTTCCCTTGACGATCCGCTCGTCCGGCCAGCTTGCCCGGTAAACGACGGCGACCGGGCAGTCGGCACCATAATAGGGGATGAGCTCCGCGACGATACGATCGATGACGTGGATGGAAAGATGGAGCGCAAGCGTCGCGCCGGTGGCAGCGAAGGCGGCGAGCTTTTCCTTTTCCGGCATGGCAGAGGCGCGGCCGGAAGTCCGGGTCAGGACCAGCGACTGGCCAACCTCCGGCAGCGTCAGCTCGCGACCGAGTGCCGCCGCCGCCGCTGCAAAGGCAGGCACGCCGGGCGTCACCGTGTAGGCAATGCCGTGTTTTTCCAACAGACGAATCTGCTCGCCAAGGGCGCTCCACACCGACAGATCGCCGGAGTGAAGCCGCGCCACGTCCTGGCCGTCTCGTTGGGCTCGAAGATACTCCGCCTCGATCTCTTCCAGCGATAGCGGCGCCGTGTCGACGATGCGAGCGCCCTCGGGGCAATGAGCGAGGATGGCCGGCGGAATCAGCGAGCCCGCGTAGAGGCAAACGGGGCAGGCGGCGATCAGCTCGCGGCCGCGCAATGTCAGAAGATCGGGCGCGCCGGGGCCGGCACCGATGAAGTGTACAGTCATCCAGAAATCTCCTCGGCCACCGCGACGGTGACACCTGCCTCGGTACGGCGCGGAACGATCAACCGCGCCCGGCCGGCAAACGCGGCGAGCGCGGCAGCTTCGGCGACCGACGGTATGCCGAAGCGGTCGAGCGCAGCTGATGATGGCGTGGCGATGCGATCGGCCATGGCGGCGAGCGCGACGCGCGGCAGAAACACCAGCGGCAGGGCGAGACGCTCGGCCGCTTCGCTCAGCGCCGCCTCGTCACGTTTGTCCTCGATGGTGAAGAGGCCAACTGCGGGAGCAAGGCCTGCTGTTACTGCCGCGACCAGCCTGACGATCGCTTCGGCCGATACGCCCTTGCGACAGCCGACGCCGATGGCCAACGGGCCGCTCACGGCTTCACCCAGGCCCACTGGACCACCGGTAACGCCGGCCGTAGGGCATGGAAGCCGCCGATGCGGTCGAGGCGGGAAATGGCGATCTGCGTCAGGTCGCCACCCAGTCGGGCCTGCAGCGCGAAAACTTCGGTCGTCGTTTCTACCGTCACGGCGTTGATGACCAGGCGGCCGCCGGATTTGAGCCGGTCGAGACAGGCATCGACGACACCGGGATCGCCCGAGCCGCCGCCGATGAAGATGGCGTGGGGATCGGGAAGACCGGCAAGGCCGGCCGGCGCTTTGGTTTCAATCACATGAAGGTCGGGAACGCCGAAGCTTAAGGCGTTGCGGGTGATGCGGGCGGCACGCGCCGCATTTTCCTCGATAGCGACAGCGCGGAGCGAGGGATCTGAGAGCATCCACTCGATGGCGACCGAACCCGAGCCGGCGCCGATATCCCATAGCGTCTCGCCGCGGGTCGGCCTGAGCGCGGCGACGGTGAGCGCCCTGACCTCGCGTTTTGAAATTTGGCCGTCATGCTCGAACCGCGAGCATCCGGCTTACCCTCCACCTCCACCGCAATGAGGTTGAGCGGATCGATGTTTTCGAGGTCGAACGTGTCGGCAAAGGCCGAGCGACGGCGTTCCCGGAGGCCCCCCATCGCTTCGAGCACGGTGAAGCGGCTCCTGCCCAGGCCGCGCGCCGTCAAAAGCGCCGCCAGCCTTGCCGGCGTCGTGCCATCCCAGGACAGGGCGAGCAGCCGGGCGCCGGGCTGGACATGCGGCAGGACACGCTCGAGCGCCCTGCCGTGCAGGCTGACGCGGACGACGTCCTGACCCGGCCAGCCGAGCCGAGCGGCGGCCAGCGCGAAGGCGGAGGGCGCTGGCAGGACGGTCATTTCCCTGGGATCGACGATCTCCGCGAGAAGCGAGCCGACGCCATAGAAGAAGGGATCGCCGGAGGCCAGTACCGCCACCGGGCTGCCGCGCCGGGCGAGAATGGCCGGAAAAGCGTCTTTAAGCGGCGACGGCCAGGCCAGCGAGATCGCCGGATCGGCCTTGATGAGATCAAGATGCCGACGGCCGCCTACGATGAAACCCGCTTGTGCGATCGCCGAAACTGCCGCAGGAGAGAGACCGTCGAGACCGTCCTCTCCGAGGCCGACGATCGTCAGCCAGGGTGGAAGGGAGGTTTCAGCCATGGGAGACTCCGCTAGACCAATGCGCATTCTCGTCCTGGGTGGAACCACCGAGGCTTCCCGCCTCTCCGAGCGGCTGCAAAAGCGCCAGGACATCTGGGCGCTGCTGTCGCTGGCTGGCCGTACCCACGAGCCGGCAGCTCAGGCGCTCAATACTCGTGTCGGCGGCTTCGGCGGCATCGAGGGGCTCGCAGTCTTTCTTCGCGACCAGCAGATCGACCTGCTGATCGATGCCACTCATCCCTTCGCCGCCCGCATTTCCGCCAATGCGGTGGCGGCCAGTGAGATGACCCGCGTGCCGCTCGTCCGCTACACGCGCGAACCGTGGAAGCCGGTGCCGGGCGACAACTGGCTCGAGGTGCCCGACCTCGACACCGCCTGTGCAGCGCTCGGCCCCGAGCCGAAATGCGTCTTCCTGACCGTCGGCCGGCTCGGCCTTTCCGCCTTTGAGGCGGCACCGCAGCACCATTATATCGTCCGGTCCATCGACCCGCCGCATGAGCTGAATCTGCCGGATTACCGATTGCTGCTGGAGCGCGGGCCGTTCGACGAGGAATCGCAGGCCCGGCTGATGCAGGCCGAGCGGGTGGACATCATGGTCACCAAGAACGCCGGCGGCGACGCTACCTACGGCAAGGTGGCGGCCGCCCGCCGCCTCGGCCTGCCGGTGATCATGGTCGCGCCGCCCGAGCCGGTCAGCGTCACCACCTACCACGAGCTTGACGATCTGATGGCCGACATCGAGGCGCGGCTTGCTCATGCCGCCCCTCCGCTTGCCTGACGCGGGCTGAGAATCCACGGCGTTCCATCCGGCCGGTCGATCAACCGGCTTTCCGAGGAGCCGATGATCACCAGCGTCGCCATGTCGACGATGGTGGGATCGGCATCGGCAAGTGTCGTCACGACGATCCGCTCGTCCGGCCGACCGACGGCACGAGCAAAAGCAACCGGCGTCGAACCAACCTTCAGGCCTCTCAGAAGATCGAAGGCTTCGAAGATGCGGGTCGGCCGCGCTTTCGAGGCGGGATTATAGAGAGCGATGACGAAATCGCCGTTGGCGGCGGCCCGCAGCCGTTTTTCGACAAGCGTCCACGGCTTGAGGTTGTCGGACAGCGAGATGGCGCAGAAATCGTGGCCGAGCGGGGCGCCAAGCCGGGCCGCTGCCGCCTGCATGGCCGAAACGCCTGGCATCACTGTGACGGGCAGATCACGAGCGGCTTCATCGACCTCCACCGCCTCGACGACGGCCGCCGCCATGGCGAAAACGCCGGGATCACCGCCCGAGACAACGGCGACGATGCGGCCGGCGCGGGCGAGATCGATAGCAAGCCGCGCCCGGTCGAGTTCGACGCGATTGTCACTGCCGTGCCGTGCCTGACCGGGGCGTTCCGGACAGCGGGCGAGATAGGGCTCGTAGCCGACGAGATCGGTTGCCCGTTCCAGCGCGGCGCTCACTTCCGGTGTTCGCCAGTGCTCGGGGCCGGGGCCGAGGCCGACCACCAGGATCTCGCCCGTTGCGCTCATGGTCGCCGCCCCTCACCACCAATCAGAATCAGCGAGAAATAGGGCGAGGCGTCATCCGCCTTGTCGACGAGCGGCAGCACCACCTCGCCCTCCATCGAGCCACGTTCGATGTAGATGGCACGCTGAGCGAGGCCGGCCCGGGTGATTGCTCGCCTGACCTTCGGGAAGTTGGTGCCGAGCTTCATGATCACCGCTGCGTCGGCGCCTGCGAGCCGGGCAGCAAGATCATCTTCGTCCAGAGTACCCGGCAATACGGCAAGCACGTCATCACCCCAGGTCATCGGCAGACCAGCCGCCGAGGCGCAGCCCGAGAAGCCGGTGACTCCCGGCGTGATTCGCACCGGGAAACGGTCCTTGAGGCGGATGTAGAGATGCATGAAGGAGCCGTAGAACAGCGGGTCACCCTCGGCGATCAGCACCACGTCGCGCCCTGCAGCCAGATGGGTTGCCAGCGCCTCGGCCGCCTCGGCGTAGAAGCCACCGACCTCGCGCACGTAGAGCGGGTCGGCAAAGCTCATCTCGGTGGTGAGCGGATAGTGAAGCGGCAACTCCTCGGTGCCCGGCCGCACGTAGGACTCGACGATGGTACGGGCGTGGCCGCGCCGGCCCTTCTTGGCGAAATAGGCAAGAACGGGCGCCGAACCAATCAATCTCGCTGCCCGGACGGTGATCAGCTCGGGATCGCCGGGACCGACGCCAACGCCATGCAACGTGCCAGGAAGAACAGTGGTCATTCGCGATCGCTCGCCAACGCGTTGACGGTGGCGGCGGCCATGGCCGATCCGCCTTTGCGTCCGCGCACCACGATATAGGGCACCCGTCCCCAGGCGATCAGCGCTTCCTTGGACTCGGCGGCGCCGACGAAACCGACCGGCATGCCGATCACCGCTGCCGGCCGGGGGGCACCGGCGTCGAGCATCTCGAAAAGATGGAAAAGGGCGGTCGGTGCGTTACCGATGGCAACGACGGCGCCCTTGAGGCGATCGCCCCAGAGCATCATGGCCGCCGCTGTGCGCGTGTTGCCGATGGTGAGCGCCAGTGTCGGGACGCTTGGGTCGTCAAGCGTGCAGATCACATCGTTGCTGGCCGGCAGGCGAGCGCGGGTGATGCCGTTGGCCACCATGCGGGAATCGCAAATAACCGGCGCGCCGGCTTCAAGCGCTGCCTTCGCCGCCGCCACGGCGCCAGGGCCGAAGGCGAGATCGGCAGCCACCTCCACCATGCCGGCGGCGTGGATGACGCGGACGGCGACCTTTTCCTCTTCCGGAGCGAAGCGGGCGAGATCGGCTTCCGCCCGGATGATGGCGAAGGAGCGGCGGTAGATTTCCGCGCCGTCGCGGATGTAGTCGTGGCTCATTTTTTTAACTGTCCCGGAACGGAAAAGAGCCTCGACCGCCTCGGGCGACAGGCCCGTGCGATGAGGTGGATCGATTGGCCTGCCGTCTAGCACGAGGTCGAGGCCGCCGTCACGGCCGACCAAGGTGACGGCATGGGCGTTGGAGCTCGCGCAGCTCTTCTCGCAACCCGAAACGTGCAGCCATATGCCTTGGGCGGCCGGCTTCAGCGTCGCGAGGCGGCGCGCGAGTTCTCGCGTTTCGACGCTCGCCGAACCGCAGGCGGGCGCGCCAGAGCAGGCGACAACGGCAAGAAGCGGCTCGTCCGGCGAAGTGACGAGGTCGGCTTTGGCAAGGCGCGGCAGGACATCCGCTGGCACACCTGGCAACAGAATGGCGCGGAAGGGCGTCAGCCGGATGCCCGACTGGGCGATGTCGGCGAGGAGATGAAGCTGACGGGCGTTGAGCCGACCAAAGGGTAGCCCAACTCCGATATGAGAAGGGAAAGCGCCAATCAGCTGGGCAGCGCCAAAACGGCGGACCGGCGTAATGCTTTCCGGGATAAGTCCGGCGGCAGCGAAAATAGCTTCGGCGCCTATACGGGCAACCAATGCCGCCATGCGGCGCGACGGTGGATCGTGGCTCGGTGCGAGATCGAGAAAGACATGCGCGAGGCGGAGGGCAACGGCCACCGCCTCTTCGGACTGAACCTTTGTCGTCCAGACATCACCGTCGAGCGACACTGCCACGCCATCTTGCACGAACCGCAGGCGCACATCGGCCGGCACCTCTGCGAGACCGAAACGGCCCCCATCATCGACCGAAAATCCGAACTTGCCGGGCAGTGCGCGGTAGGAATCGCCGGCGATGAGCGCCGTCTCCAATTGTGTGGCCAGCGCGAAAGCGTCCCCCTCGGCTGTCTCGTCGAGATCCGACAGGGGAGAGGCAGTGACGTTGCGGATGGCCTCGGCGCTGACGTCTTCGTCAAGAAGACCGAGGGCGGCGAGCCCTGCCTCCACAACGGCGAAATCATCGTCGCGAATCCCTCGAAGCTGCAAACCGCCGCGTCGACCAAGGTCGAGTTCACCATTCCCATAGCGGGTAGCCATGTCGGCAATAGCGTGCGCTGTTGCGGATGCAAGGCGTCCCCCCGTCATGCGAAGGCGCAGAATCAGGCCGTCGCCGCTCCGCATGGGACGACGTGCACCGGGGCACCAGCCGCGAACGAGAGGAGCGTTCATCCGAGGCGCGCCTCCGTATCGGCAAGGCGGGCGGCCACCGAATTACGACGGAGTTTCCAGGCGCCGCTATCGATCACTTTCCTGAGGCGCAGAAGCGTGTCGCGCGTCGCTGCCGGATTGGCATCGAGCAGAAAATCCCGCACTTGATCATCGCCGAAGGTGGCGTCGAACAACCGATCGAAGTGCCGTCCGTCGACGGCATCCGAGAGGGCAGCAAAGGCGCAGAGATTGGCGACCGCCTCGCAGATTTCGGCCGCGCCGCGATGTCCGTGGCGCATCTGGCCGGCAATCCAGCGAGGATTGGCGGCGCGGCCATGGATGACCCGGCCGATTTCCTCGCTGAGGCTGCGTGCCTTTGGTGCGTCGCCGGTGGTATCGACGTGATAAAGCGCCGCCCGGCCACCGAGCGATTGCGCCGCGGCCGCAAAGCCGCCCTCGTGAGCCGGAAAGGCGTCGTTGGAAAGGATGTCCTGACCGTCGAGATCCTGCACGTGCACGAAGGCATCAGCAGTGGCGACACGCGCCGCAAAACCTGTCGCGTCGGCAATGTCCCTGTCACCTGCATAAGCATGGCCGGAGGCGGCGAGATAGGCATCGGCCAAGGCGTGCCGATCGGCACCGAGATCGTCAGGGGTCATCTCGCCGAGGCCGCTGCCGAAAGCGCCGGGCGTGGCACCATAGACGCGGGCAAGTGCGGCGTCACGACTGGCAGCAAGCGGATTGGTTTCCGCGTCCTCGTCAAGCGCCGCTACCGCCTTTACCGCCTGGTCGAACAGGGCGATCTGTCCGGGGAAAACGTCGCGGAAAAGACCGGAGACGCGTAGCGTCACATCGACACGCGGCCGGCCGAGCCGGGCGGGAGCCAGTACTGTAAAGCCGGAGACGCGGCCGGAAGCGGCGTCCCAGGTTGGACGCACCCCCATCAGCGCCAGCGCTTGGGCGATATCGTCGCCGCCGGTACGCATCGATGCCGAGGCCCAGACGTCGAGCACGATGGATTTCGGCCAGTCGCCATGATCTTCGGCGTAACGGGCGATGACTTCCTCGGCAGTGAGGGCGCCGATCTCCATGGCGGTGCGCGTCGGCACGGCGCGCGGATCGATGGCGTAGAGGTTGCGTCCCGTGGGCAACACGTCGAGCCGCTTCGGACCCGGCGCACCAGAAGGACCAGGCGCCACACGCCGGCCATCGAGCGCAGCTAGCAGACCTTCCCGCTCGGCAGTGGCCGAGGCCAGGAAAGCGCCAGTTGCCGCAAGATCGCCGCCGAGCACCTGCAGGTGGGCGATAACACGGGCCTCAATTGGCGCCCGGCCGAAGACGTGCAAGCCGTCGGTGATCCGCATGTCCTTGACGTCGCAGATCCAGGCGTCGAGCCGCGCCAGCTTGTCGGCCGGGTCGAGATCGGCGGAGAGGCCGGCCGCTTCGGCGATACCGGCTGCCTCAGCCTTGTCGATCAGGATGGCGGCAAGATGCTTGGCCCGCCGCGGATCGAGCGCCTGGGCGTTGGCGAATTCGTCGACCAGCATCTCGATGTCGGCGATGTCGCCATGGGCGCCGGCCCGCGTCAGCGGCGGCGTCAGGTGGCCTAGCGTGACACCGGCGATGCGGCGCTTGGCCTGCGCCGCCTCGCCAGGATTGTTGACGATGAACGGATAGACGACCGGCAGGCCATCGGTCAGCACCACCGGCGCGCAGTCGGAGGATAGACCAGCCGCCTTGCCCGGCAGCCATTCGAGCGTGCCGTGGGTGCCCAGATGAATCATGGCGTGGGCGTCAAAGTCGCGCCTCAACCAAAGATAAAAAGCCGCGTAGGCATGGCGCGGCGGCAAGTTGGGATCGTGGTGGTCGGCGGCACGGCGATCAGACCGACCGCGATCGGGCTGCACGGCAATGACGAGGTTTCCTGCAACGATCGCTGCGAGGCGGAAAACGCCGCCGCTGACCGATGGATCGGCCTCCGGGGCACCCCAGGCGGCCAGCATCGATGCGCGCAGTGCCTCCGGCAGATCGGAAAGCCACTGGCGGTAATCAGCAAGCGGGATCTCGATGGTTACCTGTCCGTCTTCCAACGCAGCGATCAGCGCCCTCTCGTCGGGAAACGGTCCGACATCATAGCCGGCGGCGCGGAGATCATCGGCAATGGCAACGAGCGAGGCCGGCCCATCGAGGCCGACGGCATAGGCGGTACGGCCGCCCTTGCCGGAATAGTTGGAGAGCACGAGGCCGACGCGGCGATCAGCCTGCGACGCCCGCCTCAAACGCGTCCAGCCATCCACGAGACGCACGAGGCGATCAATACCGCAGGAATCCGGCCGGTGGCGGATTGGGGTGTATTCGAGCGCTTCGGCGCGGTCGGCCGGCGCCTTGAAGCTGATGACCGGACCGTCGAGACGGCCGTCGATCTCCGGCAACACCACGCTCATGGCGAGATCGGTGGCCGATAGGCCACGCGACGAAGCCGCCCAAGCGTCGCGCGACAGGGTGGAAAGGGGAGCCTGAATCACCGGTACGTCGGCGATGTCGAGAAGCGTCGTGCCGTCGTCGCGGCGAGCGGAAAAGGCAGTGCAGTTGACGATGGCATCCGGCCGGAAGGTGGCGATGGCTTCGCTGAGCGGGTCGGCGACCTCGGGATCCTTCAGTGAAGTGACCCAGACCGGCAGAACCGCAAAGCCCGCCGTCGCCAGCGCTTCGGCGATCGCTTCGACCGGCGCGGCGTCACCGGCGTTAACGAGCGCCCGATAGCCGATGACGAGCACCCGCCGATCACCATTGGTGCCGATTTGCGGAAAATGTCCGAAGGCCGGCTGCGGTGCCGGCCTGGTCCACGTCGCAGCCTGACCAAGGCGAGCGGCAATGAAAGCGAGGGCGGCCGAAATATTGTCCGGCCCGCCGAAACTGAACCAACGCTCGAGAAGATCGAGCTCGTGCGAAGGCAACGTCGAGGCGAGGGCGAGACGCGCGTCGGGCCGGTCGTCGCCAGGAATCAGAGCGAGATCGATGCCCTTCGAGCGGGCCAGCATGGCGATCTCGTCGACGCCATAGCGCCAGTAGTCGGCACCACCGAGCAACCGCACCAGCACGAAGTGGGCCTTCGACGCCACCCTCTCAAGATAAAGGTCGACCGAGTAGGGGTGGCGCAAAGCGGCGAGCGAGGCGAGGCGGAGGCTGGGTGCGTCGGGCCCGAGCCGGCTGTGCACCGCGGCGACGAGGCCGAGGTCGCTATCGGAGAAGGACAGCACCACGATATCGGCCGGAGTCTGGCCGAGATCGACCGCCGCGACGCTATCGTCGAGGGAGCGAATCTGTTCGGCCAGGATATGCAAGGCGCACCCTCCTCCGACCGTGAGATCAGGCGAGAGCGGCGCGGACCGCCGCCTCGTCGATACCCTTTTCGCCGATCACCACCAGTGCGCTGCGGCGCGGTCCGGCCGGCCAGGGCCGATCGAAGGCATGGCGGAAACGACCGCCAACGCCTTGCACCAAGAGGCGCATCGGCTTGCCGGCGATCTCGACGAACCCCTTGATGCGGAGAACGTCGTGCGCCTCGGCCACCGCCTTCAACCGGTTCACAAGACCGTCCGGATCGCTGGCGGCGCCGATTTCGACGGCAAAGGTTGCGAAGTCGTCGTGGTCGTGCTCGCCCAGGCGGTCGTGATGGCTTGGCCGGCTCGCCAGATCGTCCTCGGCGGCGGCGGCGAGGCCGAGCAGGATTTCCGGCGCAATCTCGCCTTCGGAGGTTGGCACGACGCGCACCGCTTTCGGCAGCGAGGCCGCAATATCCCGGGAGATGCGAGCCAGTTCATCGGACGACAGCAGATCGGCCTTATTGAGCACCACGAGGTCGGCGGCGAGCAGTTGATCCTCGTAAACCTCTTCAAGCGGATTGTCGTGATCGACCGAAGGATCGTCCTGCCGCTGGGCGAGCACGGCCTCGGGATCGTCGGCAAAGCGACCGGCCGCCACGGCGGCGGCGTCCACCACCGCAACGACGCCGTCGACGGTGAGGCGCGCACGCACATCCGGCCAGTCAAAGGCCTTGATCAGTGGCTTCGGCAGCGCAAGACCGGAGGTCTCGACGATGATGTGGTCCGGCCGGCGCGGTCCACGGGTCAGCGCCTCGATGGCCGGCAGGAAGTCGTCGGCAACCGTGCAGCAGAGGCAGCCATTGGCAAGCTCGACGATCGCATCTTCAGGGCAATCGGTGGCGCCACAGGATTTCAGGATATCGCCATCGACACCGACGTCGCCGAATTCGTTGACGATGAGCGCCAAGCGACGACCACCGGCCCGCTCGATGACGTGGCGAATCAGCGTCGTCTTGCCCGAACCGAGAAAGCCGGTGACGATGGTGACGGGGATCTTGGGCTGGGCGGTCATAGGCGGGTCTCCGGCTGGGGCGGGATGCGGGCGACGAGGCCCGACTTGAGGAGCGGCGGCCGATCGCGCCAAGGCACGCGGCCGTCATCGCTTTCGGCGTAACGTTCGGCGGCGGCGATCACCTCGTCGGGATCTGCGGCGTCGGCGGCGACATAGGTCCACTTCCGCGGGGCCGCGAAGGCAACGGTAACCGGCCGCTTGCAGACCGAGAGGCAATCGACGCCGAAAAGTCGGATATCGGCGCGTCCTTCGAGCCGGTCGGCGAGAATGGCATGGAGACGGGCACCGGCCCGACAGGTGTCGTCATCGTCCGCTGCGCGGCAGGAGAGACAGACGTGGAGAGTGACCGGTCGCGCCGTCATGGCCGGCACTCCGGAAACGTTGATAGGCGGCGACTGAAAGCCGCCGAGGCAAGCGTCATGATAAGTCCTTTCCCGCCCCACCGGCGGTCTCGACATCCATGCGCGGCGGCAGGTCTCCTGGCTCACGGTTCATTGCCGGATACGGCCTTCCCGGTCTTCCGACCAGTGGCACGCTGAGCATCCAGCTCGCCGCTCACAGTTGCGGGGGCAGCTGCGGCTTTCGGATTTTTTCCGATTCCGCATTCCCTCTTTCGCCCTCCTCCGGAAGGAGGGACCGTCGCGCCCGGCCATTTGTGGCTTGTTGCGAGGCAAAGTCAACCGAGCGACGGGGTTGCTATCCTTTACGCCCCCTTAAACCGCCTCATTTAGAGTGAATCGGATGCTCACGGGCGGGTGTGGTCCTGATGGAAGGAGTTGCGGCGGGCGATGCGGAGCGACAGACGGAACATCCGACGCGAGCGGGCCGAGCCGACGTTCGAGACGCCAGCCCGCGATGGCGATTTCTCCGCCCGCGAGGGGGACCGCTTCACGCCGCCCAAAAGTCTGCCCAATTCGCGCAGCGGACGATCGGTGCGCATCGAGCCCAGCTTTAACGGCGAAGACTATGATGGCGAGGAGGCGGAGATGGCCGAACAGCAGCCGCGCCGCCGCAAATCTTCCAAGCGCAAGGCAAAGCGGAGCCGGCGGTCCGGCCTGGGGCTTTTCGGCCGCCTGATCTACTGGGGCGTCGTGCTTTGCATCTGGGGACTGATCGGCGTCGCCGGCATCATCGGCTACACCGTCGCAACCATGCCGCAAATCGACGATTGGAAGGTGCCGCCCCGGCCGCCCAACGTGGAGATCGTCGACGCCTCGGGGACCATTATTGCCAACCGCGGCGATACCGGCGGCGAGGAGGTGCGGCTGTCCGACATGTCGCCCTTCCTGCCCGAGGCGGTAGTGGCCATCGAGGACCGACGTTTCTATTATCATTTCGGCGTCGATCCGATCGGCCTTTCCCGCGCGCTGGTCACCAACTTCTTCGCGCATTCAGTGGTGCAGGGCGGCTCGACGCTGACCCAGCAACTCGCGAAAAACCTTTTCCTGCAGCCCGACCGCACCTTGGAACGCAAGCTGCAAGAGGCGGTGCTCGCTCTCTGGTTGGAATGGCGGTTCTCCAAGCAGCAAATCCTGGAGATGTATCTCAATCGCGTCTATCTGGGCGCCGGGGCCTATGGCGTCGACGCGGCAGCGCAACGCTACTTCGGCAAGTCGGCCCGCGACGTCAATCTCGCCGAAGCCGCGACCATCGCCGGTCTCCTGAAGGCACCATCGCGCTACGCACCGACCAACTCGCCAAAGCTCGCGGCCGACCGCGCCAAGGTGGTGCTCGCCGCCATGGTCGACGAAGGCTATGTCAGCCGCGACGACGCGGCGCGGGCAACAGCGGTCGGCGCACCGTCTTCGCAGGCCAAGAGCGGCTCGGCCGCCAACTATGTCGCGGACTGGGTGATGGATCTCCTGCCCGGCTACGTCGCGCGCTATCGCAGCGACATCGTGGTGACCACCACCATCGACGCCCGCATGCAGGTGGCGGCGGAAAACGCCGTCCGCACGACGCTCGACAAGGAAGGCCTCAAATACAAGGCAAGCCAGGGCGCGCTGGTCGCCGTCGACAACGACGGTGCCGTCAAGGCGCTGGTGGGCGGCAAGGATTATGCGGCGAGCCAGTTCGATCGCGCCATCGAGGCGCGGCGGCAGCCCGGTTCGGCTTTCAAGCCCTTCGTCTATCTCACTGCCATCGAGCACGGCTTTACGCCCGATTCCATCGTCGTCGACGAACCGGTGTCCATCAATGGCTGGTCACCGAAGAACTATGAGAATGAGTATCTCGGTCCGGTGACGCTGACGACGGCGCTGGCCCGTTCGCTCAACACCGTGGCCGCGCGCCTGACCGCCACCCTTGGACCAGACAATGTCGTGCTAACTGCCCGTCGCGTCGGCATCGTCAGTCAACTCCATGACAATCCGTCGATTGCCCTCGGCACCGGCGAAGTAACACCGCTCGAGATCACCGCTGCCTACGTGCCCTTTGCCAACGGCGGTTGGGGCATCATTCCCTATCTGGTCGAAGATATCCGTACCAAGGATGGCAAGGTGCTATTCCATCGACAGGGCGACGGCCCCGGTCGGGTGATTTCCGATGTCGCCGTCGGGACCATGAACCGCATGCTTTCGGCGGTCGTCACCGACGGCACCGGACAGAAGGCACTCCTGTCCGATCGCCCGGTGGGCGGCAAGACCGGTACCAGCCAGGATTTCCGTGACGCCTGGTTCATTGGCTACACCAATGGCCTCACGGCAGGTGTCTGGCTCGGCAACGACGACAATACGCCGACCAAGAAGGCGACCGGCGGCGCGCTGACCGCGCTGCTCTGGAACCGCTTCATGACGGAGGCCACCCGTGAACTGCCGGTTCGGCCGCTGCCGGGCGTCGAGCTGGTCCCGCCGCCGACCAATGTCGGGGTCACATTCGCCCAAACGGATGGATTACCGGTGCAAGGACCGCAATTGCCGAGCACCCAACCCGCGCCGCCGCTCAACGTGCCGGTCACCCAGCCGAGTCCCGAGGAAAAAGGGCTGTTGCAGCGCCTGTTTGGAAATTGAACTGGCCACAAATTGTCAGGGCAGACGGTGCAAACCAGCGCCGTTCTTGTTCAGCCAAATCTTTGCCGCTTCGGTTGCCGGGCAAAGCCTTTCGCAGATCGCCCAGAAGCGATCGGAATGGTTCATCTCCTTGAGATGAGCCACTTCATGGGCGGCGACGTAGTCCAGAACGAAGGGTGGTGCCATGATGAGCCGCCAGGAGAAGGCGAGCACGCCACGCGCCGAAGCAGAGCCCCAGCGCGAGGTCGTATCCTTGAGGCGGATTGCCTGGGGACGGGCGCCAAGCGCTGCGGCATGATGGGCCACCGCCGCGGCAAGATCGGTGCGGGCCTCTTTCTTGAGATGATCGGCAAGACGGCGACGGACATGCGGCGCATCGCCGGGAACTTCGATCGCCGGCCCCTCATCCAACGCGAGGATGCGGATCCGACCCCGCGGCGAGCCTGTGGGGAGAACCTGGTGCACGACGCCGCGAATCGGAACGGCAATCGGCACTTCCGGCATGTCGGGGCGAGCGGCGAGCCGTTCGGCAATCCATCCGGCGTGGCGGGACACAAAGGCCTTGGCTTCGGTCAGTGTTCCACGGCGCGGAATTGTCACGATGGCGCCATCGCCCCGCCGATCAAGGCGTAGCGTGTAACGGCGCGCCCGCGCATTTCGCCGTACCGTTACCTCGACCACGCAATCACCGGCGAGAATCGGAAAGCTCGTCGGTGCCGAACGCTTCTTTTCGGGAGACTGCAGGAAAGGGAGACGAATCGGCATTGCTCGAGTGTAAAGGCGGCATCAGCGTTGAAAAAGCCCCCGCGTCCAGGGGGCGCGGGGGCCTATCGGCCTGCCGGTCGTGGAGGGACCCGGATCAGGTTCCAATCAAACCGTCGGGTTACGGCTCGCCTTGAAGCGATCGAACTCTTCCTGGTCCTTGGCGCGACGCAGGTTGGCGAGGAATTCATCAAACTCGTCGCGCATTCGATCGAGGGCGGCGCGTTCCTCTTCCAAGCGCTTCAGCTCTGCTTCGCGGTAGGAGTCGAAGGCCGTATTGCCGGTCGAGGCGGCACGGTAGTGACTAAAGCCGCCGCGCTCAAAGCCGGCCCGGCGGGCAGCACGCTCGAGGTCGGGGCGAAGGTCGTTCCAACGGGCACGCATGCGGTCTCCCCAAAGTATATAGGCAAGTACTGCTAGGCCAACTGGCCAGAAGATCACGAAACCGACGATCATCGCCACAATGGATAGCGGATGAAAGCCGGGCCTCATCACGCAGCTTCTCATTTTTCTTTCCCTTTCGGAGCGTTCCGAACAACGATACCGAAGTGGCCCCGGTCAAACCCGCCTTCAAGAGCGAACGAGGACTTTTTTGGAATTAGGTCTGGAACCGTTCTGATGTCGCATGAGAAGGCGTGGCGACACGCAAAACGATTCGACCCGCCGCTGGCAAACCGGCCTTCTCCAGCTTCGCCCTTTGCCACCAGCTTTGGGAATTCGCCGGTTCCATCGCCTTTGGTCGGCGCACAGGGTGCGTCAAGCCCGTAAAAAAACGCAAAAAGTGACCCGCACACCTTCCTCGGCGCGATTTTCAAGCAGCAAAAACGCTAACATCTGTGGTAAGACTAGGAGTGGAGCGGTTCTGAAGTGCGGGCGGTCTGACGTGTCATTGCCAAGGCAAAGGCACGATGTGCCGGGTACGAAGACGAATTCTGCGGTGGAATAGCTCT
>JAGSYV010000088.1 GCA_018262505.1 Pseudomonadota bacterium
GATTTTGCGGGAAGAGGAACCCGCTTTGGAGGAGAGAGCAATGAAAATCAGCAAGCTGCTGGCCGCGGCCAGCCTCGTCACGTTTTGCTTTGCCGCCGGCGCGGCTGAGGCCGATACGCTGCAGATGTGGGTGCGCAGCGGCATCGGCGCCTCGTTCACCAAGCTGGTCGAGGCCTATAATGGCAGCCACGACGACAAGATCCAGATGACGGAGGTTCCGTTCTCCGAGCTGGTGCAGAAATATGCGACGGCCATCGCCGGCGGCCAGGCGCCTGACGCGCTGTCGCTCGACCTGATCTATAACCCCGCCTTCGCGGCGGCTGGCCAGCTCGAAGACCTGACCGACTGGGCCAAGGCCCTGCCCTACTTCTCCTCGCTGTCGCCGAGCCACGTCAAGCTAGGTACCTATGAGGACAAGATCTACGGTCTGCCGCTGTCGGTCGAAACCTCGGTGTTCGCCTGGAACAAGGATCTCTACAAGAAGGCCGGCCTCGATCCGGACAAGGCGCCGACCACCTGGGAAGAGATTTCCGAGAACGCCAAGAAAATTCGCGCCCTTGGCGATGACATCTACGGCTTCTATTTCTCGGGCGGCGGTTGCGGCGGCTGCATGATCTTCACCTTCACTCCGCTCACCTGGGGCGCCGGTGCCGACATCCTGTCGGAGGACGGCAAGAAGGCGACGCTCGACACGCCGCAGATGCGCAAGGCGGTCGGCTATTATCGCGATATGGTCAAGGCGGGCGTGGTCCCGCCGGGTGCCGCGTCGGACACCGGCACCAACTTCCTGTCGATCACCAACGGCAAGATCGGCCAGCAGAACCTCGGTGCCTTCGCCATCGGCACGCTGGTCACCGAGCATCCGGACATCCATTTCGGCGTGTCGCTGATCCCGAGCGTCGATGGCAAGACCTCCTCGTTCGCCGGTGGCGACAACTTCGTCATCACCAAGGGCTCGCCGCGCGCCGCCATCGCCAAAAACTTCCTCGAATACGCTTACTCGCCTGAGGGCCAGAAGGTGATGGCGAAATACGGCAGCCTGCCGACCCGTTCGGACATCGCCGCCGAGGTGCTGAAAGATCTTGATCCGCGCATGCAGGTCGGCGTCGATGCCATCGCCGTCGCCAAGACGCCCTACACGCTGCAATTCAACGACCTGATCAACAGCGCCAACGGTCCATGGGCCTCGTTCACCAACGCCGCCATCTTCGGCGATGACGTCGATGGTGCCTTCGCCAAGGCCCAGGAAGAGATGCAGAGCATCATCGACAACGCCCAGTAAGCCCCCACGCGATCGACCGGCCGGAAGATCCGTCTTTCGGCCGGCATCCCTCGGACGGCAGCGGTCCGCGTGATCCGTCCCCTCGTCCGCCCCTTGGTTTTTTCGCATCCGGCACAGGGCACTGCCCTTCGAACGGGTGATTGAGAAGAATGCCAGCGATGACTCTCGCCGACAGCCTATCCCGCCCTCTACGCCGACCGCGACCCAGACGCCGGTCGCAATGGAAGGGCCTTCTCTACATCGCACCCGCCATGGCGCTGGTGATCGTTTTCTTCATTCTGCCGGTGCTGTTCACCTTCTGGATGAGCCTGCACAAGTGGCCGCTGCTTGGGGCGCCGAAATTCATCGGCCTCGGCAACTACATCCGGATGCTGTCCGACACCCGCTTCTATTCGGCGCTTGGCTTCACCGCCTACTATACGGTGATCATCACCATCGCCATCTTTGCCCTGGCCTTCCCGCTTGCCATCTTCGTCGAGCGGCAGCGCCGAATGGTCGGCGTCTACCGGACGGCCATCTTCATGCCGGTGGTGGTCGGTCTTGCCTCGGCGTCGCTGCTCTGGGTGTGGTTTGCCAACGTCGATGTCGGCTTTCTCAACCCGCTGCTCGCCTGGCTCGGCATCGTCGATCTCAAGACCAACTTCTTTGCCAGCTTCGACAGCGCCTTCTTCATCATCTGCCTGATGGTGGTCTGGAAGGTGGCCGGCTTCACCATGATCATCCTGCTCACCGGCCTGCAGGCGATCCCGACAGAGCTCGGCGAAGCGGCGCGCATCGACGGCGCCAACCGCTGGAAGCGCTTCATCTACGTCACGCTGCCGCTGATGCGGAAGACGATGGCGCTGTCGCTGATCCTGTCGGTGACCGGATCGATCCTCGCCTTCGACCAGTTCTACATCATGACGGCCGGTGGGCCGCAGAACAAGATGATCTCAGTGGTCTACTACATCTTCAACCAGTCCTTCGTGTCGTTCAACCTCGGCTATGGCGCGGCCATGTCGCTGGGCCTTCTGGTGATCCTGGTGCTGATCAGCATCTTCCAGCTCTGGCTGCTGCGTGTTGGGGAGGAGCGGCCATGACCACCAAGAAAGGGGCTCGTGCCCGCCGCGCACTGCTCGGCGCCGGTGGCTACCACGGCACCGGCATCCTGCTCGCCGTCTTCTTCCTGGCACCGTTCGCCATCACCATCCTCTCGTCCTTCCGCCATGGCACGGAAGCGCGACTGCCGCCGATCCCGCCGTGGCCGACCAACGGCTTCAGCCTCGATGCCTACCGCAGCCTCGATAGCTTCGGCGCCGGCGTCTGGCAGCACACGCTGAACTCGGCGGCGGTAGCGATCGGAACGGCGCTGCTCACGGTGGTGGTGAGTCTGCTCGCCGGATATGGCTTCTCGCGCTACCAGTTCAGGCTGAAGAACGCACTGTTCGTGCTGATCATCGCCACGCTGATGATCCCGTTCCAATCGATCCTGACGCCGCTGTTCATCATCCTCGCTAGGCTGGGCCTCAACAACTCGCTGATCGGCCTGACGCTGGTCTACGTGACGCTGCAGCTTCCCTTCTCGGTGTTCATGATGCGCAACGCCTTCGACGCGGTGCCGAAGGAGATCGAGGAAGCCGCCCGCATCGACGGTGCCCGCGACCTCGGGCTGCTCGTCCGCGTGCTGTTGCCGCTGGTGCTGCCCGGTATTGTCACGGTGGCGATCTTCGCCTTCCTCAACTCCTGGAACGAGTTCCTGGCCGCGCTCGTGCTGCTGTCGGACAATTCCAAGTTCACGCTGCCGATCCTGATTTCGGCGGTACGCGCCGGGCGGCTCGGTGCCATCGACTGGGGCGCCGTCCAGGCGGGCGTCACCGTGATGAGCGTGCCTTGCCTGTTCGTCTTCCTGCTTCTGCAACGCTACTACATGCGCGGCCTGATGGCCGGCGCGGTGAAGTGACATCTTCCCTCATTGGAAACCCAATCATGACCAAGACCAAGAGAGACCGTCAGTTCCGTCCCGTCCCCGTGCCGTCCGTCGTGCTCGGTGGCCTGTTCGGCGCCCGCCAGGATGCCGTCTGCAACGCCACCGCCGAGACGCTGCTCGACCGCTGCGTCGATGCGGGCATGGTGAAGGCGATCGACGTCAGCCAGCCGAGCCCGGGCATCGTACTCCCCCTCCAACCCTGGGGCGGCTCGACGCAGATGTTCTGGGACAGCGACCTCGGCAAGTCGATCGAGACGGTTGCCTTCTCGCTCTACCGCAAGCCAAACCCCGCGCTGGAAGCGCGTGTCGACAAGATCATTGACCTCTATGAGCAGATGCAGGACGCCGATGGCTATTTGAATGCCTGGTTCCAGCGCGTCCAGCCGGGCCGCCGCTGGACCAACCTACGCGACTTCCACGAACTCTACTGCGCCGGGCACCTGATGGAAGGCGCCGTCGCCTATTATCAGGCGACGGGCAAGCGCAAGCTGCTCGACATCATGTGCCGCTATGCCGACTACATGATCACGGTGTTCGGCCATGGCCCCGGCAAGATCGCCGGCTATTGCGGCCATGAAGAGGTGGAGCTGGCGCTCGTCAAACTCGCCCGCGTCACCGGGCAAAAGAAGTATCTCGATCTCGCCAAATATTTCATCGACGAGCGCGGTACCGAGCCGCACTACTTCACCGAAGAAGCGATCCGCGACGGGCGCGACCCGGCGGACTTCATCCAGAAGAGCTACGAATACAACCAGGCTCACCAGCCGGTGCGCGAGCAGAAGAAGGTTGTCGGGCATGCGGTGCGCGCCATGTACCTCTATTCGGGCATGGCCGACATCGCCACCGAATATAACGACGACACGCTGACCGCCGCGCTCGATACGCTGTGGGACGACCTCATTACCAAGCAGATGTACATCACCGGCGGCATCGGGCCGGCGGCTTCCAACGAGGGTTTCACCGACTATTACGACCTGCCGAACGAGAGCGCCTATGCCGAAACCTGCGCCTCGGTCGGCCTGGTGTTCTGGGCCAATCGCATGCTTGGCCGCGGCCCCAACCGCCGCTTCGCCGACATCATGGAGATTGCGCTTTACAACGGCTCGCTCAGCGGCCTGTCGCTCGACGGCAAGACCTTCTTCTACGAGAACCCGCTCGAGAGCGCCGGCAAGCACCATCGCTGGATCTGGCATCGCTGCCCCTGCTGCCCGCCCAACATCGCCCGCCTTGTCGCCTCGGTCGGCTCCTACATGTACGCCGTCGCCGACGACGAGATTGCCGTGCATCTCTATGGCGAAAGCTCGGTGAAGGCCGAGGTGGCCGGCACCAAGATCGAGCTCAGCCAAGCCACCCGCTACCCTTGGCATGGCGCAGTACGGCTGACGCTGAAAGTGGAAAAGCCGACGCGCTTTGCCGTCTCGCTGCGGATTCCCGGCTGGGCGAAGGGAGCCAAGCTTTCCATCGACGGCGGCGCGGTGGATCTCGCCTCCGTCATGGTGGATGGCTACGCGCGTATCGAACATGAATGGACAGGACGAGAAGTCATCGACCTCGAACTGCCGCTTATTCCGCGCGCCCTCTGGGCCGATCCGCGCGTCCGCCAGGATACCGGCCGCTTTGCACTGATGCGCGGGCCGCTGGTTTATTGTGCCGAGGCTGTCGACAATGGCGAGGGGCTCAACGCCCTCACCGTAACAGGCGATCCGGTGCGCGCCGCCGCGAGCGAGATCGCGGCGCTCGGTGGGGCCGTTGCGCTCGACATCGAGGCGACGCGCGATGTCAGCACTGGATTCGAAGGCTCTCTCTATCGCGAAGCGCCACCGGCGACGGAGCCTGCCAAGGCACGCTTCGTGCCCTATCACCTCTGGGACAACCGCGCCCCTGGCGAGATGCTCGTCTGGATGCGCGGTGGTCCGAAGAAGAACGGAGCGTGACGGTCATGTCCGATAGTGGCGTTCAGCTCATCGAGGTGCGCAAGAGCTACGGCTCAATGGAGGTCATTCACGGCGTCAACCTGTCGATCCCCGACGGCGCCTTCGTGGTGTTCGTCGGGCCTTCGGGCTGCGGCAAGTCTACCCTGTTGCGGATGATCGCCGGTCTCGAGGAGGTGACGGATGGCGAAATCGCCATCAAGGGCCGGGACGTCACCGACGTCGATCCGTCGCAGCGCGGCATCGCCATGGTGTTTCAGAGCTATGCGCTCTATCCGCACATGACGGTGCGCGACAATCTGGCCTTCGGGCTGAAGATGCAGCGCACCGACAAGGCAGTAATCGACGAGCGCGTGGCAGCGGCGGCGGCGATCCTGAAGATCGAGCCGCTCATGGAGCGGCGACCGGGCCAGCTCTCGGGTGGCCAGCGGCAGCGCGTCGCCATCGGCCGGGCCATCGTGCGCCAGCCGGAGGTGTTCCTGTTCGACGAGCCGCTCAGCAACCTCGACGCGGAACTGCGTGTTTCCATGCGCGTCGAGATCGCCCGGCTGCATCGCGAACTCGGCAACACAATGATCTACGTGACGCATGACCAGACCGAGGCGATGACGCTCGCCGACGTCATCGTCGTGCTGCGCGACGGTCGCGTCGAGCAGTCGGGTTCGCCCCGCACCGTCTACGAGGACCCTGACAACGCCTTCGTCGCCGGCTTCATCGGTTCGCCACGCATGAATCTGCTCGACGCAGTCTGGCGCGGTGACGGCAAGGTGGAGCTTGCCGGCCGATTGGAAGCCGCGCCGATCGCTGGCGCGGGCCTTGTCCCTGGCAACAAGGTGACCTTCGGCCTCCGGCCCGAGCATCTCATCGTCGGCGCCGGCGGCACGCGCTACCTCTATTGCCAGCTGACCGACGGCCAGCCGCTGATTGTCGAGTATCGGGATGGACCGGACGTCCACTCGGGCGATGCCATCACGCTCGGCTGTCCGCCGAACCGCCGCTACATATTCAACGAAGGCGGACTGCGCATCCGCTGACCTCTCCTCCGAAAGCCAAGAAGCACCTCGGCCCGCGTCTCCCCCACGCGGGCCTTTTCTCGTCGTCGCCACACACAGGACGAATTGCGGTGATTGTCATCTTTTCTCTTTCGTAACCTCAATTTATTCTAATCTTCAGGATAGGCGGCGCTGAGTACCAAACCGGCATCGTCTGTTGCGTGAGTGGGAGAGGGCATTTCATGCGGGTCAAAGGGAAGAGACTACCCCCGACGACCGCCCGCTTCGTCGCCGTTGCGGCGTCGCTGCTCTCCATCTCGCTACTGCCTCAGGAGGCTGCCGCCTTCGAGCTTTTCGGCCATCGTTTCTTCGAGGCCGCCCCCGATCCCGACATCTCGCCCGATGCGCAGCGCTACACCGTGGCGATCGACACGGTCGGGGCGGACGACACGTTGCACGCCGCCGTGCTTGCCGCTTCCGCTCTGTGGACCGGTCGGGACGACACGCCGCCGCCCTCGACTGCCGCCTTTCTCAGCCGTGTGAATGCCGAATACGGCCGCATCACCGCAGCTCTCTATCGCGAGGGCCACTATGGCGGCACCGTCGAGATCACCATCGACGGTCAAGATCCAGACTCCATCGCGCCTGATGCTGTTCTGCCGCAGCCGGCGAAAGTGGCAATGCGCATTACGCCCGGCCCGCTCTTCCGCTTCGGCAAGGTGGAGATCACAGGCGCGCCGCCGCTCGGTCGGGAGGACGCAGATTTCAAGAAATCGACACCGGCCAAAATAGGTCTTGCCGCCGGCGAGCCGGCACGGGCGGGCGCCGTCACGGAATCGGAAAAGCTGCTGATCGATGCCTGGCGACGGCGCGGCCATCCGCTCGCCAGCGTCGTCAAGCGTGACACTATTGCCCAGCATGACAGCTCGACGCTCGATGTGGCCATCACCGTCGATCCCGGCCTAGCGGCCACTTTCGGTCCACTTGCAGTGACCGGCACCAACCAAATGGATGCTGGGTACACCGCCTGGATGACCGGCATCGAACCCGGCATGCCTTACAGCCCTGCCGCCATCGAGCGTGGGCAGAAGAACCTCCGGCGGCTGCAGGTTTTCTCCAGTCAGCGCATCGAGGAAGCCAACGCGCTTGGTCCGAACGGCCAACTGCCGCTGACCCTCAACGTCGCCGAGCGGCCGCTTCACGTGTTTGGTGGCGGCGTCAGCTACGCCACCGAGGATGGCGCTGGCCTGGAAGCCTATTGGCAGCATCGCAATCTCTTCGGGCACGCCGAATCCCTCAAGCTGTCGGGCGCAGTGAACGGCATTGCCGGTGTCGACCCCAAGGACTTCAATTATGACCTCTCGGCGAACTTCACCCGACCGGGCGTCATCACCCCCTTCACCGATTTCACCGCCGGGCTCGAAGCGAAGCGGGAGACGCCCGACACCTATACCGAGACGGCGATCACCGCGAAGGTCGGGCTCAGCCACGCCATCACCGAGCAACTCACGGCCACGCTTGGTCTCGGTGTGACTGCCTCACGCGACAAGGACGCCCAAGGCACCGACAAATTCCTGCTCACCGGCCTACCACTTGGCCTCACCTACGACAGCCGCGACGACAAGACCGATCCGCATGAGGGCTTCAACGCCAAGGTCAGTGCCGAACCGTTCTACGAGGCGAATTTCGGCAATGCCGGCGTTATCGCCGACGCCTCCATCGCCTCCTATGTGCCGCTCGATCGTGATGATCGTTTTGTTATCGCTGGCCGTCTCGCCGCCGGTTCGATTTTGGGCGCCCCCATCGACGAGATGCCCAATGGCCGCCTCTATTATGCCGGCGGCGGCTCGTCGGTGCGTGGCTACACCTATCGCAGCCTCGGCCCCAAGGAAAACGGCATGGTGACCGGCGGTCTGTCGCATCTCGAAGGCTCGGTTGAGCTCCGCGCCAAAGTAACCGAGCACTTCGGCGTGGTTGGCTTTGTCGATGCCGGCAACGCCTTCGCTTCGAACTATCCCGATTTCTCGGAGAGTCTACATTTTGCCGCTGGCGCCGGCATTCGCTACTACACCGGTCTTGGGCCAGTGCGGCTCGACGTCGCGTTGCCACTCAATCGCGAGCGGGGCGACTCGACTTTGGGCGTCTACATTGGCCTCGGCCAGAGCTTTTAAGGAGGCGATCCTGTGAAAATCAAAGCCGCCCTCCTCGCTCTCTCCGTTGTCGTGGCAGCGCCGTTGGCACTGACGCTGGCCGGAGCTCAGGAAGACGACAGCGCCGAGAAGGGCGCTTTCGTCCGTTTCGTCGAGGATAAGATCTCGACGCCCGACCGCAAGATCGAAATCGGCGCCATCGATGGGGCGCTGTCTTCTGACGTCCGCCTCGCCTCGATCACCGTATCCGATCGCCAGGGAGCCTGGCTCAGAATCGAAGGCGTGCATCTGGTCTGGAGCCGCCTGGCGCTGCTCGGCGGCAAGCTCGACGTCGACAGCCTGGATGCCGATAAGATCGAGGTGGTCCGCAAACCCTTGCCAGCCGAAACCGTCGATCCGGCGGCGGGCGAAGGCCTAAGCCTGCCTGCCCTGCCGGTGGCGGTGAAAGTCGGCCGTCTGGCTGCTCCCAACGTCATTCTCGATGCCTCGGTGCTTGGCGAGGAATCGCATCTCGCGGTCACCGCTTCGGCCAATCTTGCCGACGGCTCGCTCGATGCCGATCTGGCGGTCCGCCGCACCGACAGCAAGCCGGGCGAACTGACCCTGAAGGCTGCCTATGCCGCCGACACCAAGGCGCTCGATCTGGATTTCAAGGCGGACGAACCGGCAGACGGCGTCATGGCCGAGCTTCTCAACCTGCCCGGTCGGCCATCGGTCAGCCTGACACTGAAAGGCGCCGGCCCGCTCAACGAGTTTGCCGCCGGCCTCACGCTGGCAACTGATGGCATCAGCCGGCTCACCGGCCGCACCACCATCGCTCGCGACGGCAATGGCTACCGCTTTGGCTCAGCGCTGACAGGCGACCTCGCGGCGCTGGCCCAGCCCGACTACGCGCTCTATCTCGCCGGCAAGTCGACGCTCGACCTATCGGGGCGCATCGATGATGCCGGTCCGATCAGCATCGACAAGCTGGTGCTCGTCGCCCCGGTGCTGACGCTCCAAGGCTCGGTGGCGCTCGCCGCCGACCACTTCCCGACGTCCATCGACATCGACGGCCGCGTCGCCGGCAAGGATGGCGCGCTGCCGCTCGGCGGCGCCGGAGCGACAACGCGGCTCGGTGAGGGACGGCTGCGGTTTTCCTTTGGCCATGGCGGTGCCTGGAGCCTTGACCTCACTGCCGAGGGCCTGTCGACGCCGAGCGTCAGTGCCGGCACACTGGCGATCAGCGGCCGTGGCGCCGCGACGGATCTTGGCGACGCAGCAAAGCGCCGGGTCGACTTTGCGCTGAGCGGCGGCTCGCGTGGCCTCAGCTTCGCGGACGCCGCGATGGGTACGGCGGTGGGCGGCGAGCTCTCCTTCTCGGGTTCCGGACGCTGGGCGGCCGGTACCCCGCTGGCGATCGACGCCTTGAAACTTGCGACCCCCACCGCCGAGGCATCCTTCGCCGGGCAGGTGACAGACGGTCGCATCGAAGGGCAGCAAAAACTGAAAGCGGCCTCGCTTGCGCCTTTCTCAACGCTCGCCGGCCAGTCCCTTCAAGGCAGCGTCGAACTTGCGGCCAATGGATCGTTGGTCCCGACAACCGGCGCCTTCGACCTGACGCTCGACGGTCAAGTCGAGGCATTTTCGACGGGCATCGCCCGGCTCGACAGCCTGCTGACCGGTCAAACGAAGCTGACCGGCCGGGTTGCTCGCGACACCTCGGGGCTGAAGCTTCAGAATTTCAAGATCGCCGATCCGGCACTCACCGTGAGCGCCGACGGTAGCCACGCCCTTGACAACACCGATCTCACGGCGACGTTGACGCTGCCCGATGTCGGCCGGATCGAACCGAAGGCAAAGGGGGCGGCCAGTGTCATGCTGTCTCTCAAGGGTGGCAGCGGACCGCTGGATCTGACGGCCCGCCTATCCTCCGACCGCCTGACGCTGTCCGGCAATACCCTGGATGGGCTGGGAATCGACCTTTCCGGCAAACTCGACGGTGCGGCTTTCAACGGCAACGTCAAGGGAACGGGCCGAGTGAAGGGTAAGCCGCTGACGCTTTCGGCTGGCCTGGAGAGTGCACCGGACGGTAGCCGCCGCATCGACGGTCTCGCGCTCTCGGTCGCCGATACCCAAGTGACCGGTGACGTGGCGCTCGGTAGCCAGGGACTGATGAACGGGCGGCTTGTGGTCAACTCGCCGGACCTTTCGGCTATTGCGCCGCTCGTTCTCATGGACGTCACCGGCCGGCTTTCCGCCAACGTGAGTCTGACGCCAGCTGATGGTCAGCAGTCGGCCAAAGCCAATATCAAGGCAGCAAACCTTGCGCTGGCCGGCAATCATGTCGCCTCTGCCGATATCGACGCCGCCATAGCCGATCTCTTGGGAACGCCGAAGATCGACGGTCGCTTTGCGGCAAAGGGCCTGGCGACGCCGGCCGCCAGCGTTGACAGCCTCGACGGCACGGCCAAGAGCGACGGCGCGGTCACCGCCTTCACCGTCAAGGCCGACGGCATCGCCGCGCCGCAACTGACCGCCGCCGGTCTCACCGGCTTTGGCGCCACCGCTTCGGGTCGGTTCGAGGGTAACAAGGTCACGCTCGCCTCGGCCAAGGTAACCGGCCCCAATGGGTTCGGCGCCGATGCAAAGGGCACCATTCCGCTGTCGGGCGGCGGCCTTGCGGTCGATGCCACCGCCAATCTGCCTCTGGCGCTCGCTCAATCTTTTGTCGCGA
Source organism: Pseudomonadota bacterium (assembly GCA_018262505.1). Taxonomy (GTDB): domain Bacteria; phylum Pseudomonadota; class Alphaproteobacteria; order Rhizobiales; family Pleomorphomonadaceae; genus Pleomorphomonas. Next base: position 11,038 of record JAGSYV010000088.1, read on the forward strand.
CGCGCGGCACCCGCATGACCGGGACGGCCCAGGCAACGCTGAAGGCGACTGGCAGCCTCGCTTCGCCCGCGCTCTCGGGACGGGTGACGGTGAGCGGTGCTTCGGTGACCGATCCGCTCACCACCACGCGGCTCGACGCCATTAACGTGGCGCTCCAGCTATCCGGCGACAGCGTCCGCATCGAAAAAGCAACTGCGACCGTCAAGGGCGGTGGGCGTCTGTCGGCCGACGGCACGATCGGCCTCACCGGCGGCCTGCCGGTGGACATTCGCATCACCGCGGCCAAAGCGCGCTTCACCGACGGCCGGATCGTCTCGGCCGACGTTGGCGCGGCGCTCTCCGTCAGCGGCTCGATGACCAAGGGGCTCACGGTATCCGGCAACGTGGACGTCGTCCGCGCCGAGATTACGGTGCCCGAGGGTGGCGGCGGTGCACCAGTGCTGATCGACGTCAAGCACAAGAACGCGCCTGATGACGTGAACGCGACCCTGAAGCGGATCAGCAAGGCGGCCGGCGGTGGCCGGGCAAAATCGAGCGTCGGTCTATCGGTTGGGCTCGACATCGCCATCAATGCGCCGCGCCAACTGTTCGTGCGCGGTCGCGGCATCGACGCCGAACTTGGCGGCCATCTCACGGTGCGCGGTACGCTTGCCGACGTGCAGCCGGTGGGAAGCTTCACCCTGATCCGGGGCCGCGTGTTGGTCATCGGGCAGCGCATCACCCTCAACGAAGGTACCGTGACGCTTCAAGGCGATCTCAATCCCTATCTCTCCCTGTCGGCGACCAGCACATCGGATTCGGTTGCCGTCACGGCCGCCGTCGAGGGTTACGCCGACAATCCCAGCATCGTCCTTTCCTCATCGCCGGATCTACCGCAGGATGAGATCCTCGCCCGTTTCCTGTTCAAGCGTTCGGTCTCCGACCTGTCGGCCATCCAGATCGCCCAGTTGGCCGAGGCGGTCACCCAGCTCGCCGGCGGCGGCAGTGGCAACGGCATTCTCGACCGCCTGCGCGCCGGGACCGGCCTCGACGATCTCGATGTGAACACCGACATCGAGGGCAATTCGGCGGTGACGGCCGGTCGCTACATCAGCAAGAATGTCTACCTTGGCGTCACCGCCGGCGAGGGCGGACGGACCGGTGTTTCGGTCAACCTCGATATCACCGACGACGTCAAGGCCAGGGCCGAGGCGACCCAGGAGCAATCGAAAGTCGGCGTCTATTTCGAGAAAGAATACTGACCTCAAGCGGCATCGGCCCGTTTTGCCGGTTGCATGCCTCATTTGCCGCGAAGATCAATGGCATCTCTGTAATCTGTTGGACGAATGGTCGAGAGCGGCGCATTTTCCGCCGCGTTCTTTTTCCTCGCCGGTCCGGTTGTCGCAACTGGCCCACGGTGATGCACGACAGTGAAGGCACAGCATGCAAACCTACCAGATTCCCAAGAGCGACCTTTCGGTCTCCTCCGTCATCCTCGGCCTGATGCGCATCCCCAAGATGAGCGACGCCGAGATCCGGACGCTGGTCAACACAGCGATCGACGCCGGCATCAACATGATGGACCATGCCGACATCTACGGCGGCGAGTTGCACCTTTGCGAGAAGCGTTTCGGCGAGGCGATGAAACTGACGCCGGCCCAGCGCGAGAAGATGGTCATCCAGAGCAAGGCCGGCATCCGCAAAGGCTTCTTCGACTTCTCCGAGGCGCATCTTCTTGAGGCGGTCAATGGCTCGCTGAAGGCGCTCAAGACCGACTATCTCGATGTGCTGCTGCTGCATCGCCCGGACGCACTGGTCGAGCCGGAAGAGGTCGCCTCGGCCTTCGACAAGCTGCAGTCGTCCGGCAAGGTGCGGAACTTCGGTGTTTCCAACCAGACGCCGGGCCAGATCGAGCTCTTGAAGACGGCGGTGAAGCAGCCACTGATTGTCAATCAGGTGCAGCTCTCCATCACCCACGCGCCGCTGATCGCCCAGGGCGTTGCCATCAACATGGCGGGTCTCGAGCAGTCGGTCGACCGCAACCTTGGCCTCCTCGACTATTCGCGCAAGGAGGGCATGACGCTGCAGGCCTGGTCGCCGTTCCAGAAGGGCTTCTTCGACGGCCCGTTCATCGGCGACCGTGAAAATTGCGCCGCTCTCAACGACGCCCTCGATGAGATCGCCGCAGCCCACAGCGTGACACCGACTGGCATCGCCGTTGCCTGGATCACCCGCCATCCGGCGAAGATGCAGGTGGTGCTCGGCACGACGCGCCCAGACCGCGTTAAAGAATGCGTGGCCGGCGCCGGCGTGACCTTGTCGCGCGAAGAGTGGTACCGCCTGTTTACCGCAGCGGGCTACATCGTTCCCTGACCGCCTTTGGCAGGGCGGCGGGAGGCTTCCTTCCGCCGCCCATCCACGCCTTTCACCAGCCAAGAGGACAAGAAGATGAGCACGATCGATGCCGGCCTGTCCGGCCAGTTCAAAATCGGCGACCTCACGGTCAATCGCCTCGGCTTCGGCGCCATGCGCATCACTGGGAAGGGCATCTGGGGTCCGCCCGCCAATCGGACGACGGCTTTTGCCACGCTCAAGCGGCTGCCGGAGATCGGCGTCAACTTCATCGATACCGCCGACAGCTATGGCCCCGACGTTTCCGAGGAACTGATCCGCGAGGCGCTCTACCCCTACAAGGGCTTGCTGATCGCCACCAAGGGCGGCCTCACCCGTGGCGGCCCAGACCAATGGACACCGAATGGCCGGCCGGACTATCTCATCGGCCAAGCCAAGAAGAGTCTTGCCAAACTCGACGTCGAGCGCATCGATCTCTGGCAGCTGCATCGCATCGACCCGAAGGTGCCGCGTGACGAGCAGTTCGGCGCCGTGCGCCAGCTTCTCGACCAGGGCATCATCATCCATGCCGGCCTGTCGGAGGTGTCGGTCGCCGAGATCGAGGCGGCGCGGAAGGTGTTTCCGGTCGCCACGGTGCAGAACCGCTACAATCTCACCGACCGTGCCAGCCAGGATGTCCTCGCCTATTGCGAGGCCAACGGTATCGGCTTCATTCCCTGGTTCCCGCTGGCGGCCGGCAAGCTCGCCGAGCCGGGTGGCCTGGTTGATCGCATCGCCAAGGTGCACGGCGCTACGGCCGGACAGGTGGCGCTTGCCTGGCTGCTCCAGCGCAGCCCGGTGATGCTGCCGATCCCCGGCACGTCAAGTATCGCCCATCTTGAGGAGAACGTGGCAGCGGCCGGCCTCAAACTTACCCCCGCGGAGATCGCCGAGCTCGACGCCGCGTAAGAGCAGATTGATAGAAGTGACCGATGCGGCGGCGACACAGATCGCCGCCGTCCTCGGGTGGGCGGTCACCGACCCTTCCACTTCAGCGTGGGATGGAGCATTCTTCGCCCATGCTCAAAACCTTCTTCTCCTATTATCGCCCCTATCGCGCGCTGTTCCTGCTCGACTTCGGCTGCGCCGTCATTGCTGGCCTTTTGGAGCTGGGCTTCCCGCTGGCGGTCAAGGTCTATATCGATCGCCTGCTGCCATCGTCCAACTGGACGTTGATCGTCGTCGCGGCGGCGGCTCTGCTCGCCGTCTATCTCCTCAGCGCCGGCCTCAACGCCATCGTCGTCTATTTCGGCCATATGCTCGGCATCAACATCGAGACCGAGCTGAGGCGGCGCAGCTTCGATCATCTGCAGAAGCTGTCCTTCCGCTATTTCGACAATCACAAGTCCGGTCACTTGGTCGCCCGGCTGACCAAGGACCTCGAGGAGATCGGCGAGATCGCCCATCATGGGCCGGAAGATGTGTTCATCGCCGTCATGACTTTTCTTGGCGCCTTCCTGCTGATGCTGTCGGTCAACGTTGAACTGGCGCTGATTACCGCCGCCATCGTGCCGGCGGTCGCCTTCATCACTGCCCGCTACGGCGGCCGCATGACCGAGAACTGGCATCAGCTCTATGGTCGCGTCGCCGGCTTCAACGTCCGCATTGAAGAGAACGTCGGCGGCATGCGTGTCGTGCAGGCGTTTGCCAATGAGGATTATGAGCGTCGACTGTTCGCGGTCGACAATTCAGCCTATCGTACCACCAAACTCGCCGCTTACAGGCTGATGGCCGCCACCAATGCACTGTCCTTCTTGTCGATGCGGCTCGTGCAGCTTGTCGTGCTGATCGCCGGTAGCCGGCTGGTACTGATGGGCGAGCTGACGGCCGGCGGTTTTGTCGGTTTCCTGCTGCTGGTCGGCGTGTTCTTCCGACCGGTCGAGAAGATCAACGCGGTCATCGAGACCTATCCGAAAGGCATTGCCGGCTTCCGGCGCTATCTCGGCTTCCTGGCCACCGAGCCGGACATTGCCGACCGGCCGGGCGCCATTTCCGCGCCGCCCTTCCCGGGCCATGTGCGCTTTTCGGGCGTCGGCTTCAGCTACGACGGCGATCGGTCGCTGCTCTCCGGCATCGACCTCGACATTGCCGCCGGCGAGACGGTGGCCTTCGTCGGCCCTTCCGGCGTCGGCAAGACGACCCTCTGCTCGTTGTTGCCACGCTTTTATGAGGTGACGGAAGGCGCCATCTCCATCGATGGCATGGACATCCGCGATATGACCGTCGCCTCGTTGAGGCGGCAGATCGGCATCGTGCAACAGGATGTGTTCCTGTTCGGCGGCACCATTCGCGAGAACATTGCCTATGGCAAGCTCGACGCCTCGGAGGCGGACATCGCTGCCGCCGCCGCGCGGGCGCAACTTGGCGACCTGCTGGCCGACCTTCCCGATGGGCTCGACACCATCGTCGGCGAGCGTGGCGTCAAGCTGTCCGGCGGCCAGAAGCAGCGCATCGCCATCGCTCGTATGTTCCTGAAGGACCCGCCGATCCTGATCCTCGACGAGGCAACGTCGGCGCTGGATATGGCAACCGAACGCGAGATCCAGGCCTCGCTTGCTGAACTCGCCCAGGGGCGTACCTCGCTGGTCATCGCCCACCGGCTCAGCACCATTCGCAACGCCGACCGCATCGTGGTGGTCGACGCCGAGGGCATCGCCGAGCAGGGCAGCCACGACGACCTTCTCAAACGAGGCGGCGGCTACGCCCGCCTTTACGCGGCCGGCGGCTGAGCGGCCGCCGCCCTCGCCTCCACCGTCAGGTGGACGATCTCATGTACCGGCCGCAGGCGGCGGCGGACGTCATCGGCGTCGTCGCCAACGATCGACACAATGGCGGCATGACCGGTCGGGCCGACGCGCCAGAGATGCAAATCGACGATGCGGGCATCCGCATCCTTCTCGACGAGTTCACGGATCTCGGCCTCCACATGGGGGTCGATCATGTCGAGTAGTACCGATGACGCGGCACGCATCAGCGACCATGACCAGACGGCAATGACGGCGGCGCCGACGAGCCCCATCGCGGGATCGAGCCATGTCCAGCTGAGGAAGCGGCCACCGAGCAGCGCGGCAATCGCCAAAACCGAGGTCAGTGCATCGGCCAGCACATGGACGTAGGCGGACCGCAGGTTGTTGTCATGACGATGGTCGGCCGCTTCGTGATCGTGGCCGCCATGATCATGGTGATGGTGGTGATCCGGACCAAGGAGTGCGGCGCTTACGAGGTTGACCACGAGGCCGAGCACCGCGATCGCCGTTGCCTGATCAAAGGCCACCGGCTGCGGGTGGAAGAATCGCAGGAGGGACTCAACTGCGATGCCCAGAGCCACAAGGCCGAGCACCAGCGCCGACGCAAAGCCGGCGAGATCGCCGATCTTGCCGGTGCCGAAAGTAAACCGCCGTTCGCCGGCGTACCGGCGGGCTAGGAGATAGGCGCCGGCTGCCACCGTCAGTGCAACGGCATGGGTGGCCATGTGGAAGCCATCCGCGAGAAGCGCCATCGAGTTGAACAGCAAGCCGGCCACGATCTCGCCAACCATCATGCCCAGCGTCAGGACGACGACCCACAACATGCGACGCGTATTGCGATCATGGTCGTGCCCGAGGAAAACATGGTCATGGACCAAGTCGTCGGCGCCTGACTGCTGCATTGCCAAACCTCACTTTCCGTACCGACGAATGGCGGCCATCAACTCGTCGGCCGCCGCCGACCGTGCGGCGTCGTCAATGCCGGGGCGGGCGACATGCTCGCGCAGATGCTCCTCGATCAGTTCGTCCATCAAACCGAGCACGGCGCCACGGACACCGGCTACCTGATGCAGGACGACAGCACAGTCCGCCTCGTCCTCGAGGGCTCTCTCGATGGCGGCCATCTGCCCCGCGATACGCCGGACGCGTGCGAGCAAGGGTTTTTTGTTTGTGATGGTATGCATGATAGGATACCCCCCTATCCTATATAAAAGAGCGGAAGTGGCAAGAGGTCTTTCGAAGACCATCGTAGTTCACCCGCTTCCAACGAAAAGGCCGGCACTCCCAGGGGAATGTCGGCTTCTTTTCTTATGGGCCAACCCGAACTCAGGTCAGCCATCGGCGGAGGAGAGGTCTTTCGGCTTTTTGTGCCTGACGATCAGCGCTTCGGTTCGGGGATCCAGGAGGCCATCGACACGTCGGCCTTGGAGAACTGCGGCAGCTTGGCCGCCAGATCGTCCATGTTCTTGATGCCCTTTTCGAGGAGCATCTTCTGGGTGATCAGCGTCGGCGGAACGACCACCTGCTTACCAGTGTCGACGCCGGCAAGCTGTAGCGCCAACGTACGCACGCACACTTCGCCGACGACGGCCGACGACGTGGCCGCCGAGGCCGCCCAGGCGCTCTTGTCTTCGACCATGGCCGAAATATCCGGCGTCGAGATGTCGGCCGAGTAGATCTTGATCTTCTCGTTGAGGCCGGCCTCGTCGACGGCGGTCTTGGCACCCTTGGCGAATTCGTCATAGGGGGCGAAGATGACGGAGATGTCCGGATTGGCGCGCAGAACGGCGGCCGTCTGGTCGGCGACAGAATTGGCGATCGGGTTGTTCATGGTACCCCAATGCGCCGCTTCCTTGATGCCCGGATACTTCTTCTTGAAGGTCTGCCAGGTCTCGTCGCGGCGATCGAGCGGTGCGATGCCCGGCACGTAGACGTAACCGGCCGTGAAGCTTTCGCCATTGTCGGCAATCGCCTGCTCAAGGGCGAGGCGGGCGAGTTCTCGGTCGTTCTGCTCGATCTGCGGGATGGCCTCGTTCTCGCAGTTGACGTCGAAGGCGACGACCTTGAAGCCATCCGCCACGGCTTGGGCGGCCGGCTCTTTCAGCGTCTCGGTCAAACCATGCTGCAGGATGATGCCGTCGACGCCGAGATTCATCGCCTGCTGCAGCATTTCCGCCTGCAGCGCCGCGTCCTGGCGGGAGTCGAGCACGTGCAGATCGAAGCCGAGCGCCTCGGCCTGACGCGTCACGCCGGCGAGGTAGAACTGGAAGAAATCGCCGGTGGAGAGATAGCGTACCAGCGCGATCTTCATTTTGCGCTCGCCGACGATGCCGGGGGCGCCGGCGGTGCCTTCGGCAAAGGCGGCGCGCAACGGCAGGGCACTGGCAACCGATGCGGTGGCAAGGCCGGCAAGAAATGTCCTTCTGTCGATAGTCATTTTCTCACTCCTCAAATGACGTTTCCATTGTCCTTGTCCGGGCGCGCCTCCTCCGCGCGCCGCGGCTTACCTCGCGTTTTTCAGTGGGGCCGGAGCCGGCTCAGCGACGCTGCGAGGACGCGAAGCCGAAGGTGAACAGCAGGGCGAAGACAAGGACGAGGCCCTTGACGAAGTCCTGCGCGTAATAGGGGGCGTTGAGCATGGTGAGGCCGTTGAGCAAGCCGGAGGTAACGTCGCCACGGCCGACACGGGCGGCGAGAAGGATGCCGCCAATCGAGGCGAACAGGCCGGAGATCATGTAGGCGACGATCTTGTAGCGCTCGACCGGCGCGCCGGCGAGGCGAGTGGCCTTCTCGTTGCCACCGATGGCATAGAGCACGCGGCCATAACGGGAGCGTTCCATGAACACCCAGAGGATGATGGCGGCTACCAGCATGATGATCACCGGCAGCGGGATCAGGTCGAACAGGCGGTAGCGGCCGAGGGCCAGGAAAGCGTCGGTGAAGGTGCCGGTCGCCGCCGAGCCGTCCGACAGCGTCATGCCCTTGGCGATCGAGCGGCCGCCGGTCGGGATCAGTTGCAGGCCGAGCAGCAGGAACATCATGCCGAGCGTCGCCAGGAGGTCGGGAATGCGGCCCTTGACGATCAGCACGCCGTTGAGGAAGCCGATGAAGGCGCCGAGCAGCAGGCAGACGACGACGGCGAGGAAGGTGCCCTGGTTGAGAATCACCATCACGTAGCTCGATGCCATCAGCGACATGGCCGCCGTCGAGCCGATGGACAGGTCGAAGCCGGCAATGGCCAGCGTGACGGTGACGCCGAGCGCCAAGAGCGCCGTCACCGACACCGCCTGAAGAATGGAGAACATGTTGCGGGCGTTGGCGAAGGCCGGCTCCAAGCGCCAGAAGACGATGATCATCACCGCCAGGATGATCAGAAGGCCGAACTTGATGACGAAGTCCTTGAACGAGAAAGCAGACTTCGTTGCGCCAGCTTGCGCGGCGGCCGCCGGATTCGAGGCCGGATTCGGGGATGGGGTGCTCATTGTGAAATGCCTCTGTCTTTCGAAGCGTCAGGCGAAAGTTGCGTGGGTGCCGGCGCCACTGATCTCGGCGACCAGAGCGTCGAGCGACAGCCCGTCGACTGAATGACCGCCGACCACCGAGAAATCGCGCATCACGACGATGCGGTCGGCAATTTCGGTTGCCTCTTCGAGGTCGGCGCAGATGACCAGCGTTGCCCGGCCAGCCGCCGTCTCGCGCAGGCGACGGCCAATGTCCTGACGGGCGCCGATATCGACGCCCTGGAAGGGCTCGTCGAGGATGAGCAGACGGCAGGGCTGGATCAGCCAGCGGCCGAGCACGACCTTCTGCTGGTTACCGCCCGACAGCGATCCGATAGGGACGTCTATGGATGGGCATTTGATGGCGAGGTCGCTGACCTGTCCGACCGCTGCTCGCCGCTCCTGATCCGGCACCACCAGCGACAGCTTGGAAAACTGCCTGAGGAAGGGCAGCGTCATGTTGTGCAGCACGGAGAATTCGGCGACCAGCGACGAGTTGCCACGGTCCTCGTGCGCCATGAACACGCCGCCGGCGATCGCCTCCTGCGGCGAGCTGGCGCGCAGTGGCTTGCCATCGATGGTCACCGAACCGGCGTGAGGCGTCGCCGTGCCGAACAGGCAGTCGGCGAACTCCGTCTTGCCAGCGCCGATCAGGCCGGTCAGCACTACCACCTCGCCCTCGCGAAGATCGAGATCGAAGGGCGCGGAGGTCGGCGTGAGAGCGAAATCGCGAATCTCGACCACCGTCCGTCCACCAGCGACGGCGCTATGAGCGCCCTCACGAAGGCGATGACCGACCATGGCGTGGACGATACCGTCGAAATCGAGCGGACGAGTGAATTCGGCGCGGGTACGGCCGTCGCGCATGACAACGGCACGGTCGGCCAGACGACGGATGTCGGACATGCGATGACTGATGTAGATGATGGCAACGCCACGCGCCCTCAGGTCTTCGATCAGCGTAAACAGCCGTGCGGCTTCCGCTTCCGACAGAGAAGAGGTCGGCTCATCGAGGATCAGCACCTTGGGATCGTGCGACAGGGCGCGGGCGATGGCGACGAGCTGCCGTTCGGCCTGGCCGAGTTCGCTCATCGCCTTGCCTAGGGGGAGATCGAGACCAAGGATGGCCTGGATTTCGCGAGCCCGCGCCGTGATGACCGACCGGCTGAGCAGCACAGGCCCCTCGGGACGGCAGATTTCGTCGAGCGCCAGGTTCTCGGCAACGGTGAGCTGCTGCACGACACCGTCGTTGATGATCTGGTGGACGGTGTGGATGCCGGCGGCGCAGGCTTCGAGCGGCGAGCGGAAAGCTACCGGCTCGCCATCGATCTCCATGGTTCCGGAATCGGCGGGGTGGACGCCGCAGAGAATCTTGATCAGTGTCGACTTGCCGGCACCGTTGGCGCCCATCAGCGCCAATACTTCGCCGCGCCGGATGTCGAGATCGACGTCGATGACCGCATGCGTGCTGCCGAAACGCTTGTTCAGCCCGCGAATGCGGATCACCTCCCTCCCTGGTTCTGTCATGCCGAAAACCGCCTCCACGGATGCTTGGCAGGGGGCCCCTCCAGACCCGATGACGGTCAACCTAGCCACACGTCCGTCAATTGTCAATCGATCTTGACAAATGATGAAAACCAGGACAATTTCCGCTTCCAGCGACCTCTGCCAGCATCGAGGAGCGACAGATCGTCGCGGTGGAGGCGGAATAAGCGAGGGATGGAGAAGACCCCATGACAGACGTTCGGAGCGCCCGTACCGGCGGCGCCGATTATCGGCCGCTGACCGAGAGCACGCTGGCGCCCTATCTCGCCGGCTTTTCGGAAATCGCCGCCATTTTGGGCGGCGCGGCGCAGGATTGGAAAGTCAGTGAAGTCGGCGACGGCAACCTCAACCTGGTGTTCATCGTGCGGGGGCCGAAAGGGGCGCTGATCGTCAAGCAGGCCCTTCCCTACGTACGCCTTGTCGGCGACTCCTGGCCGTTGCCGCTCGACCGCTCCTTCTTTGAAACCCAGGCGCTGATCACCCAGGGCGCCGCCGCGCCGGGATTGGTGCCGAAGGTGGTCCTATTCGACGCCATGCAGGCGCTGGTGGTCATGGAATTCCTCACGCCGCATATCATCATGCGCAAGGGATTGATCGACGGCGTCGAGTTCCCTCGCTTTGCCGCGACCCTGTCGGAATTCATGGCGCAGTCGCTGTTCAAGACCTCCGACCTCTACCTGCCGGCGGCCGAGAAGAAGAAGCAGATGGCGGTGTTCTGCGCCAATACCGAACTCTGCCGGATCACCGAGGATCTGGTATTCACCGATCCCTACCGGGCCGCCAAGCTCAATCACTGGACCTCGCCGCAGCTCGACGACATCGCCCTCGAGTTCCGCGCCGACGGGCCGCTCAAGGCGGCGGCTCAGGCGATGAAGCTGAAGTTCCTCAGCCACGCCGAGGCGCTGGTACATGGCGACCTGCACTCCGGTTCGATCATGGCAACCAGCACCGACGTCCGCGTCATCGATCCGGAATTCGCCTTCTTCGGGCCGATGGGCTTCGATGTCGGCGCACTGATCGGCAACCTGATCCTCGCCTATCTCAGCCAGACCGGCCATGAGGACCAAAAGGGCGGACGCGACGCCTACCGTACGTGGATCCTGAAGCAGATCACCGACGTCTGGACGCTGTTCTCGGTCCGCTTCGTCGAGCTGTGGTCGACCGAGGGCAAGGGCGACGCCTTCACCGCCGAGCTGTTCGTCGACGCGGCAAGCCGAGCGGCATTGGCCGAGGAACAGGCCCGCTATATGCGTTCGCTGTTTGAGGACACGCTAGGCTTTGCCGGCTGCAAGATGATCCGACGCATCCTCGGCCTCGCCCATGTCGCCGACTTCGAGAGCATCGCTGACAAGGATCTACGCTCCAAGGGCGAGCGGCGGGCGCTGAGACTTGGTCGCGATCTCGTGGTCAATCGCACGCGCTTTGCCAATATAGAGGCTGTGGCAGCCGCCGTGGTTGCCGCCGACGCCACCCGCTGACGGCCACCCGGCCGCATTCGACTGACCCCGAGGGCGGCCCGACCGCCCGCCATCAATGGACCGCCCGTTGCGCCCTTGGCGCGACGGCGACCGGAGGCCTTTCATGAAAATCTATGGCAAATCCATGCGGACGATCTGGGTTGCGGAGGACAGCTGGGGTGTCGAGATCATCGACCAGACCAAGCTGCCGTTCGAGGTGAAGACCCGGACCCTGCGCTCCTGGCAGGAAGCGGCAACGGCCATCCGCGACATGGTAGTACGCGGCGCGCCGCTGATCGGCGCCACCGGCGCCTACGGCCTGGCGCTGGCCATGCGCGAGGATTCCTCGAACGAGAACCTCGAACGCGCCTATACGGCGCTGCTCGCCACCCGGCCAACGGCCGTCAACCTGCGCTGGGGTCTCGATGACCTCAGGGGGCGCCTCCTCAAGGTCGCTCCATCCGAGCGCATGGGCCTGGCCTATCGTCGCGCCGCCGAGATCTGCGACGAGGACGTCGAGACCTGCAAGTCGATCGGCCGGCATGGTCTCGCCATCATCCGCGATCTCTGGGAGAAGAAGGGCAAGCCGGCGCGCTTCAACGTCCTCACCCACTGCAACGCCGGCTGGCTCGCCTGCATCGACTGGGGCACCGCCCTTGCCCCGATCTACATGGCCTTTGAGGCGGGGATTCCCATCCACGTCTGGGTCGATGAGACGCGTCCGCGCAACCAGGGCGCCAGCCTCACCGCCTTCGAACTCGGCCAGCATGGCGTCGACCATACAGTGATCGCCGACAACCAGGGTGGCCACCTGATGCAGCACGGCCTTGTCGACATGGCGATCGTCGGCACCGACCGCACCACGGCGACCGGCGACGTCTGCAACAAGATCGGCACCTACCTGAAGGCGCTCGCTGCTCACGACAACGGCGTGCCCTTCTATGTCGGCTTGCCGTTCACCACCATCGACTGGACGCTGGAGGACGGGGTTCGCGAAATCCCGATCGAGGAACGTGACGCCCGCGAACTCAGCCATATCACCGGCCGCACCGCCGATGGCCGGCTCGAGACAGTGGACATTCTTCCAAAGGGCAGCTCAGCGCTCAACTACGGCTTTGACGTGACGCCAGCCCGCCTGGTCACCGGTCTCATCACTGAGCGCGGCGTCGCCGCCGCCAGCCGCGAAGGCCTCCTGAAGCTCTATCCGGAGCAGAAGGCCAAATGACAACCCGCCCCTGCCCAGTATCGGATATGCGGTCCGGCGCAGGGGCACGCGCCGGCTCCGCCCAGCCGGCGCCTTTCTCATTCACGCTTCTGGTCGGCCTAGAGCCGCCCGAGAATGTTGCGGGCAGTCGGTTCGTCGGTGATCAGCGCAGTGACGTAGCCGCCGCGCAAGGCGCCGAGAATGGCGTCGGTCTTGTCGGGACCGCCGGCGGCGGCGATGCGGGTCGGCACGCTACGAACATCGTCCAGCGTGATGCCGATCATGCGGTCGTCCATGGTGCCGCGCAGCCAGTTGCCCTCGATGTCGTAGAAACGACCGGCGATGACGCCGACGGCGCCGTTGGCGATGTAATACTTGCTCTCGTCGACGGAGATCAGGCCGGACGCGAACACCAGGCTGTTGGCTTTCACCGTGCAGACGCCGAACAGCAGCTTGTTGCAGGATCGGATGCGGGCGAACTGTTCCTGGATGGTCGGCTCGCGCATCAGCGCGTCGCGCAACGCCGCGTTGGACAAGGCGGCCGGCGCATGCAGGTTGATCGAGCGGGCGTGCAGCCGGCGGGCAATGAAGGCGACGCATTCCTCGGCTGTAAAGCCATCATAGGCGGAGCGCTGGCTGCCGATCACCTGCACGACGCAGCTGTCCGGCATGGCCTTTTCCGGCAGGTTTTCGGCCAGCGAAAGCACCGTGCGCCCCCAGGCAACGCCCAGCACGTCGCCGTTCGTCAGAATCTGATCGAGGTATTGAGCGCCGGCCCGGCCGATGCGCTCGCTCGGTGGCCGCGCGCCACCGTCAAAGGGAATGACCATGCACTCGGCAAGGCCAAAGGCGCGCTTGAGCTGCTGGGCAAGGTCGATGGAATTCAGGAGTTCTGGCCGCACCACCACCTTGACGTAGTGCAGATCGCGCGCCTGCTGCAGGTAGTTGACCACCGTCGCCCGCGACACGCCCATCAGGTCGGCGATCTGGCTCTGCGTCATCTCGTCGTGATGGTAGAGCCAGGACGCCCACAGAAGCGGATCGACGAGGTACTCCCCCGGTCGCGGCAGCGGCGTCCGGCTGTCCCCTTCGGTCGCCGTCGAACGGTCGGCCCTGTCCTTCATCCTTGAGCGTGGCGCCATGATCTTCCCAACCCTATCGCCCGAAGCGCGTCCCCCGGATCGACAATTGACAATCTGAGTTAACATAAGCACCCATTCGCGCCAAGTGCCATTGCTCGCCCCGCGTGTCGAACACACCAGTTCGCCCCTTCATCGAGGACACCTAGAATGCCTGCCAGCCTTTCCGCCCTCTCCCATCTCGCCCTCAGGACCGAGATCATCGCCACCTGCCGCGAAATGAATGCCTCGGGCGTCAATCAGGGCACATCAGGCAATGTCAGCGTCCGCATTGGCGAGGGGCGTTTCCTGGTAACGCCGACCGGCATTCCCTACGCCGGCATGACCGAGGACCAGATCGTCGAGATGACTTTCGACGGCACCTACTATGGTCCCTGTCGGCCGACCAGCGAATGGCGCTTCCATCGCGATATCCTGCTGCATCGGCCGGACATCGACACGGTGATCCATACCCACTCGATGTTTTCGACGGTGATTTCCTGCCTGCGACGCGACATTCCAGCCGTTCACTACATGGTGGCCGCCGCCGGCGGCGAAAATATCCGCTGCGCCGACTATGCCACGTTCGGCTCGCAAGCCCTCTCCGACCACGCGCTGAAAGCGCTGGAAGGCCGTCTTGCCTGTCTGCTGGCCAACCACGGGCTGATCGTGCTGGGCGCCAACCTCAAGAAAGCCTATTCCCTGCTGGTCGAGGTGGAGACGATTGCCGCCCAGTATTGGCGAACGCTCGCTATCGGCGCGCCGGTGATCCTCGACAGTGCCGAGATGCAGAACGTCTTCGCCATGTTCAAGGTCTACGGTCGGCAGGACGTGGCCGATTCCGATCTCCGCTGCGGCGGCCTGACTGCGCCAGCCGCCTGAAATCTTGCCGCGTCAGACCGGCGTCGCGTGCACCTCGACGCCGGTTCGATTGAAACGGGGCAGTTCGTCCGGTGTCATCAGCACGGCCGCCGTCGACAGAGCGTCGGCGAGCGCGGCTTCCGGCGCTACGATACTGACGGCCGAGAAGGCTGAGGCGACGGTGCCCTTGCGGGGGTGCAGGATGTGGCCGACGCGGCCAGCTGCGTCGAGTACAGTTCCGTCCATCATCGAGGTGGCAACCGCCCGGTCCTTGAGGCGAAGCGTCGCCGAGAGCGCGTCGCTGTTCGGGCCGGCCGCGAGACCGACTTTCCAGCCGCCGCCATCGCGTCCGCCACCGAGAGCCTGGATCTCGCCGATGTCGAGCAGCACGTTGTCGAAACCGCGTGCCCGCAGAAGATCGGCGACGCGGTCGGTGATGTAGCCCTGGGCAACGCCGTTCAGCGTCATCGCCATGCCCGGCTGCGAGAAGCGCACCGCTTCTTCATCGAACACAACCTGATCGAAACCAACCAGCTTCAAGCGGTCGGCAAGCTCGGCAGTTGGCAATGCATCGGTCCGCCCGCTTGTAAAATGAGCGGCGTAGGCGGCGAACAGCGGCTGTACCGTCGGGTCGAACAGGCCGCCCGTTTCAGCGTGCACGCTGCGCACCAACGCCAAGAGACGCAGGACGTCGGCCTCGGGCGCATCGAGGCGGCCGGTAGCATTCAGACGGGACAGCGCGCTGTCGCCACGATAGAGGCTGAACAGCGCCTCGAGGCGGGCAATCTCCTGTTCCACCGCGGCGAAGGTGGCGTCGGCGAGAGCTGCGTCAGCGCCGATCAGTTCGATCGAGGTGTGGGCGCCAAGCGCATTGCCTGACCAGCGACGAACGGGCGCCGCCGCCAGAGTGGCGGGCACGAAGGCCATGGCGGCCAGCGCCACCGCGCTGACACGGATGAAGCGACGCCGAGCAATCGGCCGAGCGAGGAAATCTGACATGGCGAGCCTCACATCTGCACGTCGGAATGAGTATTGGGCTCGGCGTTGGCCGGACCGAGATATTTGTCGGGGATGTCGGCGAGCTTGACGATCGCGCCGCCTTCGCGCGCCACGAAGTCATCGGCGGCCTTTTGGCTGCCGAAGGGGATCGCCTCGGGCATGCCCATGGCGCCGGCCTGCCGGCTGCCGATCACGAATAGGGCCGTATCGGCGTCGATCCAGTTGTCGCGCCCCGGCTCGGCCCAGCTCGGCGCCTTCTCCATGTCCGAGACATAGATGGCGGTGACATCGCCGCGTTTCTCGCCGCCACGCAGATAGGTGACGGCGTCGCTGACCTGCGAGAACCACAGGGGATGATCTTGCCACTTCTCGTGAATCTGAGCCTTGGGACCCCCGTGATCAACGAGATACATCTGGCAGTAATAGCCGAGTGCCTCGTCGGTCATGGTGACAGCGGCCGGCTTGACCGCCGCCTCCTGCTTGCAAGCGGCGAGCGACAGGGCTAGGGCGGCGGAGATCACCAGGGCGGACAGGATGCGGTTGGTCATCATGGGCGGATTCTCCGGGTGAGGGCCCAGGCGACGGCAAGGCCCGCGAAAAGCCACAGGACGAGCACGACGAATGCGCTGGAAACCGGGAAAGGCAGGGTGCGGGCAAGGCCATCGAGACCGGCGATCGGCGCGTTCGCTTCGATCAGAGCCAGATTGTAGAGGCGGAAAGCATCCCCGGGATTGGCAAGGACGAGCGCTGGAAACACCGTCTTGGTGAACATGCCGCCCTGATCGACGATGACGGCGCCCAAGAGTGCGAGATCGTAGAGCACCACCAGGATCAGCCAAGCGCCGATGGCCAATGCGGCGGCGGTGCCGGCCTGGCGCGGCAAGCTGGACAGGGCCATGCCCAAGGCGATGAAGACGGCCCCCAGCAACACGGCCGTGACGAGGAGCCGCCCCCAGGCGACGAGGCCGGCATCGTCGGCGCCATGAACGCCGGCGATCACCGCGCCGGCAATGCCGTAACCGATGGCAATGGCCATTGCGAGCACGGCAAGATGACCGAGAAACTTAGCCACGACCAGTTCGCCGCGCTTCAGAGGCGTTGCCAGCACCAGTGCCAAAGTGCCGCGCTCGATCTCGCCGGCGATGCTGTCATAGGAGACCAGCAAAGCCATCAGCGGCACGAGGTAGACGGTGAGCGTCGACAGGCTCGCCGCCGTCAGTGTCAGCGCATCGGCCTTGAGCGCGCCGCTCGGTCCGGAGCCGAGGAAGGCAAGCGCCAAGGCGAACAGCGTAAAAGCCAGCGTCGACAGCAGAACCCACCGATTGCGGAAGGCGAGACGGAACTCGGTTGCGGCCACCGCCGCCATGCGGTCCATGCTGTTCATTGGGCGGCTCCTTCAACGATGGGCACGGAATAGTGGCGATAGACGTCGTCGAGGTCCGGTAGGGCGATGTCGATGTCAGTCACGTCGGAACCAAGCGCGGCGAGGCTGGTAAGCGCCCCCACTTTGTCCTCGGCACGACAGGTGAGGACGACAGACCGACCGTTGACGCGTTCGCCGCCGAGATGCGCATGCACTGCCTCGACCCGACCTTCCGCCGCTTCGACATGAATGCGGATCGGCAGGCCGGCCCCGCGCGACAGATCGGCGAGCGAACCCTCGGCGCGCAGTTGCCCCTTGGCCAGGATGGCGATGCGGTCGATGCGGTTTTCGATCTCCGACAGCGAATGCGAGGACAGAAGCACCGCGGTACCGGCGCGGGCGGAGGCCTCCAGCACGGTGTAAAACTCCCGCCGGGAAATCGGATCAAGCCCTGACGTCGGCTCGTCGAGCAACAGCAGGCGCGGCGTGCCGATCAGCGCCTGGGCAAGGCAGAGGCGCTGGCGCATGCCCTTGGAATAGGTGCCGACGGCCCGCCCCGCCGCGTCGGCAATGCCGACGACTTCGAGGAGCGGTAGCGCTGCCTTCGGCGCCACGCCTTTCAGGCGGGCAAAATGGGTGAGCACTTCGGCGCCGGTCAAAGCCTTCGGGAAGACCACCTGTTCCGGCAAATAGCTGACGGCGCGCCGTGCCACGTTGGAACCGGGAGCGGCATCAACGATGGAGAGCCGACCGCCGGCCGGCTGGAGAAAGCCGAGTACCGTCTTGAACAGGGTCGACTTGCCGGCGCCGTTGTGACCGAGCAGCGCCACCCGTTCGCCGGGCGCAACGGAGAGGCTAACACCGTCGAGTGCCGTCACGGCACCGAAGCGGATGGTCAGCTCTTCGACCGTGAGGATGGCGTCCGTCATGTCAGTTCTCCTCGGTCGGGATGAAGCCGACAGTTACAGAGGTGGCAAGCGGGCGCGGGCCGGTGCCCTCCGGCGACATCAAGGGATGGCTGTCAATGACGCCACCGGGCAACAGCCCAGGGAAGCGTGACTGCGCCCAGCGGATGAGCTGCACCGCCGGCGCACCCAACAGAAGCCGGGTCATCGGCTGGCTCCAGGTCAGCACGTCCACCGTATCATTGGGCCGATAGGGACTGTCGGCCATGCCGTCGCCATCGATGTCGAAGGCGACGTGATCCGACCAGAAATTGCCGATCGGAACTTTGGTCTTCGCGGCCTCTTCAGGAACACCGCTCCATTCGAGCCAGCGGGTGCCGACATATTTCACTTGGGTGCGGTTGCCGATGACGGCGTTGCCCGTCAGCACGTTTTCGGCCGAGCCGCCGGTGAGGTGGATGCCAATGCCACACCCCTCGAGGCGGTTGCCTTCGATACGGTTACGCGTCGCGCTGTAGACGAACAGGCATTTTTCGCCGCCGTCGCGCACCTCGTTATGGATCAGGCGCGAGTCGTTGACCGAATTGAGGAATAGGCCGTGGGTGGCATCGCCCTCCGAGAGATTGTCGGTGGCGGTCACGTTGCGAGAGAACATGAAGGCAAAGCCCAGCACGTTGCCGCGCGACACGTTGTGCTCCAGTACGATGTCGTTGGCATACATCGAATGAAAGGCGAAACGTAGCTCTTGCATCCGATTGAAACGGTAGTGAGCCCGCATCGACGTCGTGACAAAGATGCCATCCCGGCCGCGGCGGATGTCGTTGTGCTCGACGAGAAGACCCGGCGCGTTCCAGACGTAGATGCCGGAGCCCATCTCAGCGCGATGGAGATCGGTGCGGCCAACGATGGTGTTGCCGCTGACCGTGACGTCGATCGCGCCTTGCACGTCGATGCCGATCAGGTTCATGACGATGCGATTGCCCTCGACGCGGGCACGGCGGGTCCCCTTGGCAAGTGCGACACCGCTATCGAGCCTGTCGAGCCTGCGGCCGGAGCCGGTGATGTACAGCCCCTTCAGCGTCACATCGTCCGCCCGAACGGAGATGACGGTGCCTTCGCCGGGGCCGACAACCTGGCTGTCCCGATTGCCAATCAACATCAGCGGCTTGTCGATGACGATCGGGCCATCATAACGGGCATTGCCGAGCCGGAGGATATCCCCCGGCGCGGCGGTTTCAATCGTCGTACGGAGCGCGTACGGCCCGTTGCCGACAACGATCTCGGCGGCACCGGCAACGCCGGTGCAACCGAGAAGGATAGCGACAAGGAAGCCAGGCGCGCTTGTCATCCTCAGACGGCCTTGGGCTTCACGAACATCCGGCCGCGCATCTCCATGTGAAGGGCGTGGCAGAACCACTGGCAATAGTACCAGTGCACGCCTAGCCGATCGGCGTTGAACGTCACCGACGCCGTCGCCTGTGGGGCAATCTCCATGGCGATGCCGTATTTGCCGAGCGTGAAACCGTGCGTCAGATCGTCGACGTCGTCGAGGTTGGTGATGTAGATGGTGACCTCGTCGCCCTGGTTGACCTCGAAGCTTTCGAGGCCGAAGGCCGGCGCCACCGACGTCATGTAAACGCGCACCTTGTTGCCGTCGCGGATGACCTTGCTGTCCCCCTCGATGTCGACACCGTCGGCCTTGGCCTGCTTGACGGCGTCGGCGAAGAACGGGTCGTCGCGCTTCCACACCGATAGCGGGTTGACCTTGTCGGCACGCACGATGACGCAGTCGTGCGGCTCGGCAAAAGCCGGACCGTCGTGCATCAGCGTCATGTCGTCGTCACCGATATAGATGAGCTGGTCGTTCTCCGGCTTGAGTGGACCGACGTTGAGGAAACGGTCCTTGGAGAACTTGTTGAGCGACACCAGCCACTGGCCATCGGTCTCCAGCGTCTCGCCCATCGACGTGTGGTTATGGCCGGGCTGATAGGCGACGTCGAGCTTCTTGAGGATCGGATCGACCTTCTCGCCCTTGTAGGCGCGCTTGGCCTTGTCGATGTTCCACTTCACCATCTGGCTGTCGAGGAACAGCGTGGTGTAGGCGTTGCCGCGACCGTCGAAGGCGGTGTGCAGCGGACCAAGGCCAAGTTCCGGCTCGGCGACCACGCAGGAGCGCGGCTCGGCGCCCTTTTCGAAGAGAGCGTCGATGAGGTCGACGTCAATGACCGTCACCGTCGGCGACAGCTTGCCGTTGATGCAGAGATGCTGGCGATCGGGCGCCATGTTGCAGCCGTGCGGGTTGTTGGCAACCGGCACGTAGGCAGTATAGGGCGAACCGTGACGACCATCGACCACCGGCACGCCGCCGATCATCTTGGCCTTGCCCGCCTTCACCGCCTCTTCGATGCGGGCGATGTTGAAGATCACCACCCAATCCTGTTCGGAGGCAGTCATCTCGGCCAGATTGACGCCCTCCTCGGAATTGTAACAGGTCGAGAAAGCGTACTTGCCTTTGTAGTCGGCATCGCAGTTGTCGAGGTTGCCGTCGACGATCACCTGCCAGGCGACCTTCATCTCGTCGCCATCGATGGCCGTGAAGATGGCGGAATATTTCTTCGGCTCGTCGAGGATCTTGCCGTCGTTGGGAATCGGCACCCGATGCTCGCCGTTGGCGAAGATGTAGCCGGTGCGCGGCCACTTCTGCGGGCGCATGCCGTGGATGTCCGAGGCGTTGGGGATCTCGATGACCTTGTCGCACTTCATGACATCGCAGCGAATGCGGGCGACGCGGGTGTTGGCCTTGTCATTGACGAAGATGTAGCGGCCGTCGTACTTGCCCTCGGTGAACGACATGTGCGGATGGTGCAGGTCGCCGTTCTGATAGTTCGCCCAACCGCGCTTCTTCAGAAACTCCTTGGTCTCGGGCAGGAGGTTCTCGGTCAGAATCTTGAGGCTCTCGTTGGTGAGGCCCCAGCCGGTGGCCGAGCAGCGATTGAACACCGGAATGCGCATCAGCTCACGCATGGACGGCATGCCGATGATGCGCACCTCACCGCACTGTCCCGAGGACCAGAAACCGTAATACTGGTCGAGCTCACCCGGCTTCACCTCCGCCTTGCCGGCGGACTCTGCGGCCTTGCTACCATTGGCTGTCACCAGGCCACCCACAGTGGCTGCGGTAACGCCGGCCAGGACCGCTGTCTTGGCCGTGCCACCCAACAGCGATCGGCGTGACAGATTGTGCGTCTCTTCAGTCATAGTGCTCTCCTCGTTTGTCTTCTTCAGGCTTGCGCTGAACCGTCCACTTCGCTCCGCAAGGTGGTTGTGCCTGCGGATACCGCTGCCCCCGTCTGGGCGAGACCGTTCTGGCGTTCGAAGCGCTCCCGCTTGCGCAGCTTGCCGACCACGACCGGACAGCGGGTCGTGCTCTGGTAGAGCACCTGGCAATGCAGGCAGGAGACGCATTCGCGGTAGCGCTTCAGCCAACGGAACATGTGCAGCCGGGCCGGGATGGCGAGACCACCACCGAGCGGACACACGTAGCGGCAGTAGAAGCGCTCGATGAACAGACCTGGCGTCAGCGCGGCGAGCGCGATCAGTATGTAAGGCCAGGGGCGGTCGAACTTCAGGATGATCGCGGTCTTGAACGGCTCGATCTCGGCATAATGCTCGGCCATGTCGAGCGAATAGAAGGACATGCCGAGAAGACTGAGGAAGATCATGTATTTGATCGGCCAGAGACGCTCATGCAGGCCCCAAGGCAGGCGGACCTGCGGCACTCTCAGCCAGCGAGCGATCTGGTTCGACCATTCCTGCAAGGCACCGAACGGGCACAGCCAGCCGCAATAGGCGCCGCGCGCCCAGAACAGCAGTGCCGCCGCCACGGCGAACCACAGGATGAAGATCAGTGGATCCATCAGGAAGGTTTCCCAGCGGAAATCGCTGACCAACGCCGACAGCACGGCAAGAAGGTTGACCACCGAGAGCTGGGCGTTGGCGTACCAACCGACGAACACCAGCGTGAAGGCGAGATAGCTGAGACGAATGATCCGGAACACCCGCTCGTTTTTCGTCGCGAAGGTCTGGAAGAAGAAGATGCCGGTCAAAGCCACCAGTGCCGCGACGAGAATGGCGACCTCGGTGCGCTTGGCCTCCCAGATACGAAGCCAAAGCTTGTCACGCGCCGGGGCTTCCTCGTCGGCAGCCACTTGTGGGGCTGGCGACGCGGCGACGGGAGTCGGTTGCGGCGCAGCCTTCAAATAGACCGGTGGCAGGGTGTAGTCGACATCGTAGGTCAGGAACAGCTTATCGATGGCGCCGACGGCCCGAGATACCAGGAGTTGCAAACGCCAGGGAGCCGCCGCGTCGAAATTGGCTGCCTTCGGGATAACGAAGAGGTCCATCTCGTTGAAGGTCGGCGCGTCAGTGGGCGCCATGCGCACGACACGCAGATGATCCTTGTCGCGAAAGCGGATGGTGGCCTCGCCCTGCAGCAAGGTGATGCGGTCGAAGATACCACCACGTACATAACCCGAGCCCTTGAAGGACCAATGGCCGGTGCTGGCCACGAAGATCGCCTCGTCACCTTCCCCGAGCCGGCTCTTCAGATTGGCATAGGCGGCGTCGCCCAGCAGGGTGCGGCCGATCGAAGGCTGGCTGGCCAAACCGACGTAAATGTCGATATAGGGATCGGTGTCGGCACCTGCCTCGCGGTGGGCGGCGGCGCGCGGGTCGCCTAGCTTGTCAAAAGCGGCGTTGATGTCGGTCACCGACAGGCTGAACCGACGGATCGAACCATCGCCGGCGAGCTTCGTCCAGTCGGTCACGACGTCCTTGCGGTCCACTACCTTCACATCGGCGGCCGGGCCGGTACCGGCGGCAAAGCCTTCAAGCCCCAGGGTGCGGGCGGCCTTGATGCCGGACCGGCGAATCGAATCGTCGATCACCATGATGGTGACCGTGGCACCCGAGACAATGTCGAGATCGTGGGTCGAGCCGGCTGCCTCGCGTTTCAGATCGAGCCCGGTGTATTTCTCGATCACCGCCTTGATCTTGGCCTCGGGAATGCCGACCAGCACGATGGGTTCGGAATGCTTGACGAGGCGAGCCCCGGTGATCACCGCCTTGTCGTCGACACCGATCAGGATATTGATCGGCTTGCCGGAATAGCCGGTCGCCGGCACAAAATCGGTGTTGAGGAACACCCAGCCGATGCGGGCCCCCGCTTTGAGCGCCGGCGCGGCCGGCATGTCGGTGCGTATCGGGCCAAAGGCATCAGCGCCGGGAACCAAGTCCGAGGGTGCTACCTTGCCGATGAAATCGACAAGGCTAGCCGCACGGGATGGCGTTGCAACCAAAGCCAGAGCAACGATCAGGCAAAACGCCGTCACAATTCCGGCGAGCCAAGGCGTCGCCTTTTTTGCCTGTTTCATCCGCCCCTCCGGAATCGGTTCAACATGAGTTATGCCGTCATATTTTCACATGGCGACCCGGACCTTCGTTGCGCTGGCACAAATTCGATTGATATAGATCACACCCTTCCATCGGTTCGCGGGCCGGCGAGAATGCCGGCATAGCCGATGGCGAAGGTGAGAAAGGCGACCGCCCAGAGGACGCCGGCGCAGGCGAGAACATGAAAATAGGCGTTGCCGGCGTAGGGTGCCGCCATGCGCAGAAGCGCGCCGACCGACACCAGAGCGAAGATGGCCAGTTCGAGCCGCCCCGCAGTGAGCGGTCGGCCGGTATGGCCGCGGCTCACCCGCGTCATAACGCCGAGCACGGTGAGGCCGACGCTGCCAGCCGTCCAGAGGTGCACGGCCGCCGTCGGGTCGACGATCTCAGGCCAGAGGATGGCCGACGCCTCGATGACGAAGCCGGCGGCAATCGTGGCGATGGCGACGTGCAGCACGAGAAGCAGTGGTTCGCTTCGGGTGGCAAGACCCCGCCAACGGCTGAGACGGGCCGCCGTGAGCAGGCCGGCGAGCCCAAGAAGGATAGCCGTGCCGATCCAGACGGGGGCGACGATCCATGCGACGAAGGCGAGCCCGGAGACGATCATCGCCACAGCATCGAAGCGATCGAAAGACACCGGTAGTCGACTTTCGCCGCGCATCTTCAGCCAGTTACGGGTGAAGGCGGGCGTGATACGCCCCCCCATCAGCAGGATGAGCATCAGCACCGCCGACAGCGCCACCCGGATGGATACGTCGGCAAGGCCGCGTCCCATCGCCTCGGCATGGAAGCCGGCATCTGCCAACGCCAACAGGAGAATGAGACCGACGACACGCAGATTCCGCCAATTGCCGGCCAGCGCCACCTCGTGGCCGAGCGTGGCGGCGAGGGCGAGCGGGAAAGCGAGATCGATCATGGCCGCCGCGACTGGCCCGATTAGTGCCGAGACGGAAACGGCAATCCGGCCGGCGAGCCAGATCAGCACCAGGAACGCCAGCGGCCGGCCGGTAATGGTGGGTCGGCCGGTCCAACTGGAGACGGCGGTCAGCGTGAAACCAGCGATGATCGCCGGCACGCCGCCGAACAGCATGGCGTGAACATGCCAATCGCGCGGAGCGAAGGCGGTGGGCAGCGCGGCGTGTCCCATATAAAAGGGCACCCAGACCAGGATCGAACCGGCCATCCAAAAAGCGGCCAGCAGGAAGAACGGCCGGAAGGCGCCTGAAAGCAGGGGCCTCCACCGCGCGATGTCCGTCATATCAAAGGCCGCCGAGAAGTTCGGTGAACACCTTGCCGGCCTTGCCGGGGTTCTTCGCAGCCTTGGCCGCTTCGAGGTTGGGCGCGGGGTCGCCGACCACAACGACGCCGACCATGCCCATGACGTAGTGCGGCTTGCACTTGACGCCATAAACACCCGGCTGGGTGAAGGTTACCTTGAGGTCCTTGCCAATCTGGCCTTCGAAGGGCTGGGCACCGTCGGGGAGCATGCCCGGCACGCTCATGGCGTCGTGACCGGCATCGGTAGCCACGAAAGTAACCGTATCGCCAGGCTGGACCTTCATGACATCCGGTTCGAACACCATCATGCCCTTGGCGCCCTTGTTGAGCATCTTGACCTGATAGTCGGCGGCGGTGGCGGGAAGAATGGCAACCGCAAGGGCGGCGGCGGCGAGGAGGATCGTTCTCATTTTATTGCCTCGTTTTGTGGACTCTGGCGCTCAATATAAGTAATCCAGCGCATCGAACGTTGCGAAAACACAAACTCCATTTCGAGTTTTCGCTTTCCGAACAGGGCATGTTTGGGAGCAGCCGGTGTTGCTTGGTCGACGATGCCATCTAGGGCCACCGAATGTGGGCACACCGTTTGATTTGCCTCAAAGATAACCTGCGTGCCTCTATTTATTGCAATTGCCTCTCAATGTCAGAACATTTCATGTCCATAGGTAGTCGAGCTTACAAACATGATTTATTTACTCGACTTTCTTGCGCTCGGTTTTCACGCATGAGTTGGGTAGCAAAGAGGTGATCGCGACCGATTTTCAGCTGCAGATGATCAGCTGCATTCCGCCACTGGCGCGCGCAAATGCGCTGGCGCCTGGAGTGGCCGCGTCGCTGGCTCCAGAGCGTCAGATGCGAAACCGGGCTTCAGGCACCTATAATGTAAGCGCCACGCCTGTTCGTTCTGGTCGGTGACATCGGCGCCGGCGACACCGACATTCGCGGCACTGATCGGCGGCTAGCTGATGGTCCGCGTCACCGGTGGCGCATGCGGCGGCTCATAACGGCCGCAGCCGCGATAACGGGCAAGCCGCACCGTTTATTGACAGGCGTCGACCCACACGGCGCCGACCAGTTTGGCCAAACGTTCGGTGTCGATGCGAACCGCCGCATTGGTGGCGCCGGCAGCCGGCAGCACCTCGGGAAAGCGACGGAGCGACAGATCGCAGTAGATCGGCAAAGGCGATTTCAGGCCGAAGGGACAGACACCACCGATCGGATGGCCGGTCAGCTCCACCACTTCGTCGAGACCGAGCATGCGCGCCTTGCCACCGAAAGCCTCTCTGGCCTTGCGGTTGTCGAGCCGGGTGGTGCCGCCAGCGACCAGCAGCAGGACCTGTTCGCCAACTCTGAGGCAGATGGTCTTGGCAATTTCGGCCGGATCGACGCCATGGGCGGCGGCAGCCTCGGCAACGGTCGCCGACGAGGCTGCCGTCTCGATCACCAAGATATCCGGGGCTTTCTCGGCGAAGAAGGCCTTGACGCTATCGAGGCTCATCTCACCACTCGCCGAGCTTGATATCCGGCGTGTAGTCGACCCCCTCGACCTCCTTGACCACCGGCTGGCCGCAAATGACGCGTCCCTGCACGGCATCGAAGGTGAGCGCCGGCGAGCCGGCAAGTTGCCAACCCTTGTTGAGCGCCGCGGTAACGCGATGGCAGAAGGTCGCGTCGTCTGGGCCGGTCAGGAAACGATAGAGTTTCATTGCATCATCCTTGCAAAACGGGCAATTGCAGGAAATAGGTCTGCTCGCCGTAAGCTTGTCAAGGCAAGGTGGCGGCGCAGGCGTACGCTTTTGCCGTTCATTCTTTTTGGTAAATGAACTGGCCGACAGGCTTAATGGAGCCTTAAAGTTTGCAGGGCAGGCTTTGATCATCGGAAATTCCGGTCCGCCTTGGCGGCCGACGCGGGAGTGAATGCGCTGGCTACCCCTGTTTCCTCCATGCGTAGCTTCTGGGGGCTGCTTAAGGCCTATTGGGTCTCGGACAGATGGCGCGAGGCCTGGGCTCTGACGATTGCGGTGGCGCTTCTATCCGCGGCGGCCAGCAAAAGCGGCGTTTGGCTGGCGCAGGCTTCCGGCTCTTTCATCGCCACCATCGCGTCCTTTCACGATCTCGGTATCTCGGCCATCGCAGATGTGCTGACGGCAGCCGGCGTTCTGGTCGGTCTCGCCATTCTCAAGTTTGCGGTGTTTCTCGGCTTTCGCCATTATTTTTCCAGCACGCTGCACCGCAAATGGCGCCAGTGGCTCGACAGCCGCTTCAACGCGGCGCTCCTGTCCGATCGGCGTCCCTATTACCATCTCCTGGTGATGGGAGCTTCCGATGAGGGGGCCAACGTTCCCGACAACATCGATCAGCGCATTCAGGAGTCGATCAAGGCAATGACCGGCAATGCGCTCGGCATGGCCATGGGCCTCATTTCTGTGGTGACGTCGGTCTATTTCGTCGGTGACATGTTGCTTTCGACCTCTGTCGCCATTCACGGCCTCGACTTCCTGGGGTCATACGCCAGCGCCGTGCTGGTATTCGCACTCGCCGTTACCTACGTACCGTTGTCGACGGCTATCGCCCTCAGAATCGGCCGCGCCATCGAGGCGCTCAACATGGCCATGCTGCGCTACGAGGGCAGCTATCGCGCCGAGCTGTCGACGCTGGTGCGTCGGGTGCTGCCGATCGCGGCGGCGCGTGGCGAGAAGGTGCAAATGTCGATCCACCGACGGCAGTATCAAGCGATCGACCGCACCTGGGGCCTCCAGAACAAGGTCTCGGCCGCTTTCCTTGCCTTCAATGGCAGCTACACTTACGTGACCCAGAAGGTGGTGGCCTATTTACCCAATCTGCCTGCCTATATGCAGAGCGGCATTTCCTTTCGCACTTACGTCACCGGCTCGGAATTGGTCAGCGAGCTGATCAACGACTGCTCTTGGGTCATCCAGGTCATGCCGGATATTGCCAACCTCCGCGCCAACGTCAATCGGGTGGTCGAACTGGCCGACGCCATAGAGCGCGTGCAAGACGCGCAGACCTTTTACCGCGAGACCGGCATTTCGGAGTTCCGCTACGAACAGCAGCCGCCGGAACGTGGGCTTTCGGTACAGGGGCTCGAGTTGATGTTCGCCGGCAAAGAAGCGACGCCCTTCCTGCGTGTCGCCCGCCTGTCGATCAAACCGGGCCAGTGGATCTTCGTGCGCGGCCCCTCGGGCTCGGGAAAGTCTTGTCTCATCAAGGCGCTCAATGGCCTTTGGCCTTACGGGCGCGGCCGGGTGATCATGCCCGAGGGCATGAAAGCGCTCTATGCCTGCCAGGATACACGGCTGCCGCAGGCCAGCCTCAAGCAGTTGATCGCCATGCCCGAGGACGAACGCGAGCACCGCGACCTCGAAGTGGCTGCCATCATGAGCGCGGTCGGGCTCGGCGAATTCATTCCGTCGATGGGCAATCCCTATTATCGCGGCCGACGCTGGGACGACGTGTTGTCCGGCGGCCAGAAGCAGAAGGTGGTGCTCGCACGCATCCTGCTGCATACCCCGGACGTGCTGTTTCTCGACGAAGCGACCGCCGCGCTCGACCCCGAGGCGAAAACCGAGTTCCATCGCCTCGTCCGGCAGTATTGCCCGAAGGCGACGGTGCTTTCGGTGATGCACGAGCAGACGCCACCCACCGACAGCTTCGGCCGCCCCTTCTACCATTCCATCCTCAACATCGAGAACGGACGCGCCGGCCTCGAGCCGGTGGTCATCCCGGCGCCACCGCCGCCCCGTGATGTGCGCGGCGGCCTCCGCTCCATGCTGTCGGTGATGCGTCATCTTCCATGACCCCGACAAAGCGGGGGGACCAAACGCGGACATCCGGACATGAAAAAGGACAAGGATTTCATCGACGGTCTGCTGGGCCGGATGACCCTTTCGGAGAAGATCGGCCAGCTCAACCTCGTCACGCCCGGCGGCGAAACCCTGACCGGAACCGTCGTCAATACCGACGTTGCCGCCAAGATCAGGATGGGGCGCATCGGCGGCATCTTCGGCGTGAAATCGGCGGAGGCGGTGCGGGTCTTCCAGGACCTGGCGCAGGAAACGCGCCTGAAAATTCCGCTGATGTTCGCCGAGGACGTTATCCACGGCCAGAAAACCATCTTCCCGCTGCCACTGGCGCTGGCCGCCAGTTGGGACATGAACCTCGTGCGCGCCACCGCCCGCGTTGCCGCCCAGGAGGCGGCGTCGATCGGCATCGATCAGGTCTACTCGCCGATGGTCGATGTCTGTCGCGATCCGCGCTGGGGTCGGATCGCCGAGAGCCCGGGCGAGGATCCGTTCCTCGCCAGCCGCTTCGCCGAAGCGATGGTCGAGGGCTACCAGGGCGACGATCTCTCCCGGCCCGATGCGGTGATGGCCTGCCTCAAACACTTTTGCGGCTATGGCGGCGGCATGGGCGGTCGAGACTATGACGCCGTCGATCTCTCCCCCGCGACGCTGCATGACGTGGTGCTGCCGCCCTTCGTCGCCGGCATGCGCGCCGGCGCCGGCTCGATCATGGCGTCTTTCAACACGCTGAACGGCATGCCGATGCACGCCAACCGCGCCGTCATCACCGAACTGTTTCGCGAAAAGCTCAGCTATGACGGTTTGGTCGTCGCCGACTATACGGGCATCCTCGAACTGATCGCCCACGGCGTCGCGTCCGACCGGGCCGAAGCCGCCCGCCTCGGCCTTTTGGCCGGCGTCGACCTGGACATGGTGTCGGAAACTTATCTCGAAACGCTGGAGGACAGCGTCAAGGCCGGTCTTGTCAGTGAGGCCGAGATCACGGCCGCCTGCCACCGCGTGCTCATAGCCAAGCTGAAGCTCGGCCTGTTCGACGATCCCTACCACCGGCTCGACTGGGGTCGCGCGGCGCAACCCATCCTGACCGCGGCCAACCGGCAACTCGCCCGCGAGGCGGTGGCTGCTGCGACTGTCCTTCTCAAGAATGACGACGACCTTCTGCCGCTGCCACCGCCTGACAGCGGCAAGATCGGCACCATCGCCCTCATCGGTCCGTTCGTCGAGGACCGCGTCAACATGAACGGCACCTGGGCGGTCGCCGGTTCCCCATCCACCGTCGTTCCCATCGCCGACGGACTGCGCGAGGCGGCAGGCAACGCCGTGAGCATCGTTACCGCCAAGGGGGCCAATATCGTCGACGAGCCATGGCTGGCCACCCGTCTCAATGTCCACGACTGGAAGGACCTGTCCGTCGTCATCGACGTGCGATCGCCCGAGGCGATGATCGCCGAGGCGGTCGCCACGGCGACGGCCGCCGATGTCACGGTGGCCGTGGTCGGCGAAGCACGCGAGTATTCCGGCGAATCCTCCTCTCGCACCGACCTTTCCATCCCGGAGTCCCAGAAGAAGCTGCTTCGCGCCCTGAAGGCGACCGGCAAGCCGCTCATCGTCGTCGTCATGACCGGCCGGCCACTGGCGCTCGCCGAGGAGGCACTCCTTGCAGACGCACTGCTGATCGCCTGGTTCGGCGGCACCGAGATCGGCCATGGTCTCGCCGACGTGCTGTTCGGCAGATCCGAGCCATCCGGTCGCCTGCCGGCGACTTTCCCCTATAGTGTCGGCCAGGTGCCGGTCACCTACGCCCACCGGCCGACCGGCCGGCCGACGCCCGGCCGCTTCCAGAAATTCACCTCCGGCTACGTCGACCTGCCCGACGAGGTGACGCAGAACAACGGTCTCTACCCGTTCGGCTTCGGCCTCGGCTATGGCAAGGTGGCCTACGGCCCGCCGCGCGCCGACCGGACAAAGCTCACCGGCGACGATCGCCTCGAGGTGACGCTCACCGTCACCAACCTCGGCGATCGCCCCACGAACGAGACGGTGCAACTCTACATCAGCGACCCCGTGGCGAGCATCAGCCGGCCGGTGAAGGAGCTCAAGGCCTTCCGCAAGGTGGCGCTTGCTGCCCGCGCCGCCGAAACGGTCAGCTTCAGCGTCACCACCGCCGATCTCGATTTCTCGGTGGCCGAGACGGTCACCGACACACGCCGGCGCGCAGAGGGCGGCGCCTTCGATATTCACGTCGGTCCAAACTCCCGCGACACTCAGGCGGTGCGTGTGGTCTGGAACGAACCTCAGTCTGAAGGAAAACGGTCATGACCTTCTCGTCCGCCGCCGTCGCGGCGATGAACGACGATGCGCTGATGGACCTCGTTCAGCAGGCAACGCTGAGTTATTTCTGGGATTACGGCCATCCGGTGAGCGGCATGGCACGCGAGCGCGATAACGACGCCTTCGGCTATTCCCCCGACAACACGGTCACCACCGGCGGCACCGGCTTCGGCGTGATGGCGTTGATTGCCGGCGCCGAGCGCGGCTTTCTCCCCCGCGACGAGGTCGTCGAGCGCATCGGCAAGATCACCAATTTCCTGGAAACAGCCGACCGCTTCCACGGCGTCTTTCCGCATTTCATGAACGGGCAAACCGGCAAGGTCATCCCGTTTGGCGAGAAGGATGACGGTGGCGATCTCGTCGAAACGTCCTTCCTGATGGCCGGCCTGCTGACGGCTCGCCAATGGCTGATCCCGACGCGGCCCGACCTCGCTGCCCGCATCGATCGATTGTGGCGCGGCGTGGAATGGAGCCACCACCTCAGAGCCGACGGCGCCTTGCTCTGGCATTGGAGTCCCGCCCATGGCTTTGCCATAAACCACGCCATCACCGGCTGGAACGAGTGCCTGATCACCCACGTGCTGGCTGCCGCCTCGCCAACGCATCCGATACCGGTTTCGACCTACCACCAGTCCTGGGCCAAAGGGCGCGATTTCCTGAACGGCCGCAACTATGGCGGTGTGACGCTACCGCTCGGCCCTGACTACGGCGGGCCGCTGTTCTTCGCCCATTACTCGTTTCTGGGGCTCAACCCGCACGGCCTGTCGGATACCTATGCCGACTATTTCGCCCAGAACACGGCGCACGCGCTCGTCAACCGCGCCCACTGCCTGACCAATCCCGGCAGCTTTATCGGCTACGGCCCGGACTGCTGGGGGCTGACGGCGTCGGACACCTTCGACGGCTACAACGCCCACTCGCCGACCAACGACACCGGCGTCATCACTCCGACGGCGGCGCTTGCCTCGTTCCCTTACGTGCCCAAGGAGGCGATGGAGGCGCTGCGTGGCTTCATGACAGCCATGGATGGGCGACTGTTCGGCGCGCGCGGCTTTGCCGACGCCTTTTCGCCGGGACGGAACTGGGTGGCATCGAGCCACCTCGCCATCGACCAGGGACCGATTGTCGTCATGATCGAGAACCACCGTTCGGCCTTGCTCTGGACGCTGTTCATGTCGGCGCCGGAAGTGCAGACCGGTCTGACGCGACTCGGCTTCTCAAGCCCGCGCCTCGACAAGGTCGCGGTCGCATGACGCCCGACACCATCCCGCTCGGCGCGTCGGACAATCCCGACGCCGATGACGCTCGCATGAGCATCGAGCTGTGGCGGACCAACGCACCCTCCCCTCGTCTTGCGGTCACCGCTCACGGTCGCAACGGCGCAGCGCGGGCGCCGCATATGCAGAAGCTGATCGGCGCCTATCGCGCGCGCGACTACGTCGTCGTGTCCCCTGATTGCTGCGCCTCGGCTTGGAACGACAGTGCCGGCGATGAAGCCGATTTCCTGCTGGAGCATCACGTTCGCGACGTGCGACGCACCGTCGAGTGGGCCATCGGCAATGCCGCCGCCTTGGGCTGGAGCGGCGCCCATCTCGCCCTCTGCGGCCATTCCATGGGCGCCTATGCCGTGGCCCGTCTCGCCACCGACGACTATGCTGGCCGCGTCGCACACCTGCTTCTCGTCTCGCCCTTCACATCCGGTATTCGCCAGATCGAAGCCCGCGAAAAATACCATCCGGACGGCATTGCCAACCTCAAGCGTGAGGTGCCGCACGCCCTCGACGAATGGCCTCGCCATGACATCTTCGCGGTGATCGATCGGCTGACCATGCCGGTGGCCGTGTTCGCTGGAGCCAAGGACATCGTGGCGCCCCCTGAAAACGTCGGCGAATTGGTGGAGCGGCTGCCGTCACCGCCGCTCTATCGTTTCCTGCCGGAGGCCTCGCATTGTCTGGAAGGCGGCGACTATCAAGGTGAACTCATAGGTGCCATCGATTGGCTCAACGCGGCCGCCGAGCGCCTTGCATTCACAGCCTAATTTGGTCTTTTGCCTGGACGCGGCGGGAATCGGACGCCGCGCGCACTAAGCATATAGTCGTATTTTCCCCTAGACTTTATCGTTTCGCATCACCCATCACGCGTTTTGCCTTTGACGACCCACCTCCGAGAAGGTACTTACGACTCAGGCTTTTCCTGCATGTTGACGTTAACGTCAACGTCAATGGATCGCGCAAGGGAGCGTCCGTCTCCCGTCTCATGAGGGAACATCAACCGATGGCCGACGCCCGCCTGGCGGCTTCCCGCCCGCTCTCGCCGCATCTCCAGGTCTTTCGCTTCATCCTGACCATGGCGATGTCGATCGTTCACCGCATGACCGGCGGCTTCCTTTACGTCGGCACCGTGTTCGTTGCCATCTGGCTGATCGCGGCGGCGAGCGGCCCGGAATGGTTCGCCCGTGTCGACGGCGTCTACCAGAGTTGGATCGGCCGCCTGATCCTCCTCGGGCTTGTCTGGTCGCTGATCCATCACGCCATCGGCGGCGTCCGCCACTTCATTTGGGACCTCGGCTACGGCTTCGACAAGAAGACCGCCGATCGCATGGCCCTGTTCAATCTGGTGGCCGGCGTGTTGCTGACGGGCGTCGTCGCCATCGCCGCCTTCGTCTTCGCCTGAGGTCCGCCATGAGCAAGTCCTTTCGCTTCCAGACATCGCTGAAG
>JAGSYV010000199.1 GCA_018262505.1 Pseudomonadota bacterium
GCCGACAACCTCGATGTCCTTGCGACCGGACTCGACGATCGCGCGCAGAACGTTACGACCGATACGACCAAAGCCGTTGATGGCGACCTTTACTGCCATATTCATCTCCCAGGAAGTCTAGTTATATTTCGTGAAACCAAAGGCTCTTCAAAAAGAGACTTGGGATACTCACGAGAACCGCTCCGAAAAGCCGGATGACAGCGGTTTACGCCGTTGGATTTCGGTTGTCACTTCAGAAGGTTTGAAGGCGTCCTAAAGTAAAACGGAGGCGGGTTTCCCCGCCCCCGTTCTCAATCTTCGTTCTTACTCGGCAGCCTTCTTGCCCTTGGTCGGCTTGGCAGCTTCAACCACCGCTTCGGCAGTCGCAGCATCGGCCAGCTCGGATGCCTCGACATAGGGGCGGCCGTAGTAGCTGTCGATCAGGATCTGCTTCAGCTCCGAGATCAGCGGGAAGCGCGGGTTGGCGCCGGTGCACTGATCGTCGAAGGCCTCGACGGCGATCTTGTCGACCTTTGCGAGGAAGTCGGACTCGGGCACGCCGGCCGCCTGGATGGAGGCGGGAATGTCGAGCTGCTTCTTCAGGCCGTCAACCCAGGCGATCAGGTTGTCGACACGCTGCTGCGTCCGCTCGCCACCGAGACCGAGGTGCTGGGCGATCTCGCCGTAACGGGCCCGGGCCTTCGGACGGTCATACTGCGAGAAGGCCGTCTGCTTGGTCGGGTTGTTGTTGGCGTTGTAGCGGATCACGTTGGAGATCAGCAGGGCATTGGCAAGGCCGTGCGGGATGTGGAAGGCCGCGCCAAGCTTGTGGGCCATGGAGTGGCAGACACCCAGGAAGGCGTTGGCGAAGGCGATGCCGGCGATGGTGGCGCCGTTGTGCACCTTCTCACGAGCGGTCGGATCGTTGGCGCCGTCCTTGTAGGACGCCGGCAGATACTCCTTGAGCAGCTTCAGCGCCTGCAGAGCCTGGCCGTCGGAGTACTCGTTGGCCAACACCGAGGCGTAGGCCTCCAGAGCATGGGTGACGGCATCGATGCCACCGAAGGCGGTCAGCGGCTTCGGCATGTTCATGACGAAGTTGGCGTCGATGATGGCCATGTTCGGCGTCAGCTCGTAGTCGGCGAGCGGATACTTCATGCCCGTCGAGTCGTCGGTGACGACGGCGAACGGCGTCACTTCCGAACCGGTGCCGGAGGTGGTCGGGATGGCGACTAGCTCGGCCTTGATGCCCAGCTTGGGGAACTTGTAGATGCGCTTGCGGATATCCATGAAGCGCAGCGCGAGGTCCTCGAAGTGGACTTCCGGATGCTCGTACATCACCCACATGATCTTGGCCGCGTCCATGGCCGAACCGCCGCCGAAGGCGATGATCACGTCCGGCTTGAAGGAAACGGCGCGCTCGGTGCCCTTGCGGACGGCGGAGAGCGTCGGATCGGCCTCGACGTCATAGAAGGTCTCGACGTCCATGCCGTGGGTCTTGAGCAACTCGATGACGCCGTCGGCATAGCCGTTGAGGAACAGGAAGCGGTCGGTGACCACCAGCGCGCGCTTCTTGCCCTCGAGGTCCTTGAACGCTTCGGCAACGGCGCCGCGGCGGAAGTAGATGGACTTGGGGAGCTTGTGCCAGAGCATGTTTTCGGCTCGCTTCGCGACGGTCTTGCGGTTGATGAGGTGCTTCGGACCGACGTTGTCGGAGATCGAGTTGCCACCCCAGCTGCCGCAACCGAGCGTCAGAGACGGCGCCAGGTTGAAGTTGTAGAGGTCACCGATGCCGCCAAGGGCGGCCGGCGAGTTGATCAGGATGCGGGCCGTCTTCATCCTGTCGCCGAAGCGGGAGACACGCTCCTTGTGGCCGTCCTGATCGGTATAGAGCACCGAGGTGTGGCCGATACCACCGAGGGCGACCAGCGCGGCGGCGGCGTCGACGGCGGCCTCGAAGTCGGGACGACGGTAGAGGGCCAGCGTCGGCGACAGCTTCTCGTGGGCAAAGGGCTCGCTTTCCTCGACGCTGTCGACCTCACCGATCAGGATCTTGGTATCGGCGGGAACGGTGATGCCGGCGGAAGCAGCGATCTTGATGGCCGACTGACCGACGACGTCAGGCGACAGGTGACCACCAGGGAACACGACGTTGCGCACCGCGCCCAGTTCGTTGCCGCTGAGGATATAGCCGCCGTGGCTGTGGAAGCGCTCGCGCACCGCGTCATAGACGCTGTCGACGGCGATCACGGCCTGCTCGGAGGCGCAGATCATGCCGTTGTCGAAGGTCTTGGACATCAGGATCGAGGCGACGGCGCGCTTGATGTCGCCGTACTCGTCGATGACCACCGGCGCATTGCCGGCGCCAACGCCGATGGCGGGCTTGCCGGAGGAGTAGGCCGCCTTCACCATGGCCGGGCCACCGGTGGCGAGGATCAGGTTGACGTCGGGGTGACGCATCAGGGCATTGGAGAGTTCGACCGACGGGGTGTCGATCCAGCCGATGATGTCGGCCGGGGCGCCGGCGGCGACGGCGGCGTCAAGCACCAGCTTGGCGGCGGCGCAGGTCGACTTCTTGGCGCGCGGATGGGGGGAGAAGACGATGCCGTTGCGGGTCTTCAGGCTGATCAGCGCCTTGAAGATGGCGGTCGACGTCGGGTTGGTGGTCGGCACGATACCGCAGATCAGGCCGATCGGCTCGGCAATGGTGATCGTGCCGCCAAGCTCGTCGACCTCAAGCACACCGCAGGTCTTCTCGTCTTTGTACTTGTTGTAGATGTACTCGGAAGCGAAGTGGTTCTTGATGACCTTGTCTTCGATCACGCCCATGCCGGTCTCTTCGGCGGCCTGCATGGCGAGCGGGATACGGGCGGAGGCGGCGGCGAAGGCTGCCTGACGGAAGATCAGGTCGACCTGTTCCTGAGAGAACGTCGCATAGATCTGCTGGGCGCGCTTGACGCGGGAAACCAGTGCGTCGAGATCTGCCGGGCTGTTGATTGGCATGTTCTACTCCTGTCTTCCAAGCATTCGTCCCGAAGGTTTTCTGTTCGTTCGACTGGCGTTTGCCGTCTTTTGGCTTCTGCCGGCCGGGCTGTCTGACCCCGAGGGCGAGGCGGGTTGCGGAGGACCTTTTCGATGGTCCGCTTTATTGTGTCCCGCTGCATATGGGATCGTTTTCAGCTCAATGGTCAAGCGTTGAACCGATTAAGTTTTCGGTGCGTAGTGGTACTACAGATCGACCCAAATTCTTCTGAAGAGCATTGATAGAAAAGATGAAATCCCCAGGATGCGGGCGGTTTGGTCTTTGTCCTTCCGAGACTTACTAAACCGCTCGGAAATCTTATCAGAAAAACTACTGATTTCAAATTAGTGCAGCTAAGCGAGCCTCATGTAATCCTTTTCAGCGGTTTCGGAGGCGGGGAGGACGCCGTCGGGAAGCCGAAGGGAGGCCGCGGGACCTTTTTAAAAAATGGCGATAAGTATCAAGGATGTGGCCCAAAGGGCTGGTGTGTCGGTAGCCACCGTGTCGCGTGTGTTCGGCAATGGCCCGGTCAGTCCCGAACTGCGCGAGCGGGTGGAGAAAGCTATCGCGGCCACTGGCTATCGGCCCAATCTGTCGGCCCGTCGGTTGCGCTCGCAGCATTCCCAAACCATCGGTCTGATGGTGGCCGACATTCGCAGTCCGTTCTTCACGGCACTGAGCCGGGTGGTCGAGGACGAGGCCTATCGGGCCGGTTTGCGCGTCATTCTCTGCAATACCGACGAGAGCGCCGAACGGGAAGCGATGTACCTGCGTCTGATGGAGGAGGAACGCATCACCGGCCTCATCTGGGCGCCGACTCGCGGCGTTCTCGAACGATTGGCCGATGACGACCTGCCGTTCCCCGTGGTTCTCGTCGATCGCGGCGGGCCGATTGGCCGCCATGACAGCGTCGTCCTCGACAACCATCAGGCAACGGCAACCCTGGTCCGCCATCTCCAGGCCATCGGTCGTCGAGCAACGCCATGCTGCTCGGCGTCGTCAAGGCCATGCGGCGGCTGGAGTTGAGGACGCCCGACGACGTCGCCGTCGCCGGCTTCGACAACGAGACCTGGTCGGAACTGGTCGGGCCGGGCCTCACCGTCATCGAACAGCCGGTTGGCGACATCGGCCGCATGGCCATGACGCTGCTATTCGACCGCATGAAGACGCCCAAGGCGCCGGCCCGCAAGGTCATGCTGTCCGGCAAGCTGATCGTGCGCGGCTCAACAGCGCCGGTTACCGGCCTCGTCGACGAGCCGGTGGAGTGAATTTTCGCAAAGTTGGGCGCGTTGTCCAGGTCGTTCGGCGAGGGATAGTCGTCGCTACACCCTTGCGAGCTCGCTGGCAAACGACGAATAGCTTGCCGAGGGAAGCGGCAGGTAGGTCTTGTTCATGCGACCGCAGACCGTCTTCAGTTTTTCGACGGCGGTGTGACTGACGCAGTCGACCGGGAACATCACCACATCGGCTCGGCCGAGCACGCCGTCGAGCGCTTCGGCCGACTGCTCGGCGCCGCCGTCATGGTGGATCAGCGAACCACGACAGCGCTCGACCAGTTCGCGCATCCGCGACACCGTACGAGGCCGGCCGCCGATATAAGCGATGCAGCGTCCCTCGAGGTTGAAGGGGCAATCGTCGGCACAGGCGCGGGTGGGGCAGGGCGGAGCCTCGGCCAACCGGTCAGTGAGATCGATCGAGCGTCTCTCGGCGGCGACGAGGCGGTTGGTCAGCGCCTCGGATTCGGCGGCGAGCAGGTCGTTGCGGCGCAAGGCAAGATCGAGCCGGCGGGCGAGGTCACCGGCCCGCTCGCGGAGACGCGCCATCTCTTCGCCGTCTTCCAGCTCGGCGACGCGGGCGCGCAAGCTTGCCGTCTCACGCACGAAGGGTTCCAAGCTCGCCACAAGACGACTCAGCCGCTCGATCTCGCGGTCGCGGGCGGCGAGCGCTTCCTGCTGGCCGGCGTTGGTCTGTTCTAGCCGCCGGGCGAGCGCGGCGCACTGCTGTTCGGCGAGCGAACGGGCACGGGCATCGCCGCGGTGGGAGGCGCCGCAGAGATGCGACATCATGTGCACCTCGCCAAAGACGCGCACTTCCAGCGCGCCGCCGAGATGCACATGGCTCATCACGGCCCAGAAGGCGCCGGCAATCTGGCCCTCGGCCACCTCCCGATCCCAGAACGCTGAAAGCTCTTCCTCGGAACGGCAGCGCGATGCCTTGCGCACGGCGCCGGTGTGATTGGTGTCGAGCAGCTTCTGCACCGCACTGGACGCGCGGTTGCGGTTCGATAGGACATGCACGAAGGCGCCGTGCAGTTCGTAATCGGTCATCATCTCGACGCCGTGGAAAAGGCCCAGCCGCTTTGCCATTTTGCGCAATTCGGCCAGGGTCAGGCTGGTGCCGAGCGTCACGCAGTGGCAACTCTTCGGAAGGTCCCAGATTTTCGGCCGTTCAAGACGAATGGGGCGGGGCGGTGGCCGATCAACGGCGAAAGAGGCAAGCGACGTAGCCGCGTCGACTGTTCCGGGTACCAAGAGAATGGGTTTGCCGAGCATGTCAGTTCCTTTTGGGCAAGAGAGCACAAAGGGCGCGATCCACGGCGTCCGCACTTACTTCCAGCTCGAATGGGCAACCGCGCCCGGCGCAGAGATCGGCGTGAGCGCAGCGGAAGATGCCGGCGCGCATTTCCACCAGCTCGGCACACATGCGCGCTTCTACTTCGCCACGGTCGGGCGGATCGAGGGCTTCCAGGACGGTGCGCCGCACCTCCACCTCACGATCGATGGGCATCTCCGGTGCGATTCCCACCGGCGCATGAACGAAGCGATAGAGGCGCGACATGCCAACGAGGCTCGCCGCGTAGCCGCTGGCTGCGCGCGGGCGGGGCACCAGCGCACACCGCTCGGTAAGCCGGCGACAGGCGAGGGCGTCGGCTCGGCTGAGGCTGGGATCCCCACGACGCGCCCCGCGCCGTTTCTCTTCGCCGATGAATCGCATGAGGACCAGGAGATCCTCGACGTCCTGGGCGAGCCAACTTTCGGACGGCAGGTAGGGAGCGTTCATGGGGGGGCTTCCAGCGAGAGCATTCACCTATAGGGATCATAACTTGAGTCAATTAGTCAAGTATAAGGGAAAGTGACTACGGCGGATCGGTTTGGCCTTGCCCTCAACGCAGCGAGCCGCCAATCTGTGGCTGTCCGCGCATCCGTCGGAGTTGTAATTGTCCAGCCAGTCTCCTGCCACCTTCGAGGTCCGTCTCCACCATTCGGGCGGCACCGGAGCGCCACTCCTGCTTATTCACGGCTTTGGGGCCGATCGCCGAACGTTCACTGCCAATCAGCCGTCGCTTTCGGCCGTCGCGGATGTCTGGTCGCTTGATTTGCCGGGGCACGGCGCCTCGCCCTGGGCGGAGGGGGCGAAACCGTCGGCGACGGCCTTTGCCGATGCCATTTCGCGGGCACTCGATGCAGAGGAAGTCGGTCGCGTCGACATCGTTGGGCATTCACTGGGGGGTGCGGTCTCCGGCGTCTTCGCGGCTCGTTATCCCGAGCGTATCAGGTCGCTGACGGCGCTTGCCGCTTCAGGACTCGGCCGGCCAGTGCCGCGCGTTTTCGTGGAGACGCTGCCGACGCTGACCGACGTCGAGGCCACCGAACATCTGCTCCAGCGCCTGTTCGTCCGGAAGAGCCTCGCCAACCGGCGTCTGGCGCTCTACATGCTCGACGAGCTGGAAAAGCCGGGCCGACGGGCGGCGCTATCGCGCATTGCCTCGGAAATGACGGCCATCTCCGCCGAGGCGGACGCCGCCTTTCACGCGGTTGCCGAGGCCGGCTTGCCACGTCTCGTCGTCTGGGGCGCCGGCGATGCCGTCAATCCGCTGGATGAGGAACGTCTCGAAGCCGTCGGCGGCGAACGCTTCGTCATTCCCGATGTCGGGCACCTGCCGCACGTCGAAGCGGCGGTCTCCGTCAATCGTCGGCTTGCAGCTTTTCTGGCGGAGCTTGCCGCCTGATCGCCCGGTCTTTTGGTACGAAAAAGGTCTATCCGATGTCCAGGACTACCCGCGATCGCATCGGCATGCAGGCGGCCGAGGCGATCGGCGCCGAGCCGTTCCGGGTCCTCAAGACGCTGATGGCCGAGGTGGACGGCAAGCCGGTCTGCGTCGTCGTGCCGTCCGATCACGAAGTCAGCATGAAGAAGCTGGCGGCGGCCTTCGGTGGCAAATCGGCCAACATGATGAAGCCGCCGGAAGCCGAGCGGGTCACCGGCTACCACGTCGGCGGCATTTCACCCTTTGGGCAGAAGAAGCGCGTGCCGACTGCTTTCGAGGAAACGGCGCTCACCCATGCAACCGTCTACATGAACGGTGGCCAGCGCGGCCTGCAGGTTCATCTGAAGCCGACCGACGCGGTGAAGGCGCTGGATGCCAAGGTGGCGCCGCTCGTGGCGGATTGACCACTAAGCCGGGGACAAAACCAGCACATAGCGGATAACCGCTTGCCATTCTGTTGCACTTGGACGGGGGTGATTCTACCCATCACGCGTTGTCGACCATCATGCACCGGGCGCTGCCCGATGTGCGCGACGGC
The DNA here is from genome assembly GCA_018262505.1 of Pseudomonadota bacterium. Taxonomy (GTDB): domain Bacteria; phylum Pseudomonadota; class Alphaproteobacteria; order Rhizobiales; family Pleomorphomonadaceae; genus Pleomorphomonas. Next base: position 7,588 of record JAGSYV010000199.1, read on the forward strand.
CTGAAGCCGGTGCACCGGCGTATCCTCTATGCCATGCGCCTTCTGCGCCTCGACCCGGGCAACGCGTTCAAGAAGTGCGCCCGCGTCGTCGGTGACGTCATCGGTAAATACCATCCGCATGGCGATGGCGCCGTTTACGAGGCAATGGTGCGCCTCGCCCAGGACTTCTCCCAGCGCTATCCGCTGGTCGACGGTCAGGGCAACTTCGGCAATATCGACGGCGACAGCGCCGCCGCCCAGCGTTACACCGAAGCGCGCATGACCGAGGTCGCTCGTCTTTTGCTGGATGGGCTCGACGAGGACGCCGTCGATTTTCGTGAGACCTACGATCAGGCCGACAAGGAGCCGGTGGTACTGCCCGGCGCCTTCCCGAACCTGTTGGCCAACGGTTCGGCCGGCATTGCCGTCGGCATGGCGACCAACATTCCGACCCACAACGTCGCCGAGATTTGCGATGCCGCCATCAAGCTGATCGATGCGCCGGACACCGAGGTGGAAGGTCTCGTCAACCGCGACGAGGGGCCGATCCGCGGCCCGGATTTCCCGACCGGCGGCATTATCGTCGAGAGCGCGGAGTCCATTCTCGAGTCCTACCGAACCGGCCGAGGCGGCTTCCGTGTACGTGCCCGCTGGCACCGCGAAGACCTCGACCGCGGCATGTGGCAGGCGGTGGTCACCGAAATTCCCTACCAGGTGCAAAAGGCCAAGCTGATCGAGAAGATCGCCGAGCTGATCACCGATCGCAAGGTGCCGCTCATCGAGGACGTGCGCGACGAGTCGACCACCGACGTGCGCGTCGTCATCGTTCCGAAGTCGCGCAATGTCGACGACAAGCTGATGATGGAAGCGCTGTTCCGCATGTCGGAGCTCGAGAGCCGCTTTCCGATGAACATGAACGTGCTGTCGCGCGGTCAGGTGCCCAATGTGCTCGGCGTGCGGCAGGTGCTCATCGAGTGGCTCGCCCATCGTCGCGAGGTATTGATCCGCCGCTCGCAACACCGGCTCGACCAGATCAATGCCCGCCTGGAACTGCTCGAAGGCTTCATCATTGCCTACCTCAACCTCGATGAGGTGATCCGCATCATCCGCGAGGAGGATGAGCCCAAGGCGGAACTGATCCGTGCCTTCGGTCTCAACGAGACGCAGGCCGATGCCGTGCTCAACATGCGCCTCAGGAACCTGCGCAAGCTTGAGGAAATGGAGATCCGCAAGGAGCACGCCGAACTCTCCAAGGAAAAGGCCGAGATCGAGGATCTGCTCGGCTCCGAGAAGAAGCAATGGAAGACGGTGCGCTGGCAGATCGGCGAGGTGAAGAAGGAATTCGGGGCCGACAGCAAGATCGGCAAGCGTCGCACCACCTTCGGAGAAGGTCCGGCCCATGACGCCGGCGACGTGATGGAGGCGCTGATCGAGCGCGAGCCGATCACCGTCGTCGTGTCCGAGAAGGGATGGATTCGCACGCTGAAAGGCCACATCTCCGACATCTCCGGCCTGCAGTTCAAGGCCGGTGACGTTCTGAAGCTGTTCTTCAAGGCGGAGACCACCGACAAACTGATTGTCTTCGCCGACAACGGCAAGGTCTTCACCCTCGGCGCCGACAAGTTGCCGGGCGGCCGTTCGGCCGGTGAGCCCATCCGGTTGATGGTCGACTTGGACGACGACGCCGACGTGGTCGACGTCTTCGTGCACAAGCCCGATCGCAAGCTTCTCGTGGTGTCATCCGACGGCTATGGCTTCGTCACCGCCGAGGCGGATCTCGTTGCGACCACGCGCAAGGGCAAGCAACTGCTGAACGTTTCGCCCGGTCAGAAGGCGAAGCTGATGGTTCCGGCGGAAGGCGATCATGTCGCCATCATCGGCGAGAATCGCAAGTTCCTGATCTTCCCGCTCGCTCAGGTAGCGGAGATGGGCCGTGGCAAGGGCGTGCGGCTCCAGAGGTTCAAGGACGGCGGCGTGTCGGATGTGAGGGTGTTCGTGGCGGATAACGGGCTCATTTGGACCGATACGTCAGGCCGCGTCTTCCAGCGGTCGATGACCGATCTGGCCGACTGGATTGGCGATCGCGCCACCGCTGGCCGGCTGCCGCCGTTGGGATTCCCGAAATCGAACAGTTTCGGACCTAGAGGGCTCTGACGAGTCGTCTGGTAACAATCGGAAATACCATATTTGGTGTGTATGAAGCCTGCCTGGTACCATCTTTACTGCCTTTACGGACCTGCCGAACGAATGTACAAATTGCACGCTGCCGATTTCCCGAACGGGGGATCGGGCGCTAGGGATTGACCAGGGGATTCATCATCGAGCCGCCATCTCATCTTTAACAAGAGGTTAGGGATGGTGTTCTAGAGTGAGCAAATGCACTTCGGTGCGGCGCTCCGTTTCGGAGGGCTCCGGAAGGCTGTTGGCCTGCCGGAGTGGCAGTGGTGGTGAGTGCTCGAAAGGCAAGGCGTACGGAATGACTGCAGGGCGAAACGGCACGCGCTCGACGACGAAAACGCTCCTAACAGTGATGTCCACATCGCTGGCTTTGGCGATCGGCGTGGCGGGCTGCGGGACTACCGGACAAGGCCCCCTCAAGTCCGCCAAGGCAAAGATCGATCCCAAGTATGGTGTTGCGCCGAGCCCGCGCGTTGTGGGCATGGGAGAGCCGGTGCCGAAGGGTGGCGGCCGCGCCATGGTTGGCAAGCCCTACCAGATCGCCGGCAAAACCTACGTTCCGAAAATTGATCCCGATTACAAGATCGTCGGCCTTGCCAGCTGGTACGGCACCGATTTTCATGGTCGCCGCACGGCCAATGGCGAAGTCTTCGACAGCGCGTCGATTTCGGCCGCGCATCCCACCATGCCCCTGCCGTCTTACGCAAGGCTGACCAGTCTGGCCACTGGCCGTTCGGTCATCGTCCGCGTCAATGATCGCGGCCCGTTCCATTCCAACCGCGTTCTCGACATGTCGCAGCGCGCCGCCGACATGCTCGGCGTCAAGGCCGCCGGTGTCGCCAAGATTCGCGTCGAGTATGTTGGTCCTGCGTCGACCGACGGGGATGACACGCCCTTCCTCCTCGCCTCCTATCGTGGCCCGTCGCTCGATCAGCCGCAGACCGAACGGCCGAACGTCATGCTTGCCGCCGTCGAGTCGTTGCCGGGCGTGAAGTCCGTGATGAACGTCTTCGGCAGCTCCGACACCCCGAAGCCGGTGCCGGCTCCTATCGCGAACACGACGGCTGCGCCCGCGGTCATGGCCGCTGCCGCGCCGGCCGAGATCGCTGGCACTCCCGCGCCAGCCATCGACGTGGTACCGCTGCCTCGTCCGGTCGAGACCTTCGACTACGTGACCATCGCTTCTGCTGATCCCGCCGATTTCGTGGCTCAGCCGCAATTCGCGGCTCTGGCGCCCGCCGCCGCCACGCCGACTGCAGTGCCGATTCCGCAGCCGCGCATGAGCTACGCCGAACCGACCAACAACACCTATCAGCCAACTGTGATGTTCGGCGACGTCATGTTGCCGCCCCTGCCGCCGAATGCGTCTGGCTATGCTGCCGATCGCGTGTCGCAGGCCTACCAGGCCGTCGATGGCATAGAGGCCGGTACCGGCCTGTCGGAGCTGGTCGACAAGCTTCAGGGCGTGGCTGGATCGAAACCGTCTATCGCTCACGATTCGGCCGGCCCGGTGGTTCAGCTTGGCGTGTTCGGCAATCCTGACAATGTTGCCAAGGCGAGCGCGGCGCTTTCTTCTTATGGTACGCCCGTCGTCACGGACATTACCGTTGGCGGACGTAGCATGAAGCTGATGCGCCTCACCGCCTTGACGGTGGCGCCGGACCAGGTGATTGCGGCTGCCGAGGCAGCCGGCATCGACGGAGCCCGTCTCCTCCGCTGACCGGTGTTCCGCGCGGCGAGGGATATCCGGCGTCCATGGCGCCGGAAGCGGGAGGTCCGGTTTCGTCGTCATGCGTGGGTTGGTTCTGCCGTTCCTTCTGTTTGTCGCTCTGCTGTCCGGGCCGTCTTTCGCGCTTGAGAGCGTTGCGCCGCGCGTCGCGCTTTACGACGAAACCACCGGCTCGTTACTGATCGCCAAGGACGAGGATAAGCTGTTCTCGCCGGCCAATTTCACCAAACTCGTCACTGCCGCCGTCGTTTTCGAGGCGTTGAAGACCGGCGAGGTCACCGAGGCCACGCTCTATCCGATCAGCGAACATGCTTGGCGTACCGGCGGCGCGCCGGCCCGCGTCACCACCATGTTCGCGGCGGTGAAGTCCTTCGTGCCGGTGGGCGATCTGTTGCGCGGTCTCGTCGTGGATTATGCCAACGATGCGGCGATCGCGCTGGCCGAAGGGCTGACGGGCTCAGAGGCGGCCTTTACCGAACGGATGAACGCTTATGCGGCGCGCATCGGCCTCAAAAACAGCCGGTTCGCCAATCCGGCCGGCTATCCTGACCCGCAGGCGAAGACCACTCTGGCGGACATGCTGATACTGGCTGGGCATATTCGGACAACCTATCCCGATCGTTACGCACTCTACAGTCAGTCGGAGTTTCTCTGGAACAAGATCAACCAGACCAACAAGACGCGCTTTGTGAAGGAGCTGCCGGGCGTCGACGGCATGGTCCTGGCCTTTGACGATGCGGATGGCTTCGGCGCCTTGCTGTCGGCCGGCCGTGGTGACCGTCGCGTCATCCTGGCGGCCAGCGGCTATACCTCGCTCGCCGACCGCGACAAGGATCTCAAGGCGCTGATGGAAGGCGCATTCTCCGAATATGGTCGGTTTGAGCTCTATCCGGCTGGTGCCGAGATCGGTCGGGTGAAAGTATTTGGCGGCAATTCGCCGGAGGTTGCGGTCATGTCGGAGCGCGGCGCACCCATCAACCTGACGCTGCCGACCGGCGATCGTTCGAAGTTTCGCCTTGCGGTCGTCTACAACGGTCCGGTATCGGCCCCGATTGCGCGGGGGACCCCAATTGCCCGGCTCGAGGTGCGCATTGATGATCGTCTTTACCAGTCGGTCCCGCTTGAGGCGGCGGCCGATGTCGAACGCGGCGAAATACGGGACAGAGCGCTCGATGGTTTCGCCGAGATGTTCGCCGGCTGGTGGTATAGGACGATCGGGTCTATATCGATCGAGGATATCGTGAACTTGGGAGCATTGCGTGG
>JAGSYV010000200.1 GCA_018262505.1 Pseudomonadota bacterium
CCGAGCACGCGGACATCGCCCTCGTGCCAGGCGCCGTGGTAATAGGTCCAGATACGGGACATCGTCTTGGCTTTCCTCTTGTCGTTGCGCTTTCTCGTCAGTGGACGGAGGCGTACATGATGCGCTCCTCGCTGGCGTCCAGCGGGGAGAATTCCTCGACCACGCGGCCCTGGCGGCAGACCAGGATGCGGTCGGAGAGTTTCAGGATTTCCGGCAGGTAGGACGAGATCACCACCACCGCGAGGCCGTCGTCGGCGAGCTTCTCGATCAGGTGATGAATCTCGGCGATCGCCGCCACGTCGACGCCGCGCGTCGGCTCGTCGAAGATGACGAGGCGCGGCTTCTGCACGAGGCCCTTGCCGATCACCACCTTCTGCTGGTTGCCGCCGGAGAGTTCGACGACGCGGGCGTCCGGATTGATGGCGCGGATCGACAACGTCCGGCTCCAGCTCTCGGCGAGGCGGGTCATCTCAGTGCGGCTGACGACGGGCAGCTTGTTCTGGTCGGCGGCGAGGTGGCCCGAATACAGATTCTCGGCGATCGACATGGTCTCGAAGAAACCTTCGAGCTTCCTGTCTTCCGTGACATAGACGATGCCGTCGCGCATTGCCGGCCGCGGCGTGTTGTAGCGCACCGGCAGGCCGTCGAGCGCCACCTCGCCGCCCCGGTTGAAGTCGCGCTTCATCACGCCGGCGATGATCTTCGCCGTCTCGGTACGGCCCGAGCCGACGAGGCCGAACAGACCGGTAATCTGGCCGGAGAAGACCGAGAACGAAGTGTTCTTGACAATCGCTCCCATGGAAAGGTCCTGCACCGACAGCACCTTGTCACCGGCTGGCCGGACGGCCGTCTTGCGGGCCGCCTCTCCACCGGCCAACGCACGGCCAACCATGGCGCGGACGATGGTTTCGCGGGTGAAGTTCGCCGTGACGTCGGTGATGACGCGGGCGCCGTCGCGCATCACCGTGATGCGGTCGGAAATCTGCAGGGCTTCCTCAAGGGCATGGCTGATGAAGATCACCGCCACCTTGCGTTCCTTGAGACGGCGGACGAGGGCGAAGAAATGCCGCTTCTCCTCGGGCGTCAGTGTCGCCGTCGGCTCGTCGAAGATGATGATGCGTGCCTTGAGGCGTACGGCGCGGGCAATCTCCACCATCTGCCGCTTGGCGGCACCGAGGGTGGCGACCGTTGCCGTCGGGTCGACCGTGAAGTTCAGCGATTGCAAGAACTGCTGCGCCGAGATGGCGACGCCACGCAGCCGGTTCAGGAACTTCTCGTCACCGAGGTAAAGGTTCTGGGCCACCGTCATCGACGGCACCAGCGAGGTCTCCTGGAACACCATGGCGATGCCCTGCTTCAGCGCATCGGCCGGGCCATCGAAACTGACCGGTTTGCCATCAAGCAGGATCTCGCCAGACGACGGCGGCACCGCGCCGGCGATCATCTTGGTCAGCGTTGATTTGCCGGCACCATTCTCGCCGAGAAGGGCATGCACCTCGCCCTCGGCAATGTCGAAATCAACGGCATCGACGGCCAGATTGCCGCGATAGCTTTTGGAAAGGGCGCGCGTCTCGATCAGCGTCATGCCGCACCTGTCTCGATTTCGAGGACGACATTGCCGCCACGCGAAGCAGCGAACAGCACGCCGCCAATCTCGGCCATGTCGCGGATGCCATGCCGGTGGCCGTCGGCTCGGCTATGCAGGCTCGATACCGGGCGGAAATGGTCGTCGAGACGAGCGATCAGGCCATAGGAACGGCCTGGAGCCCATGGCTTACGGACGCCCATGGTGACCACGCCACCGCATTGTAGCGGTTCGAGGAAGGAGTTGCCCGAACTCATCTGCGGCGCGATCCACAGATCGCGGGGGACTGTCGCCATCATGTCTTCGCGATAGGCGCGTTCGGTGAGAACCAGCTCGACCAGACGGTTGCGAGGCGCCATCAACGCCAGCCAAGCGCCGCCGCCCTCCGCGCGCGTCAGCCGGGCAGGATAGCCGGGCAGGTTGGACAGCACTGGCTGCCGCTTCGTTCGGCCGTCGCCAGTGACACGCACGAGCCTGTGCCGGGAAGCTTCCGAGACAATTACTGATCGGTCCGCCTCAATCAGGAGGCCAGCCGGCCAGGCGAGACCATCGGCAACAATACGGCCGTCGCCTTCCACGGGATCGAGCCGCAGCACGGCGCCGCTCGCTCCTTTTGCCATCAGATCGCTTTGCCAGTCATCGGCGGCGAACCGAGCCGAGCCATCGGCAACGTAAAGAACACTTTCGCCAGCCACCGCGAGCGCCGTTGGCGCGTGAACGCGGCGACCAGCCACCTCGGTGATGACGCGCCCGTCGAAGCGACCGCCGATGAGGCGTACTTCGCCGGCCACCAGAGCAACCGCGAGACCGCCATCCGGAAAGGCAGCCAAAGCGGAAATGGCTGTCTCGAAGCGGCGAAGTGTTGCCGGCGCTCCGCCCTCCAGAGGGAATGCGAGCAGGTCTGCACCGGAGGCAACCAGCAGCCGCCCCTCGTGAACGAGCAAGGCTTCGGGGTGAGCCGCTTCGGTAAAGGTTTCGGCCGTCTCAAGAAGCGTGTTGGGTCGGAAGGCGCCATCCATCGGGGGAATGGTAACGGCCTTGCCGCGGAAGGGGTCGAGAAGGGCATCCCACCACATGTTCAAGCCCTCCCTTCGGGTAGGGTAGTTTCGGCGCTTTCGCGCCGCCTCGCCGCTTGGCTCGGGCCGCCTTCGGCGACGGTTTCTGTCGTGCTGGACCAGTAGGATTTCCAGCTCGTCCAATCCGGATCGGCGCCGGGTATCTTGTACCGGCCGATGCGGTTGTTGAGGATGCCGCCGATGAACAGCTCGCCCTTGTGCTCGCGCATCGAGGTGACCATCGGATGGTTGTTGCCGGTGAGGTCGCCGAGCGTGCCGACGATGCGGCCGGTCTCGTCGAACTTGATGACGCCGCCGCTGTTGATGTTGGGGAACAGCCAGTCGTCGCCGGGCAGGCGGCGGGTCATGCGCTTGCGGAAGCCGGGATGGCGCAGAGAAAGGTCGAAGGTGGGCGTGCGCACGCCGAGCCAGGCCATCCAGTAGCCGCCATCGGAGGCGCGGTTGATGTTGTCGGGATAGCCGGGCATGTCGGCGATCAGGCATTCCATGGTGCCGGCCTTCGGTCCCTCGATCCAATAGCGATGCACCGAGCAGGCCCAGCTTTCGGCGATCAGGATCGAACGGCCATCATGGGCAAGGCAGACGCCGTTGGCGTAGCGCAGCCCGTCATGCACGGTCTTGGTGCGACCGGTCTTCGGATCGTAGACGAGGAGGCGGCCGGTCGGGCGGCTCTCGATGGAATCCAGCACCCAATCGTGGGCGTCATAGCGGGTGGTGGAGTCGGTGAACCAGACGCGGCCGTCCGGCCCGATATCGCAATCATTGGGGTCGCGCAGGCGGGCATCGTCGACAACGGAGAGCCAGGAGCGGTTGGTCTCGGTGGAGAGGCGCGTGACCTCCCCATCCCTGGCGATTGAGTAAAGGCCCATGGCACCGACGCAGGTCTTGATCGATCCGTCACGGTCCATGGCAAGGCCGAGCGGGAAGCCGCCGATATGGGCAAACACTTCCGAGCGCTTGTAGTCGGGGGCGAACCAGCGGACGATTTCGCCGTGGCGGGTACCGGCGTAGAGATTGCCGTCCTCATCGAGAATGACGTCCTCGGGGCCTTCGACCTCGCCGAGGGCGATGGGAGAGGCTTCCGACAGGCGGTCGTTGAGGGCATAGGCGCCGCCACCATTCGGCAGCGCCGATTCCTCGCCGCTCATCCGGTGATGGACGGGAGCCACATAGACCTCGGCCAGCACCTTGTGCCGGTTCTTCGCCCAGCGGATGTCGAGCACCACGGCAAAAGCCAGCATGAAGCCGAGCACCAACTGATTGGAGCCGGTACCGTAGCCCAAGCGGATCAGGCCGTTGGTCATGGTGAGCACCGCGATGGCGCCCATCAACCCCTTGGCGATCGAGCCACGACCACCGCCCAGCGAATTGCCGCCGACGACGGCGGCGGTCAGCGCGGCCAACTCAAGGCCGGCGCCGGTGCCCGGACCTGCTCCCGACAAACGAGCCGCGAACAGGAAGCCGGCGATGCCGGCGCTGAGGCCGGAGATGACGTAGGTGAGGAATACCGTACGGCGCACGGGAATGCCGGCGTTGTAGGCCGAGCGGCGCGAGCCGCCGACGGCGGAAATGTGCCAGCCGAGGCGCGAGCGGCTGAGCAGCACATGCGCGAGGAGAGCGAAGACACCGGCGATCAGAATCGATACCGGCAGGCCGCCAAGCGACCCGGTGCCGATATAGTCGAACTGGTCATTGAGGACCGGCGACATCTGCAACTGCTTGCCCCAGACAATGATCAGAATGTCGTAAAGCGATCGGCCCATGATCAGCGTGACCAGCGTCGTCAGGAAGGCGCGCAGACGCAGATAGCCGATCAGTATGCCATTGAAGGCACCGCAAAGACCGCCGGTGGCGATTGCCAGGACGAGGGCGAGGGAGACCGGCAGCTCCCAGAGATAGATGCCGAGCACCGACATGAACACCGATAGGGCGTAGATCGAGCCGACGGAAAGGTCGATGCCGCCACCCAGCATGACGATGGTGAGGCCTATGACGACGATCAGGAACTCGCCGAGCTGGCGCGTCGTGTCGAGCAGGCTGGCGGGCGCAAAAAAGCCATTGATCGCCGTACCGAAAATGGCGATCACGGCCGACAGCAGCAGGAAGGGCACGAGGTTGTCGACCCAGCGCTTAGTGAGGATTTCGCCGACGAGGTGGGAGGGGATCGCGTTGTAGATGAGGCGCGACAGGCTCTCGGGTAAGCGCATGAAACTTCCACCTGATCGATCATCCGTCTTACTTGGCCAGCGCCGCCTCGGCGGCCTGGACGTCCTTGAGGTTCCAGCAGGTGCCAGGCTTGAGGTCGGCCTTGGTGGTGGCGGTCTCCAGCGTGTAGATCCAGCTCTTGGCTTGGCCGGGCTTGAGGCCGGACTGCAGCAGGAACTTCAGCAGCGCCGAGATGTCGCGCGACTGGCCCTTGACGTCCGTCATCACCACGGCGTGGAAGGTACCGTCCTCGAGCGCCTTGCAGTCGAGTTCTTCACCGCCGCCGGTGGTGACCAGCTTGACCTTGCCGGTGAGGCCGGCGTCGCGGATGGCGGCGGCGGTGCCGGCGGCCGTGTTGTCCCAGAAGTCGATGACGGCGCAGACTTCCGGATGCTGCTGCAGCAGCGTCGTCGCCACGTTGCGGGCGGTGGTGACGTCCCAGTTGCTGTCCGGCGCACCGACGATCTCGTAGTCCGGATGATCCTTCAGAACCTTGGCGATGCCAGCATACTGGTCGAGCGATGACGAGTTAACCTGATCGCCCTGGATGAGGCCGATCTTCTTCGACGAGCCGTCACCGCAAGCCGCCACGGCCGCCTTGGCTTCGAGTTCGCCGAGCGTCTCCCAGTTGGAGCCGACGAAGGCGTCGGACGCGAAGTTGGAGCGGTTGTCGACCTGGATCACGAAGATACCAGCATCCTGCGCCCGCTTGAACAGCTTGGAATAGGAGGTGAGGTCGGGCGTGTGGACGAGGATCGCCGCCGGCTTGTCGGCCGAGGAGATCAGGTCGGTGATCGCCTGCGCGCCGGCAGCCGTATCCCAGTTGGGATCACGGGTTTCCCAGACGCCGCCGAAGCCGCGCACTTCGCTGCCGATATAGTGGTTCCAGCCCTGCGCCAGATCGAAGCCGAGGGCGAGCGGGATCAGTACCACCTTCTTGCCGGCCAGCGACTGCTGGACGTAGGCCGGACCGGGGTCGCCGGTCTCCTGGGCGAACGCGGGCAGGGTGGCGAGGCAGAGAGCCGCGGCAATCGTCCGCGCCAGCATTGTCTTGATCGTCATGAGTGGTTCCTTTTCAAGGGTTTCCGACCCGGTGAGTGCATCGCTTCGCCCCCCTCGAGCCAAGCGATGAATTTCCAATTCCTGTCCGTTTTCCGACTGTTGCATCGCGTGGCGACCGCCGGAAGAGGATCATATGTCTCCCTGCTGCCCGACCTGTTCGTCGCGCGGGTTGAGGCGGCTGTCGATGACGAGGGCGACGAGCAGGATCGTCGCCTTGATGAGATTCTGGTAGATGTTCGGCAGGTCGAGGATGGTCATGCCATTCAGCATGATGCCGATCAAAAGGGCGCCGATGACGACGTTGCGCATGCCGCCCTTGCCGCCGGAAAGGCCGATTCCGCCAATCACCACGACGAGGATCACGTCGTAGAGCAGTGTCGAGTTGACGACGCGGGTATTGATCGATTGCAGACCGGCGGCGGTGATCAGGCCAGCCAGCCAGGCGACTAGCGCCGAGACCACATACTGGCCGATGATCATCGGCCGAACCGGAATGCCCATGGTGCGGGCCGCTTGGTAATTGTCGCCCATATAGTAGACGTAACGACCGAATTTGGTGAAGCGCAGCACCAGGAAACTCAGGAAAGCGGCGATGGCGAACATCACCACTTCGATTGGCATGTGGGCGAGCCGCGCCTGTCCGAACTCCAGAATGAATGACGCCGATGGCGGCACCGGAACGGCGTCCTGGACAATGAAGCGCGAGCGGACGAGGCCGAACACGAAGCTTGCCGTGGCGAGGGTCGCGAAGACCGCCGGCACTTCGGCGTAGGCGATCAGAAGTCCGTTGATGATGCCGACCGCCACCACGCCGGCAAACACGATGACCGTGGCAAGGAACGGCGAGGTACCGGCATTTATCATGGCGAGCTGCCAGGCGGTGGCCATGGCCATGACCGCCACCATGGAAAGGTCGATGCCGCGGCCGACCACCACGATGCCCATGCCGACGGCCAGAATGCCGAGCACCGAGACAGAGCGCAGGATCGCCATCAGATTGTTCGGCGCCAAGAAGCCGTCGAGAAGGACGGCATAGGCGGCGAACAACACGATAGCGAACAGGAAGACAATGCGCTCCTGGCTGAGCGTTCCGGACTTCAAGACGGACATGCCGCCAAACTCTCTCTGCTGAAAACGAAGTCAGCCTAAAAGCCCGGCATAAATGCGTCCAATGCAAATTTCGGATTAGAATCGATGCGGGATGGGAATAGAAGTGGCGAAACGAGCAAGGAACGCAAAGTCTGTTCGACTTAAGTGATATTTCCAGAATGGCTTTGCGCTGAAAAGACGATTGAGGGACGGAAGTTTTTGGAGCTAGCTGATTGGGTATGCCCGTCCTTCCCCAGCTTCTTTCTTGCCGGTGCTCGGACCAGGGCATGCTCGCATTCTCCTCATTATGCGGCGGATTAATCCTCAAAGGGTACTTTAATTTTTACGTGCGGAAAATTAGAACTTGACGCAAGAAATGATGGCTGCGAAATTTGCAAGTTGAGATGTGCATTTGGCCTTGCCGTCTTTCCACGGCAATCTGGCGATTGGCGTCCCGCCATGGAAGCCTCTACAATGGCCGCAGTACTCCGGTTGTGGGTGGAACGGGGATGGCAGAGTGACCAGGACGATCCGAACGATGGAAGAGTTTTCCGATTACGTCGGACTGTCTCGCCCAACCGTCTCCCGCTATTTCAACGATCCCAATTCCGTTCGTCGGCAAACCCGGGAAACCATCGAAAAGGCCATCAAGGAATCCGGCTTTCGGCCGAACCTGTTCGCGGTCAACCTCAACCGCCGCCGCACCAATATCCTCGGCATCATCATCCCCAATTCGACCGACGTGTTCTACATGGCGCTGACCCGGCGGATCGAGGTGTTGGCGGAAGAAGCTGGCTATCTCGCCTTCGTACTGTCCTCGGATGGCAAGCCCAAGCTCGAGGAACGGGCGATCGAAACCTTCAAGGGTATGAACGTCGCCGGCGCCGTCATCGCGCCGCTGGGCGTGCAGTCCCACCATGACAAGCTGGCCCGGCTCGGCGCCAGCATTCCGCTGATCTATGTCGACTCGCAGCTTGATGCCGCGTCGGCCTTCGTCGGCACCAACAACCGGCAGAGTTTCCGCCTCATCGTCGACTATTTGTCGCGCTCCGGCGACGCGCCCTGCTATTTCGGCATGCCCTTGGTCAACCGCAACGCCATCGAGCGCCGCGACGCCTATCGCCTGGCGATGGAAGAACTGAAGCTAGAGCCTCGCTATGTAGCGACGCTGCCGGATACGTCTTGGGATTTCGAGCGCTTCGGCTTCACCGAGGCCGTTCGTATTCTGGGTGAGGGCGGCTTTCCCACCAAGACCGTGCTCTGCGCCAATGATCGCATCGCCTTCGGTGTGCTGGCCGCCGCTTACCAGGCCGGCCTGAAGGTCGGCCGTGGCGATGATTGCGATCTGCGCATCGCCGGTCATGACGACCATCCGCTGTCGCGCTATACCTGTCCTCCACTGACCACCGTGGCGCAGAACTATAACGAGATCGGCCGCATCGCCATCGAGCTGCTGCTGCACAAGATCAACGCCCGCTTCGATGAGGACATCGAGCCGCAGCCGAACGAGCGCGTTCTGCTCAACGCCGAGATCATGCTGCGCACCTCGGCCTGAGTCTCTTCATTCCGGAAAAAAGAGCCCTCTCCACGCCTTGGCGTGAAGAGGGTTCGCGGCTAGCGGTTTTCTTCTTAGGCTTTGGTCTGGCCGCGCAGGATCGGCTCTTTGTGAACGGTTACGTCGACGCCCGCCTTCAGCTTGTCGATGCGGGCGGCGCAGGCTGCGACGGCGTCCTTGTCGGTCAGGAGAGCGAAGCGCAGGCGGAAGCGAGCCTCGGCTCCCGGTTCCAAGGTCTTGAGCCGACCAGCGGCCCGTTCGACCGGCAGCGGATAGGGATAGTTGGAGCCCGGCTCGAGTCCGGTCACATAGCCCTGCTTGTCGGTGTCGGTGTTCTTCCAGAGCGAGAAAGCCGGCATCTCACCGACATGATAGGCGACGGAAAAGCCGAGCGTGCTCGTAGAGTTGACAAGCGCCACCTCAGTACGGCCGTCGGTGCCGGCGGCGAGTTCACAAGCATAGAGCATTTCGTCGAAATCGCGCGTCGGACCACGGTAACGGTCCCAGGTGGCAAGGTCCGGTTTGGCGGCGTCGTTGAACGGCGTGATGTGGGTGAAGGGCCCGATGACGCGAGCGCCTTCTTCCAGCACCGGACGGCCGATGTTGGTGTGGTAGATCACCTCATAGGAATGGGCGTAATCGGCGCGGTTGACGAGCCGATCATCGAGCGAGAAGCCGGTATCGCCGGGCACGACGGTCAGCTCCGTCCAGGTCTCGAACTCGACGTTCTTGAACGCCTTCTCCTTGATCAGGCCGCAGAGCGTAATGAGATGCGGCGCCTCGCGCGAGATGCGCACCTCGACCTTGGAGGCCGGCGTATTACCCGCCCGGCCGTGCAGCGTATAGACCTTGTCGCCATCGACGATCGGATGACCGGTCCACTCGTAGCCGCAGCGCACCATCAGCTCGTTGAAGCCTTCGAGCCAGCCGAGGCCGTTGCGCTCGCCAAGGCGGATGAACGAGGGATGCACGACTTCGTCGACTGGAGATGCCCAGCCGAAGTTGATGCCGTCGAGGCCCGCCCGCAGGATACCCATGCCGCGCGTCGGGATCACCGTCACCGCGAGCCGGCCGGACCGGATGGTCACGAGCGTGCTGCCTTCCTGCCGGCCGCCGTGCAGCGTCTTTTTCACGATCTCGAACGGTGCACCGCTGTTGATGCCGAGCTCGCCGGAAGTGATCGCCCAATCGGCGAGTTCGAGCCCGCCGGCCGTGTCGGTCAGCGTGAAGATGATGTCATCCTGCATTTTGCATGTCCCATAAGGCCCGTCTTCAGAGGCAGGCTTTGAAATAGTCTTCGAGGACGAGGTCGACCATGGCGAGCGACAGCCCATGGGCGGTTGGCTCGACGCGGCCGCGCCGGACGCCCTCGTAGACACCGCGAAGATACTGGCTGATCAGCGTCTCGGGTATTGTGGCGGTCCCGAACAGGGCAAGCAATTCCTC
>JAGSYV010000089.1 GCA_018262505.1 Pseudomonadota bacterium
ATCTTCATCCGCCCTCCTGCTGCATCTCGTAACCCCTGACATCAATGTCAGGGTCAAGAGCCAATTGATCAAGGAGCAATCGGCTTCGATTTGTGCCGACCGGTCTCAAGGCGAATACGGGATTCCGCCGATCACCGCCGTTTCTTCGCCGGGGCCACACGTCATCAAATCCTTGTTGAATCAGCCCAATTTCCGGCTCTTTTAATCGACCCCGTCTGGGGACTGTCTGACTTCTCCCCGGCGAGATCGGGGATCAGATGGCGGTTTCGCATTACAACACGGAAGGCTTGGCTCGTGGCGCGCGGATGCAGCGCACGGCGCTTGGCCCCGCCATCGCCCGGCTTCTGGAAGATGCGTCTGTCGTCGAGGTGATGCTGAACCCGGACGGGCGCATCTGGATTGATCGGCTTTCCGAGGGGCTGTCCGACACTGGCGAGGTGCTGTCACCCGCCGATGGCGAGCGCATCGTGCGCCTGGTCGCCCATCATGTCGGCGCCGAGGTTCATGCAGGTTGCCCGCGCGTTTCGGCCGAACTGCCCGAGACGGGCGAACGGTTCGAGGGGCTGTTGCCGCCCGTGGTCGCAGCGCCCGCTTTCGCCATCCGCAAACCCGCTGTCGCCGTGTTCACGCTAGACGATTACGTCGCCGCTAGGATCATGACGGCCGCCCAGGCCGACGCACTGCTGACGGCTGTCTCCTCCCGTGCCAACATCCTCGTCGCCGGCGGCACCTCGACCGGCAAGACGACGCTGACCAACGCGCTGCTGGCGGAGGTCGCGAAGACTTCCGATCGCGTCGTCATCATCGAGGATACGCGCGAACCGCAATGCGCTGCGCCCAACCTCGTCGCGATGCGGACAAAGGATGGCGTCGCCTCACTCTCCGATCTCGTCCGCTCATCGCTGCGCCTGCGTCCGGACCGCATTCCGATCGGCGAAGTGCGCGGCGCGGAAGCGCTGGATCTGCTCAAAGCCTGGGGCACCGGCCATCCCGGCGGCATCGCCACAATCCACGCCGGCAGCGCCATCGGCGCGCTGAGAAGGATGGAACAGCTCATCCAGGAAGCCGTCGTCACCGTCCCGCGCGCGCTGATCGCCGAGACGATTGATCTCGTGGCCGTGCTTTCCGGCCGTGGTGCCGCGCGCCAGCTCGCCGAACTCGCCCGTGTCAAGGGCCTTGGTCCGGACGGCGATTACCGCGTCGTGCCCGCCGTCGACGGCGCATCGAACGCGATCAGCACCACCCCGCAAGGAGAAACTCCGTGATCCGAACTCCACGCTTCGCGCGCCAACGTTTCGCCATGACCGTATCCATTGTCGCACTCAGCGTGGCGTTGACGGCACCCGCCTATGCCTCCGGCTCGTCGATGCCGTGGGAACAGCCGCTGCAGCAGATCCTGCAGTCGATCGAAGGCCCGGTCGCCAAGATCATCGCCGTCATCATCATCACGACGGGCTTGGCGCTCGCGTTCGGCGACACCTCGGGTGGCTTCCGCCGCCTGATCCAGATCGTGTTCGGCCTGTCGATCGCGTTTGCCGCCAGCTCATTTTTCCTCAGTTTCTTCTCGTTTGGCGGCGGAGCGCTGGTCTGATGTCGGGCGTCGGCGACCAGAGCGGCGAAGTGCCGGGTTTCACCGTGCCGGTTCACCGGGCGCTGACCGAGCCGATCCTGCTCGGCGGCGCGCCGCATGCCATCGCCATCATGAACGGCACGCTCGCCGGCGCGGTCGGCCTCGGCCTTCGCCTCTGGCTGGTCGGCATTGCCATCTGGGCGATCGGGCATTTCGCGGCGGTGTGGGCTGCCAAGCGCGACCCGCTCTTTGTCGAGGTCGGACGCCGCCATCTGCGCATCCCAGTGCATCTTTCGGTCTGAGGGGACACGGCCATGATGAACCTCGCCGAATATCGCAACCGCAATCGCCGGCTCGCCGATTTTCTCCCCTGGGTCGCATTGGTCGGCACCGGCATCGTGCTCAACAAGGATGGCAGTTTCCAACGCACCGCGAGCTTCCGTGGTCCCGATCTGGACTCGGCTGTGCCCGCCGAACTAGTCGCCGTTGCTGGCCGCCTCAACAACGCCTTCCGTCGTCTCGGTAGCGGATGGGCAATCTTCGTCGAAGCACAACGCCATGCGGCGGGTGTCTATCCTGCGAACCGCTTCCCTGATGCCGCCTCGGCCTCGGCATCTTCGGTCCCGGCATCGCCAACGGCCTCGTCTCCGGAGGGCCGCAACTCGGTGTCGGCGCGGCGATCGGAACAGGTCTTGCCGCTGGCGGCATGGCGATGCGGGTGCTGCGGCGGTCGGTGCTGTCGCCTCTGGTGGCGGCGGCATTGGCGGGAGGTGCCGCCGCCGCAGCGCGCGGCGGAGCGGCACCGCAGGCGGAGCATCGTCTGCCTACAGCCTCGGCGCGGCCGGACATACTGGCGCGACAGGCGTCGCCTCTGGCGTCGGCAATGTCGCCAGCACCAGCGCCTCCAAACTCGACGCCGCCATCGGTAGCCCGTTCAAGCGCGCCGCTGCGTCGATGAAGGAGAGCTTCGGATCTGGTGGCCAGTCGGCCACCGGCGAAGGCGGCGCAACGGATGCAGCCGTATCTTCTTCCGCAACCACGGGCGGCCCGGCGCCGCTTCCTGCCGGTCGGCCTGTAGCCGTTCGCGCACGGGGGCTCCGGCCAGGCCGCGCTCAAATACCGTCAGATCGAGTCCGATGTGCCGAGCGGTCTCCATGATGGTTTCGGGATCGGCGATGTCGCGATTCTCGGTTAGTTGCTTGACCTGGAGTGCATCAAACATCCGCTCGTGCCCCTCGACGTTGGTCTGTAATTCCGCTGCCTGACAGGCCAGTGCCGCGAGCCAGCCATTTGGATATTCGAACGACGCGGCGCGCATCCCCTCGACGTTGATCGAGGTGGGATCGTCCGCGGCAGCGCGGCATTGCTCCCAATGGCGCAGGATTTCCGCCTTGGCCGCCGGCATCGAGCCAAAGACCGCGATCATCCGCTCGCGACTGTCCTGAAGAACGAAGCTGCGGTGGCGAATGTCGAGGTCGAACTCGCGCGCCACGAGCTTGATGCGGGGCGCAAGGACAAAGCACCACCCGCATACGGCGTCGTGATAGAAGTCGAGTGCGGTCTTGTCGTCGGTCATGGGACACCCTCCTTCAGAGCTTGCCGCGAAGCGCGTGCGCGATGCGGGCGACATGCGCGCCCTGGAAGCGCGCGGCGGCGAGATCGGCCTCGGTCGGCCTGAGCGTGCCGTCTCCGCCGGCGATTGTGCTTGCGCCATAGGGCGATCCGCCAAGCACTTGGTCGACACCCATTTGCGGCTTGAAGCTGTAGGGCAGGCCGACCAGGATCATTCCGAAATGCAAGAGCGGCACATGGGTCGCCAGGATGGTGCTCTCCTGTCCGCCATGCTGGGTCGCGGCGGAGGTGAAGACCGAACCGACCTTGCCGACGAGCTTGTCCTGCACCCACAGCCCGCCCATCCGGTCCATGAACTGCTTCATCTGTGCGGCCATGTTGCCAAAGCGGGTCGGTGTGCCGAAGAGGATGCCATCATAGTCGGGCAGTTCCTCGATCTCGGCGATCGGAGTACCGAGGTCGGTTCGATAGCCTGACTTGATCGCAAGTTCATGCGGAACCAGTTCGGGCACACGCTTCAACGCTACTTCGGCGCCGGTGGACGCGGCACCCTCGAATGCGGCTGTCGCCAGATCGTGAATATGTCCGTAGCTTGAATAATAGAGCACCAAAATCCGTGTCATCGCACGCCTCCCATCGCCTGATCGCCGCGCGGCTCGATCCGCCGTCGCACCCATGGGAGGGAGATAGATTATTTCCTATTTGGCGGTAATAATGTTCTCGGTTCATATACTCATAGCTGCTGGTGAATAATATCATGGATCGCATGACGGCATTCTCGGTGTTCCGCGAGGTGGCGGAGGGAGGAAACTTCGCCGCGGCGGGGCGGCGGCTTGGTCTGTCGCCACCGGCGATTAGCAAGAATATCAAGGAGCTCGAAGCGCATCTTGGCACGCGTCTCATCGACCGGACGACGCGGCAGATGCACCTCACCGAAGCTGGCAACCTCTATCTTGAGCATGTCGTGCGCGCGCTCGACGAGCTCGACGAAGCCGGGCGCGCGCTAGGCGCATTGCAGGCGGCGCCGAGCGGCAAGCTCAGGGTCAGCGCGCCCGTTACCTTCACGCTGACCTGTCTTTCGGGCGCCATGACGCGATTTCTGGAGGCATTTCCGGCGGTCACCCTCGAGCTGGACCTTAATGACCGTCGCGTGGACTTGATCGGCGAAGGCTATGACATCGCCATTCGCGGTGCCGACGCGCTCAATGACTCAACCCTGGTAGCCACCCGATTGATGACGATGCGCCATGTCGTCTGCGCGGCGCCTGCCTATCTGGAGGCCTATGGCCGCCCGGAGGCGCCGCAGGATCTCACCCAGTACGATTGCGTGAAATATAGCCTTTCGAGCCATGCCGACCGCTGGGAATTCCGCAAAGGTCGGCAGTCGGCGACGGTTGCTGTCAAAGGCCGCTATATCATCACATCGAGCCTTGGTGTCCGGGACGCACTGCTCGCCGGCTTCGGCATCGGCCTCATTCCCTATCCCTATGTGCGCGACGACATTCGTGCAGGCCGCCTGACCGTCCTTCTTGACGACTGGGCGGGCATCGAGGCCACGCTCCACGCCGTTTTTCTGTCGCGACGGCATATTTTGCCCAAAGTCCGCGCCTTCATCGACTTCATCGCGGCGCAGTTGAAAACGGTGCAGGACTGACCGCGAGACGACGGGGTTTGGACAGGCGGTCGAGAAATACTGCCTAGATCGCCGTTTGGCCTGCTGCTTCCGGAAGCCACCACTATTTCTGACCACGCGTGACGGGGTGGACCTCGACATGGCTCTGCCGGTCAAGATGGTTGCGAGGTTGGGGTAACAATCTAGCGTCAGCGGGAAACTTCCCGGCTATGCCGGGGTGGCAGTAGCAGTTTGACGTTTCAGGCAAGCCTTTTGGTCTTGACTTTTCTCCGGGGCACTCTGCAAACAGAGGCTGCTTCTCCGGGAAAAGTACAGGAATTTGGCTGAAAATAGCATCAGGGTGGCTGGCATTCCATCCCTCCGCCGGCATGACCCGGATCAGGTTTGAAGGGTTCGGGTTGTCGCCTCGGTGACAGCCAATTCAATTCTCAAGTCTTGCACCAGACAGACTTCATCAGTTGGACGGCCGATGGTGGCAGCATGGTGTGATTTAGCCCGGTACCGTCACAAATGCAGCTCTCCTCGAAATTCCGGTCGGCCATTGATGGCCCGACCATTCTGAACAACGCCGTCATGTCCCGGTTCGGCGTAGCAAAGCGGGTACTGCGGGCGTACCTGTCATCGGGGTGTTGCCAATAATGGGCGCTCTCTTTGCAACCCTTGTCCGTCTCGTCGAACGCGATGGCTCGGCCGCGCTCGTGACGGTGTCGGCACATGGATCTGCGCCACGCGAAGCCGGGGCGCGCCTCGTTGTGGCCTGTGGTGGTTCCATCTCCGGCACGATAGGCGGTGGGCGGCTGGAGCATGAAGCTATCCAGCGCGCTCTGGCACTGATCGAGGTGGGGCGAGACACTACCGAACTGATGCGCATGGCCCTTGGCCCCTCATTGGGCCAATGCTGTGGCGGTGACGTGACCCTCATCCTCGAAGTGTTCGGGCGGAACCGGCTCGACGAACTTGGACACTTGGCCACAGCCGAGACGGAAGGCCCGTTTCAAACAACAGCCAAGCTTGTCGATGGCAGCCCGACGGCGCGGACGTTCAACGGCGCCACCGTTAGTCCGCCATCGGTACTTCTCAGCGGAGACGGTATACTCTTCGAGAGCTTTGGTAGTCCGTTGCGCGACCTTTTGCTGTTCGGCGCAGGCCATGTCGGCCGAGCCTTGGTTCTGGCGCTTGCACCCTTGCCATTCAATGTCCGCTGGATCGACAGCCGACCGGAGATGTTCCCGAACCTGCCCTTCGCCAATCTTCATTGTGTGACGAGCGACCGGCCTGCTGTCGAAGCGGCGCGCGCGCCTGTCGGGGCGTTCGTGGTCATCATGACGCATGACCACGGCCTTGATCTCGAGATCCTCGACGCTGCGCTCCGCGTGAACCGGCTGCCTTATGTCGGTCTCATCGGCAGCGCCACCAAACGTGCCCGCTTCGAGCATCGGCTGAAGGCTCTCGGCCACCCGCAGACGCTGGCCACCTCGTTCGTCTGCCCGATTGGCATTCCCGGCATCTTGTCGAAAGAGCCGGCGGTGATCGCCGCCAGCGTTGCCGCAGATTTGCTGCTCCAGGATCAGAAGGCCAAGACATTGGCAGAGGCCGGTTTGCCTTGACGCGCCAAGGATAGGTGACTGAAGGGTCGGTCCCCAGCTATTGCGGCCGGTCAAACCGCCCGGCCGGATCGGCCGCGGGAGATCGCCTCGATATGCTCAGGTCCGATACCGCAACAACCGCCGACGATGGTGGCTCCATCGCCGATCCAGCGGTTGATCCACTTCAGGTAATTGGGTGGATCGAGATCTGGCCGGAGTTCGGATATGCCGGCATAAGGCTCGTCGGACGGTGGCTCCGGCAGAAAGGCATTGGCATAGACGCCGAGGCCGATGCCAGGTTTGCCGAAGGCGTCGATCGCATTACGCGCTGCCACGAGGGCCGCGCTCATCACTTCCGGCTGCGAGCAGTTGAACAGGATGGCCGAAGCGCCGGCTTCAAGGGTGGCCGTCACCGCTCCAGCCACCGGCTCCCAGGAGCGCAGTTCGGCCGGGCCGGTACGCCCGCGCTCGTCGCGCAGCGTGTAGGAAACATATACAGGCTTGCCGGTCGATCGCGCCGCCTCGAGCGCCGTCAGCGCCTCGGCTGTCGAACTCTGTGTCTCTATCAACCAGACGTCGACATGCGGAGCGAGGCCGGCCACAAGCTCGGCTAGGATCGGTGGAGCCTGCTCCTCGATGAACTTGTCTGGTCGGTAGCTTTCGAAGATCGGCGGCAACGAGCCGGCCACCGTCACCTTGTGCGGCGCGGCGTCCGCCACGGCACGGGCGATCGCACCGGCCCGGTCGGCAAGCGTGCGGCCCTCCACCTTGAAACGCTGCTCGCCGATCATGTGTGGCACGAGGCCGTAGGAATTGGTGGTGATGATCTCGGCACCGGCATCGACATACGCCTGATGGGCGCGGCGCACATAATCTGGCGCTTCGATCAGCGACAGCGCCGACCATTCCGGCAAACGGAACGGGGCGCCCAGCCTCTCGAGCAGGCGGCCCATGCCGCCGTCGAGGATGGTGAATGTGGTTTGAACGGTCATGTGTACATTCTCTTGTGTTGGTGCAGGAGGCGACGGGTCACTGACGATGGGCGCCATAGGCGCGGCCGAAGCGTACCTCCAGCCGATGCTGGACGATCTCTAGCAGGATGGACAGCAGCCAATAGATGAAGGCAGCTGTCAGCAGCATTTCCATGTAGTGGTAGGTCGATCGACCGTAGGATTGCGCGAGGAAGTTAAGCTCCCACAGTCCCATCAGCGACACCAGCGACGAATCCTTCAGCATCGATACGAACTGGGCACCGGCTGGTGGAATGATGACCCGTGCCGCCTGCGGAGCGACGATCTTGATGGCAATCAACAGAGGCGGCAGGCCAAGAGTCATCGCCGCCTCGCGCTGGCCGCGTGGCACCGCCGTGATGCCGGCACGGATGGTCTCGGCCAGATAGGCGCCGTAGTTGAGCGACAGAGCCATCACGCCAGACGTCAGCGCCGACAGGATGATGCCGAACTGGGGCAGGGCGAGATAGATCAGCAGAACCTGAACGAGAAGTGGCGTGCCGCGAAAGAACGAGGCGTAGAACGTGGCCAGAGCGAAAGCTATTGGGTTGCGCGAGAGCCGTCCGAGCGCCGTCAGCACGGCAAGACCGACGGCGAACACCATTGACAGCGACGTGACCAGCAGCGTCAGCACCACGCCCTGAACGAAGCCGTTGGGCGACAGGTGCAGGCCGAGCATGAACGGTAGCTTCGATCGGATCAGCGCGAAGTCGAGGCCGAGCTGGTTGAGGGCGCCGAGAAGGATGACCAGCAGCAGCGCCCAAGTGATCCAGACCTGTACCCGGAAATCCAGACGCAGCCGGTGTCTTTTCACCGGCTGCGCAACGATCGACGGCATTGAACTGGAGATGTCACTTGGCATCTTTGGTGATGTCCGTGTGGAACCACTTCTCTGAAATCTTGGCGATCGTGCCGTCGGCCTTGAGTCCCGTGACAATGCGGGCGACCTCGGCGTCCCACTCGGGGTCGCCCTTATCGGTGACGACGGCATTGGGCTCCGCGAACAGTGGTTTGCCAACTACCTTCAGCTTGCCGGTCGCTTCGATCTGGCCCTGCGCTGTGCCCGCCGAAGCGACGATGGCGTCGAGTCGGACGCCGGGTCCGAGGGCGAGGTTCTGGAAGTTGACCGTTTCGTCGCCGGGCACCGCCTCGACCGTGTCGAAGGGGAATTCGATGGCTGGCTGACCGGGGATGGCGAAGTTGCGATTGACATAAGCTTCGTAGGACGAGCCGGTACCGACGCCCACTTTCTTGCCGGAGATGTCCTTGGCCGACTGGATGGCCGCCTCGTCCTTATTGACCACCAGCACCGCCGGAAGGCTGTAGTAGATCGCAGGGAAATTAACGACCGTGGCGCGTTCTTCGGTTGGCGTCGCCGAGGAGATGGCAACGTCCCACCGGCCAGCCCACTTGCCACCGATGATAGCTTCCCAGCCGGGCGTTTCCAGCTTCAGCTTGACGCCGAGCTTTTCAGCAAATGCCTTGGCGACGTCAACGTCAAAGCCGTCGAGTTCGTTCTTGTCGTTGATGAAGCCAAAGGGTGGATAGTCGTTGACCAGCACGTCGACGACTTCGCCTTTCGACTTGACGCGATCGAATGTTTCGCCAGCGAAGGCCGTAGCAGGAAGCGCGATGGCGAGAGCGGCGAGGGTGGCGATGTACTGGCGTCTCATGACTGGCAAGCCCCGATGGTTTCGATGTCACCATCATGCGGCTTTCCATCGGCGCTGCCGACCATGCGTCAACCAATTGCTGTTCGATGCGGGGAATATCTTGCCCGCCGATGTGGATGGTTTGGTTGTTGTTTTCGCCCGCCATGGCGGACGGCAACGGTCATTGCCTTCAGGGAAGGACGACGCGTCGCGGCCTCCCGGAAATATTTGGCTGACGGTCGATCGACAGGTCGGGAAGCGGCTTCGTCCACCGTTCGATCGATACCAATGCCGTGTGGGCGATATTGCCCTGCGACAGGCCAGAGGTGCCCTTGTCGATGGTCAGCGTATTGGGATTGCCGTGCACGTCGATCCATTCGCCGTCCGCCTCCTGCGGGTCATACCAGGCGCCGGTGGCCATCCAGGCGACGTCCTCGCGGATGCCGTCGGTGACGACGACGGCGCCCAGCGCCTTGCCGCGTGCGTTCGATAGCAGGACGATGTCGCCCGCCGACACCCCGAGACGGGCGGCCGTGGCCGGATGCAGATAGACCGGCTCGCGGCCGTCGATCTTGGTCGCCCTGGCGACTGGGCCGTTATCGAGTTGGCCGTGCAGGCGGGTGATCGACTGGCCTGACGTGAGGTGCAGTCGATCACCGACATCCGCCGCGCCCAGCCATTCGGCCGGCTCGATCCAGGTCGGGTGGCCAAGGCAATCGGGAAGATCTAGGTTGGCCAGCCAGTCGCTGTAAAGTTCGATGCGGCCACTCGGCGTGTTGAGTGGAAACGCTTCGGGATCGGCAATGAAGTCGCCGAACTGGATCACCTCGCCGGCCGGATCGGGGCGGTCGAAGCGGCCGACCTGCCGGAAAGCGCCGAAATCGGGCAGTGCCACCCCGTGCTGCGCGGCGACGGCGGCCGAGTCCTGCCATAGTCGCTTCAGCCAGCCGGCTTCGTCGAGGCCTTCGGTGAAGGCGTCAACAACGCCGAAACGCTCAGCCAATCCCCGGAAGATGGCATGGTCGTCACGCGCTTCGCCCTGGGGCGGCAGCACCTTGTCCATGAACACCAGCGATCCGTCGCGTCGGTTGATCATGATGTCCTCGCGCTCCAGTGGCGAGGTGGCGGGGAAGACGATGTCGGCGCGACGGGCGGTCGCCGTCCACCAAATGTCGTTGACGATCACCGTTTCCGGCCGCTTCCACGCCTCGGCGAGGCGATTGAGGTCCTGGTGGGCATGGAAGGGATTGCCGCCGGTCCAGTAGACGAGGCGGATGTCGGGATAGATGAGCGTTTCGCCGTTGTAGGTGCAGCTACCGCCGGGCTCGAGCAGCAGATCGGCGATACGTGCCACCGGGATATGGTCGGCCACGGCGTTGCGCCCCTGCGGCAGCGACGGCCAGGGCAGCGGCCGGATGGGACGGCCGACCGGCGTCGTCGAACCGTAGCCGAAGCCGAAGCCGCCGCCCTTGCTGCCGATTTGTCCCAACATGGTCGCCAGCGCCAGGCCCATCCACAGCGGCTGCTCGCCGTGGTCGGCGCGCTGGATGCCCCAGGCGAGCGAGATCATGGTGCGCCGCGCCGCCATCTCGCGGGCAAGATCGCGGAAGCGGTCGGCGTCGATGCCGGTGATGGCCGCCGCCCAGTCGGCCGACTTCGCCGTGCCGTCGACCTTGCCGGTCAGATAGGCCTCAAGTTGCGGCCAGCCATGGGTGTAGCGATCGAGGAAGGCGCGGTTCACCAGCCCTTCTTCTATCAACACATGCGCAAGACCCATCATCAACGCCGTGTCAGTGTTGGGGCGTGGCGCAATCCATTCCGCTTCGAGCGCGTCGGGTACATCGGCCCGGCGTGGTGAGATGTTGACGACGCGGGCACCCGCCCGGTGAATGCGGCCGAGCCAGCTCTCCACCTCGTGGCCGGTGGTGCCGCTCGACATCACCTGCGCCGTGCGGCCGGAGATGCCGCCGAAGCAGACCAGCAACTCGGTGTTGCCCTCGAGCAGCGACCAGGAGGTCATGCGGTCCTGGAACAGACCGTTGCTCATGCCGGTGATGTGCGGCAGCAGCACTTCGCCGGTGGCATGCGAATAGGTATCCACCGAGCGCGTGTAGCCGCCGATCAGATTCAGAAAGCGCCTCAGTTGAGACTGGGCATGGTGGAAGCGGCCGGCGCTGGCCCAGCCGTAGGAGCCGCCAAAGATTGCCCGGTTGCCATGAGTGTCGACGACGCGGCGGAGTTCACCGGCGGCGAGATCCAGCGCCTCGTCCCACGGCAGTTCGACGAAGTCATCACGGCCGCTGCGGTTGCGATCGCGCTTTTCCAACCAGGCGCGCCGTACCGAGGGACGACGGATGCGCGTTGCCTCGTCACGCACTGCCCCAAGCCAGCCGCGACCGATCACCGACGGCTGCGGATCGTCGGCGAGCGGCGCCAGATCGGGGGCGTCCGCCTTGCCGGTAACGGTATAGGTCCCCCAGTGGGCAGCGGTGTAGCGCATGGCGTCGGTTCCCTGTCGTCAGGTAAGGCGGGCTCGCATTTCCTTGATGGTTTCGCCGATGCGGTCAAGATGCCTGAGCAGGCTGCCGCCTAGAAGATAGACGACATCGTCGCCATACATCCCGCGCATGTCCGAGGCGCGATCGACGCTCATGCCGCCACCCGGACTGGGGAAGATCGGCCGACCGATGCCGGTCGGCGCCCGGCAGGCGTCGGCGATGGACAGGCATTCGTCGGCCGAGAAGCCGAAACGGCCGCCTACGTTTGGGAAGATCGAAATGTCGGCGCCAGAAAGGCGCTGCAGCACGCCAAACATCATGGCATGCGTGAAGCCGAGCGTATCCGACAGCACGTGACTGCCGAGGAAGGTCGGGTGCGCCATCAGTGGCAGGTCGAACCAGTCGGCGGTGGCGAGAC
This sequence comes from Pseudomonadota bacterium, assembly GCA_018262505.1. Lineage (GTDB taxonomy): Bacteria > Pseudomonadota > Alphaproteobacteria > Rhizobiales > Pleomorphomonadaceae > Pleomorphomonas. The sequence goes on from JAGSYV010000089.1 coordinate 11,940, forward strand.
GGCGGGTGAGATCGAAGCCGAACAGACCCGGCATCACCAGCGCGCCACCGGCACCCGCGTCCTTAGCAAAGCGGGCAAAGTCTATCAGGTCTTCGCTGCGGCCGGCAATGTTGGGGAAATAGAGGCTGTGGCCGCCGGTCTCCCGATTGGCGCGGGCGACGGCCGCGGCGACTTTTTCGACACGCTGCTTGAACGGCGCGGACGCCTGATCGGTCAAACCGTGGTCGTCCTTGATGATGTCGGCGCCGCCAAGAGCGGCGGCATAGGCGATGGCGGCCAGCGTATCGGCGTCGCTGCCCTGCGGCTTGATCACCGGGGCGATCAGACCGCCGGTCGGCCGCTTCACCCGTTCGCGAACACCGGCGATGCCGAAGCGGGCGCCGGTGAAATCGGCAGACAGGCGTTTCCCGGGTTCGAAGCCGACGACCTTGATGCCTTTCTGGATCGATGAGTTGCCGAAGATGACGTTGAGCAACTGCGGCAGCTCGGCGCCGGTGCTGTCGGGACTGTAGCTGAGATGGGCGACGAAAGCGCCGTCCGTTTCGGCGGTGACGCTTTCCACCTTGCCGAGGATGACATCCTCGACATAGCCCTTCGGCACTACGTCGCGCGGCACCTCGACGGTTTGTTCGAGAGCAATGCCGTCGGCGCGGGCGGCTGCTTCGTCGAGGCTGGATGCGAAGATGCGGTAATGGACAGAAAAACGTGACATCACAGCGCCTCCGCCTTGGCGGCCGAATGGACGGCGTCGATACGCACTGCGTCGAGATCGGCCTCGGTGATGCCGAACGCTTCGCCGGTTAGTTTCTCGATGGCTGCGACCAGCGCCGGGGCGTCGAGGCCGTAGGTGCGCATCAGGTAAGGCCGCGAGCCGCCGTGGGCGTAGGTGTCTTTCAGGCCGAGCCGGATCAGTCGCTTGGCAATGCCGGCGTCGGCGATGGTTTCGGCCACCAGCGAGCCGATGCCGCCTTCGGTGACGTGGTTCTCGAGCGTGACGACGCCGTGCCGCACCGACTGCAGGTGATCGAGCAGATAGCGCGCGTCGAACGGCTTGATGGTGCTGAGGTGGATGTGGCGGATTGACACGCCGGCCTTCTTCAGCGCGGCACGGGCGCGCAACGCCTCCTCGGTGGTGATGCCGGCAGTAATCACCAGCACGTCGGTGCCGAGCGATAGTTCACGCGCCTTGCCGACGACGATCGGCGTGTCGAACAGGCGTGGCACCGATCCCCTGAGCACACGGGCATAGACCGGACCATCGACGCTGTCGGCCGCCTCGACGATCGATTCCACCTCGGTCGCATCGCCGGTCTCCAGAATGGTCATGTTGGGGATCGAGCGCATCACCGAGATGTCCTCGATCGCCTGATGCGTCATGCCGCCCGGCGTGGTGACGCCGGGCAGGAAGCCCATCAGGCGTACCTTGCGACGTGGATAGGCGACCGAGGCGACCAACTGGTCGTAAGGGCGGCGGTAGAGGAAGACGCCGAAGGTGTGCAGAAAGGGGCGGAAACCGGCGAGACCGAGGCCGCCGGCAAAGCTCATCATGTTCTGCTCGGCCATGCCGAGCGACAGGAATTGGTCGGGGTGGCGGTCGCGGAAGCCGTCGATCTCGCAGGACGAGGTCAGGTCGGCCGATAGACACAGCACTTCCGGATGGGTGACGGCATAGGCCTCGAAGGCGCCGGCATAGGGACGGTTGACGAGTTCGACCATGACGGAACCTCAGTGAGCGTAGTCAACGGGAGAAACGCCGAGTTCGGCGGCGATGGCGGCATTGGTGGCGGCGCGATCGGCCTCGTCCTTGAAGCGGACGTAGTGCAGGCGCGGGAAGCGGCGCTCGAGATAGCTCATGCTCTGAAAGGGGCTGGTCTTGGCCAGGATGATCAGCGGCTGGCCGGGATGGGAAATTCTGGCGGCATCGCGCATCTCGGTGAGGTCGTGACCGTCGATTTCGGCGACGACGGCGCCGAACGCCTCAAACTTGGCGCGGATGTCGCGCACGTCCATCACCGAGTCCATGGCGCCGTCGCACTGCTGGGCATTGACGTCGACGATGGCGTTGAGCGTGTCGATGCCGTGGTAGGCAGCCGCCTGCACCGCTTCCCAAGTCTGGCCTTCCTCGACCTCACCGTCCGACATGAACACCCAGACCCGGCCGGTCTCGCCCTTGCGGCGGCGCCCCCAGGCAAGGCCGGCCGCCGTCGACAGGCCAATGCCGAGCGTGCCGTTGTGCATTTCCATGCCCGGCGAGTGCTCGGCGCCGATCATCTCCACCGACGAGCCATCCTTGTTGAACTGGCCGAGCGCTTCCGGTGCCAGACGGCCGACCTCGATCAGCGTTGCATAGGCGACAAGCGCATAGTGGGCGGGCGCGAAGATCAGCCGGTCAAAATGCGGTAGCGCCGGGCCGTTGTAGCCGGCGCCGGTGTGGTAGTCGGCGTTGGTTGCCGACGGCACGCCGCCGAACGGCTCGGGCACCGGCGGCGGCGTCGGCTCGCCGATATGGAGTTCCTCGTTATAGAGCCAGGCGAGCTGTTCAGCCGCCGAGCAGGCCTGACTGAGATAGCCGCCGTTGTTGCGGATCGTATGCTCGAACACCCGGCGGCGGATGCCGAGGGCGATTTCCTCGGTCGATCGGGCGTTGGCCTGCGGGGGCGATTTTTTGGGCTTGGAGGTGCGGGGGGCACGGACCATCAGGTTCTCCGACGATGTTGGGTGATGGAAAGAGCGAGGGCGGCGACGAGGATCAACCCCGACAGCGCGTCTTTCAGGTTGAAATCGAGGCCCATCAGGTTGAGGCCGTTGGCGACCATCGACAGGAACAGCACGCCGGTCAGCGTGCCGAGCACATTGGGCCGGCCGTCGCGATGCATCGAGGCGCCGATGAACACCGCGGTAATGGCGTCCATCAGGTAGGCGTTGCCGGCGAGCGGGGTGAACATGCGCAGATTGGCTGAGGCGACGAGGCCACCGACCGCCGCTGTCGCCCCGGCCAGAACGAAGCCGATGGCGACCAGCTTGCCGACCGGCAAGCCGGCGCCCCGCGCCGCCCGGCTCTGCAATCCGACGGCATGGATCTTCTTTCCGAAGGTCGAGCGTTCGAGCAGCAGGAAATAGGCGATCAGCAGGGCGGTGGCGATCAGGAGGCGAACGGGAATGCCGAACACCTCGCCGACGGCGATGTCATAGTATTCCGGCGGCAGGCGACGGTAGGAGATCGGTCCGCCGCCATGGGTGAAGATGCGCTGTAGGCTGCCGCCGATGAAGAAGGTGCCGAGTGTAGCGAGGAACGGGCTGATCCTGAGCCGGACGATCAGGATGGCATTGGCGAGCCCGACCAGCGCCCCGCCGGCAATGCCGACCAGCACGGCGAGGTACCAGGGGGCGCCATAGTCCTTCAGAATGACGATGGCGAAGGCCGAGCCGAAGTCGAGGGCGATGCCGACCGATAGGTCGATGGCGCCGAGCGCCACCACCAGCGTCATGCCGAGACCGACGACCAGCGGGATCACCGCGCCCGACAGGATGTTGACGAGATTGGCGGCGCCAACAAAGCTCGGGTTCGCCACAGCAAAACCGATAAAGCACAGGGCGATGATGGCGAGAAAGCCATGACGGGCAAGCCCCCGCCGGCTCAACGCCGGCAGCGAAGCGACGAACGCGCTCATGTTCCGCTCCTCCGGGCCAGCGCCGAAGCGGCGACGACGATCAGGATCAGGCCGCCCTTGATGCAGCCGGTCCAGAACACGTCGACGCCGACTGAACCGAAGCCGATGGACAGTGCCGACACCAGGATCGCCCCGAGCACGGCGCCCCAGACGGTCACCACCCGGCGCGGCGAAAAGGCGGCGCCGAGGAAGGTGGCGAGCACCGTCTCCATCAGCAGCGTCTCGGCCACCCCCGGCGTGCTGCCGGAACCGCGGGCCAACACGAACAGCGAAGCAGCACCGCCGAAGGCGCCGGCGATCAGGAAGGACTGGGCGAGAAAGCGACGGACCTTGAGACCGGCGATCTCGGCGGCGTCGCGATTGCCGCCGACCGCCTGCAGACGCAGACCCCAGCGACTGCGGTGGACGGCGAAGTGGGCGGTCACCGCCAGCCCGGTGGCGATGGCGAGGCCGAGCGGCAGGCCGAGGATGCTGCCATCGCGCAAGGTGACGATCAGCGGATCGGAGAGGTCAATGCGGCGGTTGGCGGTGACCACCTTGGACAGGCCGATATAGGCCGTCGAGGTGGCGAGCGTGGCGAGCAGCGGCGTCATGCCGACGCGCGTGACCAACAGCGCGTTGGCTGCGCCGGCCGCGATGGCGGCGGCGAACCCCAGGGCGACGGCCGTTACCGCAGCACTGCCATGGTTGGCGAGCTGGTCGGCGATAATCGCCGCCGACAATACGGCGATCGACGGCACCGAGAGATCGATGCCGCCGGCCACCACGTCGTCGCCGCCGGCAATCACCACGATGGACAGGCCGAGGCCGAGCACGGCGGTGGGGATCGCCTGCTTGAGGATCAGGATCAGCGTTGCCGGTTCCAGAAATCCAGGGGCGCGCAGGCCGAAATAGCCGAGCAGCGCCAGAAATATGGCGAGCGGCACCACGGAGGCGAAAGCGGATTTCAGCTGTGGCCGGCCGATGGCGAGGATGGCGCTCATGCGGCAATTCCTCCCGCTGCGTCACCGCCGGTGGTCAGCGCCACCAGACGGTCGAGGTCGGTTGTCTCCGGCGTCACCTCGGCGACGATCCGGCCGCGCAGCAGCACCAGGATGCGGTCGCAAAGGCCGAGTAGTTCGGCCGGGTCGGACGAGGACACCAGAACCGCCGCGCCCTCGGCCGCCAGGCGCTCGATCAGCGCGTAGATTTCCGCCTTGGCGCCGACGTCGACGCCGATGGTCGGTTCGTCGAGCACGAACAGGCTGGCGCCGGTGGCAAGGCCGCGCGCCAGCACCACCTTCTGCTGGTTGCCGCCCGACAGCAGACGCGCGGCGGTACTCACCGTCTTCGGTCGGATGTCGAGCGCTTCGGCGCTTTGTTGCGCCCGTGTAGTCGCTGCACCACGACGGACGAAACCGCCGGTCGAGACGGCCTCAAGCGAAGCGAGGTTGATGTTGTCGGCAACGTTCATCGCCAGCACCAGACCGTCGTTGCGGCGGTCGCGCGGTACGTGAGCAAGGCCGCGACCGGCGGCGGCTGCCGTCGAGCCGCTGCGCAGCGGTCGGCCATCAATGCTGATGCTGCCGGAGGCAGGACGAGCGAGACCAACGATGGTGTCGACCAATTCTTCGCGTCCCGAGCCGATGAGGCCGGCAAGACCGACGATCTCGCCACGCCGCAGCTCCAGGTCGACGTCGGCGTAATGCGGGGACTGCGACAGGCTCGTCAGCTTCAGCCAGGGGGCCGCCGCCGCGTGGTTGCGCTTCGGGTAGAGATCGCCGATATCGCGCCCGACCATCAGCGAAATCAGCCGGTCGGCATCGTCCGGCCCGACCGGATCGACCAGCCCGACGTTGCGACCGTTGCGCAGCACACTGACCCGGTGGCAGATGCGGGTGATCTCCGACAGGTAGTGCGACACGTAGATCATGGCGATGCCACGCCGGGCGAGCGCGTCGATTGCCCGGAACAGATGTTCGATCTCGGTGTGGCTGAGCGGTGCCGTCGGCTCGTCGAACACGACGACGCGCGCCTTGCCGTCGATCAGCGCCCGGGCGATCTGTACCAGCTTGCGCTCGGCGATGCCGAGGTCGGCGATCAGCCGGTTGCCGGCGATGGCGGCGTCGAGGGAATCTTTGAGAAAGGCCTCGGCGGCGCGGCGCATGGCGCCGGTCCTGAGGCCAAACGGCCCTGAGAGCTCCTGCCCAAGGAAGATGGTCTCGGCCACCGTGAAGTGCGGCACAAGGTTGAGTTCCTGGTGGATGAAGCGGACGCCGGCGGCCTGCACCGCATCGGGCGAGCCCGTCTCGATCTCGGCCCCGTTGAGCAGGATGCGGCCGGCATCGGGCCGGTAGACGCCGGCCAATACCTTGATCAGCGTCGACTTGCCGGCGCCGTTCTCGCCGACGACGCCATGGATTTCGCCGGCCCGCACACCGAGTCCGGCGCCATCGAGCGCCTGCACGCCGGGAAAGCCCTTGCTGATCGCTTCGAGGACGAGAAAGTCGGATGCCCCGGCGGGGGGCGAAACAGGCGTGAGGGGTAGGACCGGCGCGGTCATCGCGGCTTCCTCGGCACGGTGGCGGGACAACGAAATGGCAGAGACCGGCCGCCCCGCAGGGCGACCGGCGATTGTTCGCATGGCGGGATGTCCGATCAGTTGAGCTTGCCGTAACCGAGCTCGGCGTAGACTTTCTTGGCCTCCTCGGCGCCCTTCACCGGGATGACGTCGACGAAGGTCTGCGGCAACAGCTTCTGACCGGCAAAATACTTGGCGACGTTCTCGGCCGAGGTGGAGCCGATCTTGCGCGGCTGCTGGGCGATGTTGGCGACGAACGGGCTGTCCTTCTCGGCGATGATTTCGAGCGTATCCGGACCGGCGTCGACCGCGGTCACCTTGATTTCGGTGCGGCCGGTCTCTTCGAGCGCCTGCACGACGCCGATGGCCGGCTGGTCCCAACAGGCGACGTGAATGGCATCGAGCGTGCCCTTCGGATACTGCGTCAACAGGTCGAGCGTCTTCTTGCGAGCATCCTCGGGGGCGTTGGCGAAGGCCTCCGCCAGTTCCGGCTGGACAATCTCGATGCCCGGATAGTCCTTGAGGACGTATTTGGCGAGCTGGGCGCGAATGCCGCAGATGCGCAGTGAACCCTCGAAGGCATTGAAGAAGGCGACCTTGCCCTTGCCGCCCAGCGAGTCGGCGAGATAGCGGCCGATCGTCGTGCCGATGTAGTAGTTGTCGGACGTGGTGTTGTTGATGGCGTAGGGCGATAGGTGGTCGACGGTGAACACCGGGATGCCCTTTTCCTGTAGCGCCTTGAACTTCGGCTCGACGGCGGCGTCACCGAGGATCGAGATGACGGCGTCGACCTTGTTGGTCAGGAAGATGTCGTGATTGTCGGCGTGCACCTGGTTGTCGCGGCCGCCATCGACCGGCAGCACTTCGCCGCCGAGTTCCTTGACCTTGTCGACGGCGCCGTTGAAGGCCTCGCGGTCCCAGAAATGCTGCGTGCCGACCACGATGCGGAATTTCTCCAGGATATGTTGTATCGATCGTCTTGTGGAGATCGGGGCAGCGCCCGCGATAATTTTAATATACTATCGTTATAGGATATTTTGAGCGTTGATCATGCCGGAATTGGGCAGATTTGCGGAAAATCCATCTGCGGTATCGACGAGGCAAAAAACTTCATTTCCAAGGTCACTCGGACCTGCACCATATTGAATTGGCTAAAATGATTATTTTTATCAATACATTGGTGCATGTACGCGTGCATTCTACCCGAAGGTGCCGTTCGGTTTCCGGTCGATCTGTCTTATGGTAGAGTAAAAATATTCGTCTCCGTTCCTGGCGGATACGAAGTTGTTTCAAGTAAATGTGGTCGGACGCGCCTAGGTTGACTTCATCCGCAGCAATTCCTCCCCTGTCGATTTGTCGGTGACGAGATAGCGGGCATACCCACCCTTGAGCGTCGCCCGCATCGCCCCGACCTTGTCGCGGCCGGACGACACCAGGATGCCGGCGCCGACGGCGCGGATCTGAGCCAGCGTCATGCCGATGATGCGCTGGTCGAGGTCGCCCTCGACCGGGTTGCCGTCGACGTCGATGAAACGGGCCGACAGCACGCCGATGGCGCCGCGCCGCACATAGGCGCGCACCTCCTCGGCGGTGGCGATGCCGGACTGAACGAGTTGAGTATCGTCCGCACAGTTGCCGACCGAAAACAGCGTCTTGGTCAGAAAGCGCAGCTTGTCGAGCTGGGCGGCGATTACCGGCTCGCGGCGAAGTGCGTCGGCGATGTCGCGGTTGGACAGGACGGCCGGCGCATGCAGCGTGAAGCATTCGGCGTTGAGGTTGTTGGCGACGCGGATCGCCAGCATTTCGGCGGCCGGCAGATGCTGCGACGTCATCGAGCCGATCATCTGGTAGACCGAAAGGCCTGGCACGGTGCCGCGCGGCATCTCCTCGGCCAGCCAATGGATGGTCTGGCCCCAGGCGACGCCGAGCGCATCGCCCGGTTCGAGCAGATCGAAGGTGGCCATGGCGCCGACGCGGGCCAGTTGGCGACGGGCGCGGCGGGCCGCTTCCTCGGGGTCGACGGCCGGCTCCGGCACCTCGTCGATGATGAATACATCGGCAAGACCGTAGGCGGCGCGCAGGTCGCGCGATAGTTTCGACATGGAAAACGACAGGCCATCGATGCGGATGTCGACGATGCCGAGTTCGCGTGCCTGCTTGAGATAGGCGACCACCGTTGGCCGCGATACGCCGAGCCGACGGGCGATGTCGCCCTGCGTCAGGCCTTCCTTGTAGTAGAGGAGGGCGACGTTGGCGAGCAGTGCGTCATGGGGGCGGCGATGGTCGCCAATGATCTCTGTCACGGGCGGGTTTCCGTCGTGGCGATGAAGCGGAGCACCTGATCGTGGTCGATGACGCCGGCATCCGAGCCGAGCCCGGTGGCGACAAGGGCGGCGGTGGCCGAGCCGAGCCGGCAGGCCTCTTCGAGGTCGAGCCCCTTGGCAAGGCCGGCGATGAAGCCGCCGCAATAGGCATCGCCGCAGCCGGTAGTATCCGATACCTCGACCTTGAAGGCGGGCGTGCGGAACGAGCGGCCGTCGGCGGTGAACGTGTAGGACCCCTCGCTCCCCAGCTTGAAGACGGCGGCCCGGGCGCCACGGGCAATGAAGAAGCGGGCGGCCGCTTCGGGATCGCTCTCGCCGGACAGATAGGCGGCCTCCTCGATCGACGGCATGAAATAGTCGACATGCGGCAGCAGGTCATCGAGTAGTGCCAGCGTGCCTGGATTGGGGGCGATCAGATCGAAGGTGGTGACGAGGCCGCGCGCCTTGGCGTGGGCGAGCAGCTTGGCGCTCTGACCGCCGTCCATGGCAGCGAGCAGGCCGGTGCCGCCGAGATGCAGGAAGCGGGCGTCGGTGACGGCGTCGAATTCGGCCTCGGTGACGAACAGATGGTCGGAGGCGCCACGGCAATGCAACGCCGGCCGCTCGCCGTTCGGTCGGATGGTCAGCATGGTGGCCGAGGTCGCCGCCGTGTCGGTGCGCTGGATCAGGCGGAGGTCGATGCCGAGCCGAGCGTAGGTGGCGAGGATGAAATCGGCCTTCTCGTCTTGGCCGAGGCAGGCTGACGTCGCCGTGCGAAGGCCGAGCTTGGCGGCGTTCATCAGCGCGCCGGCCGCCGTGCCGGCCGGATTGAGGTGGATCTCGTCGATGAAAGTGACGCCACCGCCGGCCGGGATGGTTTCCACCGGGCGGCCGGCCACGTCGAGGATGGTCAGGCCGATGAAGATCGCATCGAATTTTGCCATCGTCCCCTCCGAAATCACGAATTGACGGGCTTGCTACCGCTCTGGCCGTAGTGGCGGCGGAACCAGGCGTAGCAGCGGTCGATTTCCTCCTGAGGCATTTCCTCGACCGGTCCGCGCAGCATCGCCAGATGGGTGGTCTTGGCGGCTTCCTCGAGATAGAGGGCGGTCGACGTCGCTTCGGTCGCCGACTTGCCGAAGGTGAAGACGCCGTGCGCCCGCACCAGCGCGGCAAGGCCGCCATCGGCCGCCTTCACCACCGCCTCGCCGGTCTCCACTTCGCCGGGCGTTGCGTAGGGTGCACAGGGTACGTCGCGACCGAGGATGTGGGTGATTGGCGTCAGCACCGCCGGAATGCGCTCGCCGCGTGCCGCAAAACTGGTGGCATAGGGTGAATGGGTGTGGGTGATGCCGAACACGTCCGGCCGCCGCTTGTAGATGTAAAGGTGAATGCCGGTGTCGACCGATGGCTTGAGGTCGCCCTCGACAATGGCGCCGTCCGGATCGATCACCACCAGCTTGTCGGGCGTCAACTTGGCGAATTTGACGCCGCTCGGCTTGATGACGATCAGCCCGGTGGCCGGATCGCGACCGGAGACGTTGCCGCCCGAGCCGACCACAAGGCCGGCCAGGGGCAGCTCGAGGTTCTGTTCGCAGACTTCCTCGCGTAGGGCTTCAAGCATGAACTGACTCCTCGGCACCGATGCGCCGTGCCGGCCGGCCGTTGGGATAGACGACGATTTTCAGCGACTCCTGCGCCGCTACCAGCGTGCGGAAGGCCTCGGCCGAGTCTTCGAGATCGAAGTGATGGGTGATTGCCGCTTCCGGCCGGACGCGGCCGGCCGCGAGCAGGCGCAGGTAGGCGTAGGTGTCGGTGTGGTCGCCGGAGTATTTGGACGTGACGGTGATCTCGTCGAAATAGGCGCGGTTGCCGTCGCGCACCCAGGGCGTGTCGGGCGGCAACGGGGCGCCGAGATGCAGGGTGCCGCCGACCTCGACCAGCCGGCCGGCCAGATCCCAGGCCGGGGCAACCGGCGCGATCGCCACCACGACATCGGCGAGCAGGCCGCCGTTGACGGCGCGCAGTGCCTCGACCGCGTCGCCCTCGCCGGGATTGATGACGTGGGTCGCGCCGAGTTCCAACGCCTTCTTGAGGCGCCAGGGCGAGAAGTCGAGGGCAATCACCTTGCCGGCGCCGAACAGCGGCGCCATGTGGACGAAGCCCTGGCCCATGAAACCGGCGCCGACCACCGCCACCGTGTCGCCGGGCTGGATACCGCAAACCTTGAGGCCACCGATGACGCAGGACCACGGCTCGATGGTCACCGCCGCCACGTCGGAAATGCTGTCCGGCAGAACATGGGCGTCGGTGGCAAGATGAGCAGCGCTGACCCGATAATACTGACAGAGCGCGCCGGGATCGAGCCGGGTGGTCGAATAGTAGGGATCGCGGGTAAAATGGCCGCGCAGCGACCAGTGCGAGTGGATGCGACCGACGTGGTGGTTGACGAACAGCCGGTCACCAGGCTTGAACCCCGTGACCTCGCCACCAACCTCGACCACTTCGCCGACCGGTTCGTGACCGAGCACCTTCGGCTCCGCCTTCTTGTACCAGGGCATGGCCTCACCGCCGCACAGGCCCGAAGCCAGCGTTCTCAGCAGAACGTCGCCGGGGCCGATCTTGGGGATCGGGCGATCCTCGACACGAATGTCGTCGTGGGCATAGTAGACGGCGGCGCGCATCGATCGGCTCATGGCTGGTCTCCTGACGATCGGAGGGTGGCACGACGGGCGTTCCAGATCGGCGCCGACAGGCCGGCGATCGCGGCGTGAAGCTCGAACAACAGCGCGTAGCGCGCAGCATCGGCCGGATCGGGCGTGTGGCGACGCAGCCGTTCTCTCCGGCGTGGCGTTGCCTCGATATCGACATGCCCGACGGCGGCGGCGGCGATCAGCGCGGCGCCCCATAGGCCGTGGTCGCTGTCGTCAGAGGCGACGATGGTGGTGCCCAGCACGCTGGCAAGAATGTCGCACCACAAGGCGTTGCGGCCGCCACCGCCAGTCAGGATCACCTCGGCCGGCTGGTCGAGGCCGGTCGAACGGAAGCAGTGCTTCATCGAATAGGAGACGCCCTCGAGCACCGCGCGCGCCAGATCGGCGCGGGTGGTGGCGGTTGTGAGGCCGTGGAAGGCACCAGTCGCCTGCGGCGCCACGAAGGGTGCGCGCTCGCCGGCAAGGTAAGGCAGGAGCTGCACACCATGGCTTCCCACCGGAGCCGTAGCGGCAAGGCGACCATAGGCGGAAGCGATGGCAGCGGTATCGCCGGCTGCGGTGATGTCGGGATGGAGAGACACGAACCAGTCGTAGGCCTGGGTGCCGGTCAGCGGCGCGATCACCCGGATGAAGCGGTCGGCGTAGGAATGGGCGAGGGTGGCACCGATCGGCTCACCGGCAAAGGCTTCCGGTTCGGTCACCACGTTGAGCATGGCCGTGGTGCCGAGCACGAGATAAACGTCGCCGGGACGACCGAGCCCCATGCCGGCCATCTGGGCGCCAAGGTCAATGGTGCCGGTGGCGACCGGCGTGCACGCCTTGAGCCCAAGTGCGGTGGCCGCCTCTGGCGTCAGTCCGCCTTTGATGCCGATAGAGCGAGCCGGTGGCGGCAGCGCGCCGGCGAATTCGCCGACACCGAGGAGGTCGAGAGTGGCGGTGTCGTAGACGCGACGCTCGATGTCGAGGAAGGGAATCGAAGCATCGGAATAGTCGGTGGAGAGGACGCCGGTGAGGCGGAGGTTGACCCAGTCTTTGCAAAACAACAGATGGGCAATGCGCTTTGCCCTGTCCGGTTCGTTGTCCTTGACCCAGCGCAGCAACGTGCCGGCTGTGCCGGCCCAGTTGGCGGTGCGGCTATAGCGCGACAACCTTGCCGACGTCCCGTCGGCGATCCAGTCGAGGATCAGGTCGTCGGCACGGCTGTCATTCCACAGGATGGCGTTGCGCACCGGTCGGAGGTCGGCATCGAGGGGCCACAGGCCGTCGCCCTGACCGGAGACGCCGATGGCGGCGATATCGACGTCGCCAGTGTCGGAAAGGGCGGTGCGCATGGCGGCAACAGCCGTCGCCCACACCTCGTCCATGTCCTGTTCCGACCAACCTGGCTGGAGGCGGATCGACCGGCTTGGCCGTGACGCCGCGCCGAGCCGCCGGCCGCCGGCGGTGAACACCGCCGCCTTCACTGACGTCGAGCCGACATCGACCCCAAGATAGGCCGTCTCAGCCATCTTCGTCCTCGCTTTACAGATGATGTCTGAATTTACATATGTCCTATCTGCGAACTAGGAAATTTCTGCCAAACCCGTGGCCCAAAAGGAAAAACTCTCCCGCGAGACGACGGTGCCGGCAGAGTCCGGTGACAACAAAAAAACCGACCCCAGCGGGAGACGCCGGAGCCGGTTCTGGTTGTGACGGGCTGGTCTTTTGCGAGATCGGCCTACTTGACCGTGGGAATCCACGGGGCCGTGGCGACATCGCTTTCGTTGAACGCCGGCACCTTGGTCGCCAGTTCCTCGATGGTGGTGACGCCGGCCGAGCGCAGTCCGGCCTGGGTCAGCAAGGTCGGCTTGATGATCAGATTGTGGTCGACGGCTTCACCGGCCACCAACTTGGCGGCGGTCCGGATGGCGGCGGCCCCGACAACGGCCGGGTTGGTGGCGACGGTGGCGACCCACGGGCTGCCCTCGGCAACGATCTCCTGGATGTCGGCGGTCGACACGTCGGCCGAATAGATCTTCACCTTGTCGGCGACGCCGAGTTCGGTCGCCGCGAGCTTCACGCCGCGGGCGAACTCGTCATAGGGCGCGAAGACAACGGAGATGTCGGAATTCGCGCGCAGCACTGCTTTCGCCTGGTCGGAGGTGGAGAGCGCCGTCGTGGCGTTGACGGCACCGAACTGCGCCTTCTCGACGACGCCGGGATTGGCCTTTTTGAAGCCCTGCCAAACCTCGTTGCGCCGGTCGAGCGGCGCGAAGCCGGCGACATAAGCATAGCCGGCGTTGAAGCTGGTGCCGTTGTCCTTCACCGCCAGATCGAGGGCGAGACGGGCGAGTTCGTGATCGCTCTGCTCGACCTGCGGCACGGCGGGATTGTCGATGTTGACGTCGAAGGCCACCACCTTGATGCCGGTCCTGGCGACCGGGGAACACCTGCAGAGCGACGCCGAGCGCCGCCGACTGTGCCTTGGCGCCGGCCTGAACCGCCGAGAAGAAGTCGCCGGCCGAGATGAAGCCGACCAGGGCGAACTTGACGCCTCCTTTGTCGAAGGGCGCCGGCGCGCCGGCCAGACCACCTGCGAAAGCCGCGGTGGTGATCAGAAGGGAGGCGACAAGCGCGCCGGACGACGCGGCGGCCTTTCCGAAAAAGGTCATCTTGAAAAATCCTGCTGCGGCCGGAAGGCCTGATGAATGATGGCGACGGTCCCGCATGATCGGCTGTAACGCGCGTGCGGCCATCTCAAGGATATTAATCTATAGATAAAATAGTCAAAGGATGGTCTGATCGCTTTCGCCGGCAGCGGCGACGATCGGTTTCCTTTGACGCATCGTGAGGGAAAACTATTCCTTCCGATGTTGAATTTGCTTAGATCGGCGGCAGGATCTTGTCGGGGTTGAGAATGCCCTGGGGGTCGATGGCGGATTTCAGCGCCCGCATCAGCGCGATGGCGGCGTTGCCGAACTCTTCGCGCATGTACTCGATCTTGCCCGAGCCGATGCCGTGTTCGCCGGTCGAGGTGCCGCCGACGGCGATGGCGTGATGGATCAGTTCGGCGTTGACGGCGCGGACGCGGGACAGCTCGGCCGGGTCATCGGGATCGACGGCGAACATCACGTGGAAATTGCCGTCGCCGACATGGCCAAGGATGGCGGCTGTGGCGTCCGCTTTCTCGACGAGGTCGCGGGCGAGTGCCACCGAGCCGGCCAGTTCGGAGATTGGCACGCAGATATCGGTCGCCCAGCCCTTGGCGCCGGGGCGGGCGGCGAGCACGGCGTAAAAGGCGTTGTGGCGGGCCTTCCACAGGCGTGAGCGCTCCTCCGGCGTCGTCGCCCAGGAAAATTCGTCGGCGACGATGCCGCGCACCGTTTCCACCTGCTCGGCGACGCCCTTTTCCGAGCCGTGAAACTCAAACAGCAGCGTGTCGGCGCTGCCAAGATCCAGCTGGGAATAGGCGTTGGTATAGTCGACGAGCCGCTTCTCCATCAGCTCGACGCGGGCGATCGGCACGCCATACTGGATGACGGCGATGGCCGCCTGCGCCGCGCTGGCGAGATCGGGGAAACGGCAGGTCGCCGCCGCCGTCGCCTCGGGGATGCCGTGCAGGCGCAGCGTCACTTCGGTGATGATGCCGAGCGTGCCCTCCGAGCCGACGAACAGCCGCGTCAGGTCGTAGCCGGCCGCCGACTTGCGGGCACGGCTCGACGTGCGGATCACTTCGCCGTTGGCCAGCACCACGGTCAGCGACAGCACATTGTCACGCATGGTGCCGTAACGCACGGCATTGGTGCCGGACGCCCGTGTCGCCGCCATGCCGCCGAGCGTGGCGTTGGCACCGGGATCGACCGGGAAGAACAGGCCCTGATCGCGCAGATAGACGTTGAGCGCCTCGCGCGTGACGCCGGCCTCGACGGTGCAGTCGAGGTCCTCGGGACTGATGCGCAGCACCTTGTTCATGTGGGTGAGATCGAGCGACAGGCCGCCGCGACTCGCGGCGAGATGTCCTTCGAGCGAGGTACCGGCGCCGAAGGCGATGATCGGTATGCCGTCGCCGGCGCAGAGCTTCACGACATCCGCCACCTCGCCGGTGGTTTCAGCGAAGAAAACGGCGTCGGGCGCGGCGATGGCGTGATAGGTCTCGCCGCCACCGTGCTGCTCTCGCAGCGCCTGCGAACGGGAAAAGCGGCTGCCGTAGCGAGCGGCCAGAGCGGCAAAGGCCTCAGACTGTTCATACATTTCGCGGGTCTTTCCGATCAGCCGCCGTATTCGATGATTTCGAGGCCGGCGTTGTAGTCGGTCGCATAGATCAGGCCGGTGGCATCGACGAAGACGTCGGCCGACTGGATCACCTGTGATCGCCCAGGCCGGCGATCGGTCATCACACGTGGCGCCGCCGGCACCAGCGCGCCGGTCTCGCGCGGCCGGTAGGGGTCGGAGATGTCGAAGGCGCGGATGCCGGCATTCTGCCAGGTGGCGAAGATCAGGGTGTCCGAAACGAAGCTGCCGGGACGGTTCTCATGCAGATTGTGCGGGCCGAAATGGCCTCCCTTGTTCGGATAGTCCGCCTCGTCCGGCACCGGCAGCGTCGAGATAGAGATCGGGTTCTGGGGGGCGCGGATATCGAACAGCCAGGTCAGCTTGCGGCCGTCTTCCTCGTTGTCGAGCACCGCCTCGTCGGCGACGACCAGCAGGTCGCGGCCGGGCAGGGGCAGTGCCGAATGGGTGCCGCCGCCGTACGGTGGGCACCAGTTGCGATGAACGATGAGCTTCGGCGCGGAACGATCTGAAATATCGAGCAAAGTCAGTCCACCGTCGCGCCAGCAGGCATAGGCGGTGTCACCGGAAACGAGGGCGTGATGCAGCGCCCAGCGCTTGCCGTCAGGGGCGGCGAGCTGTTCGCCGGCTGCCGTGTTCATGCCCGGCAGCCACCATTTGCCGACGATCACCGGTTTGGTCGGATCGGCAAGATCGATGGTGACGAAGATGTAGTCGGTGAAGCCAGCGAGCAGCGCCGAGGCATAGGCCCAGCGGCCGCCGACATACCACAGGCGATGAAAGCCGATGCCGCCGGACTCGAGTTGGCCGATCTTCCTCGGGCGGTCGGGCTTGGAAATGTCGTAGACGGTCATGCCGGCCGCCCAGGCTTGCTTGCTGGCGGCGACACCGAACGTCTCGCCGACCGATTTCGTGTAATAGACCCTCTCGTCGGTGGCGACGTCGACATCGGCGAACAGGTCGAGGGCGTTGATCACCAGCAGCAAGTCGCCATGCGCCTGCAGATGGATGTTCCAGGTGTTGTCCGGCGCCGGCACGTAGGTGACCTCGCCGGGGCGCTTCGGATCGCGCACGTCGATGATGGAGAAGCCGCGCGACCAGGGATGGCCGGAACTCATTCACGCAGAGGGCGCCGCCGACGGCGACGCCCGTGTTCAGGTCAGAAGATCAATCAGTTCACGGCTTGGGCGCCGGTATCCAGCTCGCCGTGGCGGCGTCGGAGGCGCTGAACGCCGGGAACTTCTGCTGCAGGTCTTCGATGGTCTCGATCTTGTTGTTGACGAGATCGTCGCGGGTGACCAGCGTCGGCTGCAACAGCACGGATGCGCCGGGATTCTGACCAGCAATCGACAGCGACACGGCGCGCACCGCCACCTCGCCGACGACGGCGGCATTGGTGGCGGCGGTTGCCACCCAGGTGCTGCCCGGCTCGTTGATCAGCTGAATGTCGGCGGTGGAGATATCGACGCCGTAGATCTTGGTCTTGTCGGCGACGCCGAGTTCGTCAATGGCCAGCTTGACGCCCTTGGCGAACTCATCCCACGGCGTGAAGATCACCGATATTTCCGGATTGGCGCGCAGCACCGCCTTGGTCTGGTCGGCGACCGAGGCCGGCACGGTGTCGTTGACGACGCCCCAGACAGCCTTTTCGGTCAGGTTGTGCTTGGCGACGAAGTCCTTGAACACGGCATAGCGGCGGTCGAGCGGCGCGAAGCCGGCGACATAGACGGCGCTGGCGACGAAGCCATCACCCTTGTCCTTCACCGCCTGCTCCAGCACCAGACGCGCCATGTCCTTGTCGGACTGCTCGATCTGTGGGATGGCGGGATTGTCGAGATTGACGTCGTAGGCGACCACCTTGATGCCGGCATCGAGCGCCTTTTGGGCAACGTCCTTCAGCACTTCCGGACGGCCGTTGTTGATGACGATGCCCTTGACGCCACGATTGATCGCCTGCTCGACGAGGGTGCGTTCGGTGTCGTTATCGTTGCGGGCCTGCGACAGCGTCAGCGTGACGCCGAGCGCCTCGGCCTGCCGTTTGGTGCCGGCTTCGAAGGCCTGCAGCCAGTCTCCGCTGCCGAGGAAGCTGACGACGGCGATTTCAACACCGCTCTTGTCGAAGGGAGCCGGCGCACCGGCCAGGCCTTCGGCCTGTGCCGAGGAGACGAGAAGAGCGGTGCCGGCGGCGAAGCCGGCGAGGGAGGAGATGAGCTTCATCGTGGTTCCGTGAGTTGGGGGGCGAAGTGGTCGGGTTGGCCTTGTCAGCTTCGGGCGCGGCCAAAGCCGTACGTCATGGCGAGTGCTCCGACGAGCACGGCGCCCTTGACGAAATCCTGCGTGTAGTAGGGGGCGTTCAGCATGGTGAGACCATTGAGGAGAACGCCGACGAAGACGGCGCCGACGGCGGTGCCGAACACGTTGGGACGCCTCAGGCCCAGCACTGTGAAGCCGATCAGTGAGGCGGCCACTGCGTCCATCATCAGCGACGACCCGGAGGAGACGTCGCCGCGTCCGACGCGGGCGGCGACGACGATGCCGCCGAGTGAGGCGAGCGTCGCCGACAGCACATAGGCGATCACCTTGAGGCGGGCGGTCGAGGCCCCGGCCAGGCGGGTGGCCAGTTCGTTACCGCCGGTGGCAAACAGCAGACGACCAATGCGGGTGTGCTCAGTCAGCACATAGAGCAGGGCGGCGACGATCAGCGTCAGGATCACCGGCACCGGCACCAGCCCGCCGATCGACGAGCGGCCGATGGTGAGGAACAGCGGATCGTACTTGCGGCGGTCGGGATCAGCTGCAGGCCGGTGAGCAGGAACATCATGGCCAGCGTCGCCAGCATGTCGGGGATACGCAGGCGGACGATCAGAAACGAGTTGATGATGCCGATCGTCGCGCCGAAGGCCAGCACCAGCGGCACGGTGAGCAGGGCGTCAAGCCGCCAGACGATCATGGCGTAGCTCGCCGCCATCACCGACGATGCCGCGACGGCGCCGACCGACAGATCGAAGCCACCGACCGCCATGGAAATGGTGACGCCGGCGCCGAGGATGGCCACCACGGCCACCGCCTGCAGGATGCTCATCAGGTTGTTGATGCCGATGAAGGCCGGCTGGGCCAGCGTGAAGCCGATCATCAGCAGCACGAGCAGGATGAAGATCGCGCCGTTGCGGACGAGATCTGCAAGCTGGGAAAGTGAATTTCCGCCGGCCGCCGGGGCTGAAACGGCGTTGCTGTCGGATGTCATGATGCAAGGTCCTGTATGGCGTCCGTGCTGGCGGGCGCGGAAGGAATGGCGCTGTGACCGTCCAGCACCACGACGCGGTCGGCGACTTCGGCCGCCTCCTCCGGGTCGGATGTGGCGATCAGCGTGGCGCGTTCGGTGTTGGCACGGATGGCGGCGATGATGTCCTGACGGGCGCCGAGGTCGACGCCCTGGAATGGTTCGTCGAGCAGCAGCACGCGGCTCGGCTCGGCCTCCCAGCGGGCGATCACCGTCTTTTGCTGGTTGCCGCCGGACAAAGACCAGATCGAAGCGGCCGGCGAGGCGGCACGAATGCCAAGACGGGAGATCGCCCGGGCGCCTTCCACAGTCTCGCGGTTGCCCAGAAGAAAGCCGGACGGGAACCAGCGTGGCAGATGCGGTAGGCTGATGGTCGAGCGGACCGCCTCTCCAGGCCAGCCGGCCGGCATCAGCGACGAGCGATGACGGTCCTCACCAGCCATCACCACGCCAGCGGCGATCGCATCAGTGGGGTGGCGCGGCGCATAGGGTTTGCCGTCGACGCGCATCTCGCCCGAGGCGAAGCGGCCGTGGCCGAAGATACCCGTCAGCAGGCGAGACTTGCCGGCGCCGAGCACACCGGTCACCGCCACCACTTCACCAGCGTAAAGGTCGAGATCGAACGGCCGGCTGTGCGGTAGCAGGCGAATGTTGCGCAAGCTGAGGACCGCCGCTCCGCTGGCGTGGCGGGCGTCGGGGTGGGCGGCGGCCAGCGGTCGGCCGATCATCGTCTCGACGGCGGCGTCGAAGTCGATCGGTCGCCGGAAGCTGCCCGCGACACGGCCACCGCGCAGCACTTCCACCCGGTTGGCCAGCGCTTCGAGGTCGGCGAGGCGATGGGAGATGTAGAGGATGGCGATGCCGCGCGCCGCCAGACCCTTCAGGATGCCGTAGAGACGGGCCGCTTCGCTGCCGGACAGACTGGCCGTCGGCTCGTCGAGAATGATCAGCTCGGCCCGATGGCCGATGGCGCGGGCGATGGCCACCAGTTGCCGGTCGGCGGCGGAGAGATCGCCGAAATCGCGCTCGAGCGGTAGGTCGAAGCCTGCCTCGGCGACGATGACACGGGCCTGTTCGCGCACGCTGCGGCGCGAGAGAAACAGCGGCACCGCCTTGTCGGCGTAGCGGTCGAGCAGCAGCGAATCGGCCACCGTCAGTCCGGGAATGCCGACGACGCCGGTCGACTGGTGCACCGTAACGACACCGGCGGCGGCAGCCTCGGCCGGCGTGCGCGGCGCGAAGGAGCGTCCCTTGAAGCGAATATCACCGGCGTCCGCCTCGATCACACCCGAGAGAATCTTCACCAGCGTCGACTTGCCCGCGCCATTCGAGCCCATCAGCGCGACGATCTCGCCGGCATCGATGTCCAGCGAGGCGCTGGCAAGCGCTTGCGTTGACCCGAAGGCCTTGGCGACATTGCGGAAAGACAGGAGCGACATCGGCGGGGGACCACGAAAACTGGATGACCGCTCGATAGTAATGATGGGCACCGAAGGCACAAAGCATGCGTGGTGAATTACCGGCGCCTAGAGGGAATTTTGTTCCGTATTTGGGCGATCGATTTGAAATCCGATGCCCATCGTTCTCACATTCCGCAGGAATATGGAGGATCGGTTAGGCAATTCCAGAAGTTGCGATGGGACATATCACCGTACACGACAGTTAGGGTGAGAGCGGGATGAAGGGGTAAGATTGAAGATTCTTCGCCAAAAGGATCTTCAGAGATGACCGCCGTTCAAACCGCTCTCATGATGACGCTATCGGCGCACTTTGCGTTGAGCAAGAGCCGGCTTTTGAGCCTTGCCGCTCTGATTGCGGGACTTGCTCAGTCGCGCACGGTAAAC
>JAGSYV010000257.1 GCA_018262505.1 Pseudomonadota bacterium
CGAGCGGGCGCGGGTGGGCGAGCCGATCGATCTCGGCGTGCGCGTCCTTAATACATTCGCCACCTGCTGCCGTGGCCAGCGCATGGGCATCTTCGCCGGCTCCGGCGTCGGCAAGTCGGTGTTGCTCTCCATGCTGGCCCGCTACACGGCCTGCGACGTGTCGGTGATCGGGCTGGTCGGCGAGCGTGGCCGCGAAGTGCAGGAGTTCATCGAGGACGACCTCGGCGAGGAGGGTCTCGCCCGCTCAGTGGTGGTGGTCGCCACCTCCGACGAGACGGCGCTGATGCGGCGGCAGGCGGCCTACCTGACGCTGACCATCGCCGAATATTTCCGCGACGAGGGGCAGGATGTGCTCTGTCTGATGGACTCGGTGACGCGTTTTGCCATGGCCCAGCGTGAGATCGGCCTGTCGGCCGGCGAACCGCCTACGTCCAAAGGATATACGCCGACGGTGTTTTCCGAGCTGCCGCGCCTTCTGGAACGCGCCGGTCCCGGCCCGGTGGGTGGTGGCACCATCACCGGCCTGTTCACCGTGCTGGTCGATGGCGACAATCATAATGAACCGGTGGCCGATGCCGTGCGCGGCATCCTCGATGGCCATATCGTCATGGAGCGCGCCATTGCCGAGCGCGGCCGCTATCCCGCTGTCAATGTTCTGAAAACGGTATCGCGGACCATGCCCGGTTGCATCGAGGAGGAAATCCGGCCGATGATCCGCGACGCCAAGCGGCTGATGGCCACCTTCGCCGACATGGAAGAACTGATCCGCCTCGGTGCCTACCGGCGCGGCAGCAATCCGGAAGTCGACCAGTCGATCGACGTTTCCGGGCCGCTCGAAGCCTTTTTGACGCAGGGAAAAGACGAATGTACCCGTCGTCATGACGGTTACCGCGATCTTGCTCACCTTTTGGAAAGCACTGTCGGTTTACGATACGCGCATTCCGGGGAGTAATTTGAAATGAAATCTCGCAACAGTCTTATCCGACTCAAGCGGTTTCAGGTCGACGAGAAGCGTCGGCAGGTGATGCAGATCGAAATGATGATCGCCGAATTCGAGCGCATGGCGTCCGAACTCGACGAGCAGATCCTGGCCGAACAGAAGCGCAGCGGCATTACCGATGTCGCCCACTTCGCCTATCCGACCTTTGCCAAGGCGGCGATGGGCCGGCGCGACAACCTCATCGGTTCGGCCAATGATCTGAGGGGGCAGCTCGACGCGGCGCAGGCGGCGCTCAGCGAGGCGGTCGAGGAGGTCCGCTCAGGACGCCGCCGAGCAGGATGCGCTCGACGAAGTGGCGTCGCGCCGCTCCTACCACGCCAGCTGATCCGAACAGTTGGCGGTTTCTTCATCGCTCCGGATCGATTTTGGGCGGGCATGCTAAGGTGGCGTGTCCGCCGTTTTCTTTGGGACGCTTTGGTTTGAGCGTGGGTCTGAACGCCGGTTTGGGCGTTTAGGGCGCCTGCCAGCTGGTGGCGACGCCGGCGCCGGCTGTTGCCGAGATCTCCACCGTAACGCTGAAATCCCCTGGCCAAATTCGGTCGGGCAGGGTGCGGGCGGCGACCATGGTGGTCAGCGCCACCAGCGCGGCGGCGATCCAGCTCAGAAGTTTGGTCTTGCGGGCCATAGCGTGCTGCCGATGCTGCTGCGGCGCGGCCCCTTCCGCGCCATGATGTCACCTTATTGCCGCCGGCTTGAACGGGCGCCGAACCCGCCGTTCATCTCGCGTTCATCGCGGTAAACGGTTGGTAAACGCAGTGTTCCAGGAGAAGCGGAGACAAGGATCCAATATCAGAAACGCCAACGCCGCCGCGAAGGTTCCGCGGCGGCGTCAAAAATGTGGCGATAGTGCGATCAGGTGTTGAACTTGAACAGCATGACATCGCCGTCGGCGACGACATATTCCTTGCCTTCGTCGCGCGCCTTGCCGAGTTCCTTGGCCTTCACCTCGCCATAGGCGATGTAATCCTCATAGGCGATGGTCTGGGCGCGGATGAAGCCGCGCTCGAAGTCGGTGTGGATGACGCCGGCCGCCTGCGGTGCCTTGGTGCCCTTGACGATGGTCCAGGCGCGGGTCTCTTTCGGGCCGACGGTGAAATAGGTGATCAGGCCGAGCAACTCGTAGCCGGCGCGGATCAGCCGGTCGAGGCCGGGCTCTTCGAGGCCGAGCGTCTCCAGGAATTCCTTCTGCTCGGCATCGTCGAGCTGGGCGACTTCCGCCTCGATGGCCGCCGAGATGACCACGGCCTTGGCGCCAAGCTTCTCAGCCATCTCGAACACGCGCGCCGACTGGCTGTTGCCGGTGGCGGCCGCCGCTTCCTCGACGTTGCAGACGTAGAGCACCGGCTTGGAGGTCAGGAGGTTGAGGCCCGCGAAGGCGAGTTCGGCGCCCTTGGGAATGCTGGCGGTGCGGGCTGGCCGGCCGTCGCGCAATGCCTCGAGGGCGAGGTCCATCAGCTCGACCTGTTCCTTGATGTCCTTGTCGCCACCCTGGGCGCGTTTCCTGAGTGGCACGACGCGCCGCTCAAGGCTGTCGAGATCGGACAGCATCAGCTCGGTTTCCACCGTTTCGGCGTCGCTCACCGGATCGATGCGCCCCTCGACGTGGGTGATGTCGGTGTCTTCGAAGCACCTGAGCACGTGGACGATGGCGTCCACCTCGCGGATGTTGCCGAGAAACTGGTTGCCGAGGCCTTCACCCTTGGAGGCGCCGCGCACCAGGCCGGCGATGTCGACGAAGGTGATGCGGGTCGGCACGATCTGCGCCGACTTGGCCTTCTCGCACAGCACGGCAAGGCGCGGATCGGGAACCGCCACTTCGCCGGTGTTCGGCTCGATGGTGCAGAAGGGATAATTGGCCGCCTGGGCGGCCGCCGTCTTGGTGAGCGCGTTGAAGAGCGTGGACTTGCCGACGTTGGGCAGACCGACGATGCCGCACTTGAAACCCATGGTGATCAGGCTTTCGTCTGGAGCG
>JAGSYV010000201.1 GCA_018262505.1 Pseudomonadota bacterium
GACGACACCGACCTCAACAGCCCCGACTTCGTCAAGGTGGCCGAGGCGATCGGCATCAAGGGCATCCGCGTCGACGACGCCAAGGCGCTGCCGGCGGCGATCGACGAGGCCTTCGCCACGCCCGGCCCGGTGCTGGTCGACGTGATGACCGCCAAGCAGGAACTGGCCATGCCGCCGCAGATCACCCTCGAACAGGCCAAGGGCTTCTCGCTCTACATGATGCGGGCGATCCTGAGCGGCCGCGGCGACGAGCTGATCGAACTGGCCAAGACCAACTGGCGATAGGCGAACTGGATGATCGCGCGGGTGGCGGCTGTGTCGCCGCCCATCTTGCGGTCGATTCAAGTATGGTTTCGTAGCTGCGATCAGGCGTCAGATTATGGTTCGAGAATGAATTAATAACTGCGTTTCTTTTCCTTTTTCCACTTCTATCAATTCAAAAATTGATTCACTGTCTGGATTGTCGCCAGAATTAAGCTGTAGCTTCATTCTGGCGCTATGTGGTATCCTTCAGGCTAGTCGTTGAAGGTGTGATTGCATGACTCTTAGAAGCGCCGACATTCTTTTCAGGGATGAACTGGCGGGCGTTTTGGTCGAAACGGCCGGCGGTGGCACGCGCTTCACCTATCGCGCCGATTGGCGCGGGGGCGATATCGCTTGCTGCTTTCCCGCGATCCGGCGCGAACATGAATGGCCGGCCGGGCTCAACCCGTTCTTCCAGCATATCGGGCCGGAGGGTTGGCTCAGGGAGCAGCAGGCGCGGTCGGCCCATGTGGTCGAGGAGGACGATCTCGGGCTGCTGCTGCGCTATGGCGCTGATTGCATCGGGGCGGTCAGCGTCCGTCCCCTCGAGGGGGAAGTCCCGCTGCCCGCCGTGACCGAGATCACGGCCAGCCCCGGCCGCACGGTGTCGGGCGTGCAGAGGAAGCTGCTGGTCACCAGAGAGGCGGATGGCCGTTTCGTTCCCGCGGCGGCGACAGGTCCGGCGCCTTATATCGCCAAGTTCAATTCCGAGCGGATCGGCAGCCTCGTTCGCAACGAGGCTCTCAGTCTCAGATGGGCGGCGGCGGTGCTGGGCGAGGGGGAGGTGACTGGGTTCACCACGGCTGTGATCGCGGCGCTTGGCGAGGTCGCGCTCGTCGTCACCCGCTTCGACCGGACGCCGGATGGCGGCAAGCTGCGCCTCGAAGACTGCGCGCAGATCCTGCAAAAGCCGAGGGGGCGCGACTATGCCGGCAAGTATGACGCTGCCTATGAGGACGTGGCGGCCGTCATCGAGCGCACCTCATCGCGGCCGCAGATCGATCTCGCGCGCTTCTTCAAGCGGCTGATCGCCTTCGTTCTGATCGGCAATTGTGACGCTCATCTCAAGAACTTCTCCCTGCTCGAAACGCCTGATGGCCTGCGCCTGTCGCCTGCCTATGACGTGGTGAACACCGTGCTTTATGACGGCTTCGACCAGTTGCTGGCGCTGTCGATCGGCGGCCGCAAACTACAGCTGGAGGCGGTCGATCAGGCGGTGTTCAGGCCCTTCGGCAAGGAGATCGGCCTGCCGGACCGGGTTGTCGATCAGACCTTCAAGGATGTGAAACGCGGCGTCGAGCGCGCGGCATCGATCATCCGACCGCCGGACGCCGAGCCTGAGGACGGCTTTGCCCATCGCTTCAAGGAAATCGTGGACCGCTCATGTCTCAGACTTCTACCATAGCGCCACTCGCCTGGTCGCGCCTCGTCGAGGAGGCTCTGCGCCGCCGCAAGGCGGAGGGGCTGACGCAGAAGGACCACGCGGCGCTGGCCGGCGTCAGCCATCCGACCATGGCGTCCTTCGAGCGCGGCGAGACGACGCTGACGCTGGCCAAAGCGATGGACATCCTGCGCGTGGTTGGTCTGGTGGATGAACCTCGGCCGGAAGACGCGCAGACGCGGTTCGTGCGCGAGGCGTTCGAGCGCTGGCAGGGCCTGGTGGCGCCGCTTGCCCCGGATATGCCGGCTCGCTTTTCGAGTGGCTGGTACCGGATCGACTATTGGCTGGAGGGCGACCTCAAGACACTGGATCTTGCCGCTTTCGAACGGCTTTTGGAACAAGCTGTCGTGGCGAAGACCGGCTGGCCGCCGTTCTGGATGCCGACCCGCGAGGATCTCCGCCCGCGCGAGGTGGATGGGCTGATCGAATGCTGGCTGGCGCCGCCGAGCGATGGTTTCGAACGTGCCTTCACCGATCCCGCGCACAGTGATTTCTGGCGGGCCGCGCCGTCTGGACGGATGGTCCTGATGCGCGGCTATGAGGAAGATGGCGCCGAAACCTTCCCGGCCGGCGCGATGTTCGACACGACCCTGCCGCTGTGGCGGATGGGTGAGGTGCTGCTGCATGCCGAAAGGCTGGCGTCGCTCCTTCGAAAGGCGGCGGACAGCGACGTAACCGTGCATTTCCGAGCCCTGTTCACCGGGTTGAGCGGTCGCGTTCTTCGTTCTTGGGCGAACCCGCTGAGCGATCTCGTCATTCAGGGGCACGCGGCGCGTAGTGACGAGGCTATGCTGGAGGTGGAGATTCCGGCTGCCGATATCGAGGGGAGGCTCGCCGAACATCTGCTGCCGCTGATCGCCTCGCTTTACGAGCGTTTCGGTGTGGCCGGCTTGTCGCTCGGCCGGGTCGAGGCGGAGGTGCAGCGGTTGCTCAATGGCCGACAGGCCGGGGCGGCACCCGTTTGAATTGCAGCATCCTCCATATCGTTGCGGTACCTGTCACTACTCATCGACAGGTGCTCTGCGGTATGGTGAGGATAACGATCATACCGGTCGCCCGTAGCAAACGGGCACCATATTAGGGAGTTGAAAGCCGATGACGCAGGCCATGGCCGCGGCGATCGCCGAGGGACGCACTTCGCTGGGCATTGAGCTCGGGTCCACCAACATCAAGGCCTGCCTGATCGGGCCGGATCACGAGGTGCTCGCCACCGGCACCCACGGCTGGGAGAACCAGTTCGTCGACCGCCTGTGGACCTATTCGGAAGAGGCGATCTGGGCCGGGTTGCAGGCGTCCTATGCCGCGCTCAGCGCCGATGTGAAGAAGCGCTACGGCGTGGAGCTGACCAAGGTCGGCGCGCTGGGCTTCTCGGCGATGATGCACGGCTATCTCGCCTTCGACGCCGCCGGCAAGCTCCTGGTGCCGTTCCGCACCTGGCGCAACACCAACACCGAGCGCGCCGCCGCCGAGCTGACCAAGACGCTGGGCTTCAACTTCCCGCTCCGCTGGTCGGCCAGCCATCTCTATCAGGCGGTGATCGACAACGAGCCGCATGTGGCGGGCGTCGCCTTCATCACCACGCTCTCCGGCTTCGTGCACTGGCGCCTGACCGGCCAGAAGGTGATCGGCGTCGGCGATGCCTCGGGCATGTTCCCGATCGACGCCGCCACGCACGACTATGACGGCCCGATGCTGAAGCGCTTCGGCGAGATGGTGAAGGCTCACAAGCCGGGCCTGAATGCGCCCGCGCTGTTCCCGAAGGTGTTGGTGGCCGGCGACGACGCCGGAACGCTGACCGCCGAGGGCGCCAAGCTGCTCGACCCCACCGGCAAGCTCACGGTCGGCATCCCGGTCTGCCCGCCGGAAGGCGACGCCGGCACCGGCATGGTGGCGACCAACGCCGTGGCGCCGCGCACCGGCAACATCAGCGCCGGCACCTCGATCTTCGCCATGGTGGTGCTGGAAAAGCCGCTGACCACGGTGCATGAGGAACTCGACATCGTCACCACGCCGGGCGGCGATCTCGTCGCCATGGTTCACTGCAACAACGGCGCCAGCGAGCTCGGCACCTGGGCCGGCGTGTTCACGGAATTTGCCAAGGCGATCGGCGCCAAGTCGGACGCCAACGCGGTGTTCGGCGCGCTGTTCGCGGCCGCCCTTGAGGGCGAAGCGGATGGCGGCGGGTTGCTCGCCTACAACTATCTGGCCGGCGAGCCGATCACCGGCCTCACCGAGGGACGCCCGCTGGTGGTGCGCACCCCCGGCAGCCGCCTGACGCTGGCCAACTTCATGCGCACCCAGCTCTACGCCGCCTTCGGCACGCTCAGCCTGGGCATGAAGGTGCTCACCGACGAGGGCGTGAAGCTCGACTCCATGTTCGCCCACGGCGGCATGTTCAAGACGGCCGGCGTCGCCCAGCGGTTGCTGGCGGCGGCCATCGGCGCGCCGGTGACGGTGGGTGATACGGCGAGCGAGGGCGGTGCCTGGGGCATCGCCGTG
This sequence comes from Pseudomonadota bacterium, assembly GCA_018262505.1. GTDB lineage: Bacteria > Pseudomonadota > Alphaproteobacteria > Rhizobiales > Pleomorphomonadaceae > Pleomorphomonas. The sequence continues at coordinate 4,244 of JAGSYV010000201.1, forward strand.
CTGGCCGAGTATCTGAGAAGCGGCAAGGGCAAGAACCTCGGCGCTTATCTCAACGAGCGTGTGTTCGCCGGCGCCAAGCTGGATGTCGCCAAGCCCGATGCGGCGGATGTGAAGGGCTACGGCGCCTGGCTGAAGCAGTATGAGGCAGGATTGGCGATCCAGAGGGCGGCTGTGGAAGCGATTAGCTGATCGAGCTCCTTCGGTAGAAACAGAGCATCCCCGGTGGCAGTCCGTCGCCGGGGATGTTTTTGTTTGGAGACCTATATCGGCGCTGCGCTCCGTCCTGCCTGAGGTCCTGCGCCTAAAGCGCAGGATGACATCTTATAGGGGCGGGAGATAAGACGGAGTGCGCGGCACTATCCATCTGTTCCCTCTATATAAAACTGTCATCCTGCGCTTTAGGCGCAGGACCTCAGGAAGGTAGAGCGGGCGGTTGATATCCGGCGCTTCAAACCCTAGGGTTGAGCAGCTCTCTCATTTCCATGATGCATACAGCATGAATCCCGGCTGGGTTTATATCGTCACCAACAAGCCTCAGGGTGTGCTCTACGTCGGCGTCACGTCCGATTTGGAGGGGCGCATCTGGGAGCATCGCAACCACGTTCATCGCGGTTTCACCGACAGCTACAACTGCACGCGGCTGGTCTGGTACGAGGACTACCCTGACATCACCGACGCCATTCATCGCGAGAAGCGGTTGAAGTTCTGGAAGCGCGCCTGGAAGATTCGTCTCATCGAGGACATGAACCCTGAATGGGAAGATCTGTTCGAAACCATCATGTCGTGATCGGAGCCCGATATCGGCATCGCGCTATGTTCTGCCTGAGGTCCTGCGCCTAAAGCGCAGGATGACAGTTTTATGTAAATGAAACAAAGCGGTAGCCGCTCGCCTCCGTACCCGGGCAAATTCCCGGGCAAGCTTGAAAAACTCCGCTTGGAAGACGGTGGCAATGCCCACCAAGTACTTGAAATCGCTTAATCTCGCACATGCGAGATCGGCATAGAGCGTCATCCTGCGCTTTAGGCAGAGGACCTCGGGACGGTGGAGCGGGCGGATGACATCGGGCTCCAACCTTCCTCACTTCACCGCTCTGTTGCCGCCTTCGGCGAACAGGGTGGCCGCTAGAACCTGCCCGCCCTGAACACCTCGGCCAGCAGCCGCGTACCGGTGTCCGCCTCCTGCTCGGAGAGGCCGGAGAAGCCCAGCATCAGCCGCGTGGTGTCGGTGATGGAGACGTTCATGCGCGACAGCGGCATGACCACGACGCCTTTTTCGAGCGCCGCCCGGGAGACGGCCGTGTCGCTGGCCCAGGTGCCGGTGCTCTGAGCCGTCAGGTTGATGCCCTGATCCGGTAGCATCACCGTGAGATGCTCGCCGAGGCGGTCGGTGACGAGGCCGGCGAGGAGGTCGCGGGAGGCGCGCAGCCGTTCTCTCAGCCGGCGCAGGTGGGCGGGGAAATAGCCCTCGCCCAAGAAGTCGGCGACGACGCGTTGCTGGAAGGTGGGCGGGCAGCGGTCGAGCATCGGGCGGATGGCGGCGAACACCGGCACGAGGTCGGGCGGCACCACCAGATAGCCGAGGCGGAGGCTGGGCAACAGCGCCTTGCTGAAGGTGCCGGTGTAGAGCACGCGGTTCGCCTGATCGAGCCCCTGCAGCGAGGCGATGGGGTGGCCGTCGTAGCGGAACTCGCTGTCGTAATCGTCCTCGACGATCCACGAGCCGTGCTGGCGGGCGTAGGCGAGCAGCTCCAGCCGCCGGGGCAGCGACAGCACCGCCCCCACCGGATACTGGTTGGACGGCGTCACGTAGAACAGGGCCGGCGGCTCGAAGCCCTCGGCCTGAAGCGGCGCCGTCAGGATGCCCTCGGGATCGACCGGCAGGCCGACGATGGTGGCGCCGTTGAAGGCCAGGCATTGCCGGGCCGGCGGATAGCAGGGATCTTCCACCACCACCCGGTCGCCGGGCGAGGCCAAGACGCGGAAGGCGAGGTCGAGCGCCTGCTGGGTGCCGGCGGTGATGAACACCTGCTCGGCGGTGCAGCGCACGCCGCGCGACACCGCGAGATGGGCGACGATGGCCGCGCGCAATGCCGGCTCGCCCTGAATGTTGCCATAGCCCTCGAAGGCATAGTTGATGTGCCGGCCGGCGAGACGGCCGAGCACGCCGACCGTCCGCTCGTCATGGGCCATGCGGCCGGTGACGAAGGGCAGCATCTTCTGCGAGGCAAGGCTCGGCCCGGAGGTGAGCACCCGCCGCGCCTGGGTGGAAATGTCGCGCCGGGCATCGTCGGCCGTCGGCTCTGGGCGTTCGCCCGTCTTGGCGGGCCGGTCGGGCACGCCGGAGGCGATGTAGGTGCCCGAGCCGTGGCGGGCCAGGGCGTAACCCTCGGCGATCAGGATGTCATAGGCCTCGGCCACCGTGCCGCGCGACAGGCGCCACTCCTCAGCCGCGAGACGGGTGGAGGGAAGGCGTTCGCCGGCATCGAGCCGGCCATCGGCAATCGCTTCGCGCAGCGCAAGATAGAGCTGGCGGGCGAGAGAGGCGGGAGATGACGGATCGACCCTGGGGCGGAAGCCGGCGGATGGTCCTTCTCGCCTTCGTCTCAGGCTGGCGGTCTCGGCCAAGTGGCTCACCTCGCGCGTCGATAGTGGCTCTTTAAATCGCCGTTATAATGCGGTTTTGTTGAGCCACTTTCAAGCGAGATGTGATTCTACCCGATGGATATGCCTGTCAGCGCCGTGCCTTACTTCAGCCAATGGGAAACACCGGAGATGACGCTCGACGTCGTCGCCGAGGGCGAGGCGGCCCTGCTCCGAGACCCGCTGTGGGCGCAGTCGGGCGCCGACACGGTGGAGGAATATGCGCGCTGGGCGGGGAACGTCTGCGGCATGGCCTGCCTCAAGATGATCCTCGCGGCGCGCGGCGCGGTGCATCCCATATTGGAGCTGGCCCGCGCCGCCACCGAATATGGCGGCTATGTCGTCAGCGCCGACGGGGCGAGCATCAAGGGCCTGATCTACGCGCCCTTCGTCCGCATGGTCGGCGAGCGCTTCGGGCTGAAGGCCGAGGTGGTGACCGGCATCGACACGGCGCAACTGCCGGGGCTGCTCAGCCACTTTCCGTTCTTCATGGCATCGGTGCATCACGATATCCGCTGGCCGGATCGGCAGCCGCCGTCAAAGGGTGGGCATCTGGTGCTGGTCACGGCTGCGACGCCCGACACCATCCGCTTCCACAACCCCTCCGGCCACCAGCGCGACACTAGGGACGACGTGGTGCTGCCGCTCGCCGATTTCGACCGTTTCTTCGCCAACCGCGGCATCGCGGTGGGCGCCTGACTTACCTCCCAGCTTTGAGATCCTCTATGACAACCGCAAGCAAACTCCGCATCGCCGTGCTGTTCGGTGGCCGGTCCTCCGAACACGACGTGTCCGTGATGTCGGGCACCAACGTCATGGCGGCGCTGTCGCCGGATAAATACGAGGCCGTGCCGATCTTCATCACGCACGACGGGCGGTGGTTCGAGAGCCGCTTCGACGGCAAGGCGCTGACCAAGCCGGAAAACGGCACCGAGCTGGCCCTGGTGCCCGGCGGGCGCGGCCGCATGCTGGCGATCGGGCCGGATGGCCGGATCAGCGAGACTGGCAAGATCGACGCGCTGTTCCCGGTGCTGCATGGCCTTTATGGCGAGGACGGCTCGGTGCAGGGCCTTGCCGAGGTGGCGCGCGTGCCGCTGGTCGGCTGCGGCATTCTCGGTTCGGCCACGGCGCTCGACAAGGTGATCACCAAGCGCCTGCTGCGTGCAGCCGGCATTCCCGTCGCCCGCGAGGCCATCCTGCATGCCGGCGAGGCGGCGGATTTTAAGGCGCTGGAGCGCGAGCTGGGCCTGCCGCTGTTCATCAAGCCGGCGCGGCAGGGCTCGTCGGTCGGCGTGCGCAAGGTGTCGGGTAGCCAGGAGTTCCAGCCGGCGCTCGATGAGGCCTTCAGCTACGACAACAGCCTGCTGGCCGAGGAATTCATCAAGGGCCGCGAGATCGAGTTCAGCGTGCTGGAGAACGAGACGGGCGGCCTCTTCGTTTCCCACCCCGGCGAGATCGTGCCGGCCGAGAGCCACGGCTTCTACAGTTACGACGCCAAGTATATCGACGCGGCCGGCGCGGCGCTGAAGGTGCCGGCCGAACTGCCGCCCGAGTTGGAAGCGGTGATGCGCGAGACGGCGGGCCGCGCCTTCCGGGCGCTCGGCTGCGACGGCATGGCGCGCGTCGACTTCTTCCTGATGGCCGATGGCCGCTTCCTGGTCAACGAGGTGAACACCATCCCCGGCTTCACCAATATCAGCATGTATCCCAAGGCGATGGGCGCCAGCGGTATCGGCTATGCCGAACTGCTCGACCGGCTGATCGCCCACGGGCTTGCCCGCGCGGGGGCGGTTCCCTTTGCGGCGGCCTCGGCGTAAGCAAGGCTGTCGCAACGGGCGGATGGCTTGGAGATGGCGGACAAGGGACCCACGGCGGAGGCGCTGGCGCTCGGCGAAGAGCTTCGCCGCGTGGTGGGCACCTTCGTTCGCAGCATTCGCCGGCAAGCCGGCACGCCCACCAATTCGCAATCGGAGACGCTGACGCTGCTCGGTTGCGAGGGGCCGATGAGCGTTGCCCGCCTCGCGGCCGAGCGCAAGGTGAAGCACCAGAGCATGCGCCTGGTGGTGGGCCAGATGGAGGTGGCCGGCCTCGTCACGCGTCTGCCCAATCCGGACGATGGCCGCAGCCAGCTGATCGCGTTGAGCGAAGTGGGCCGGGCGGCGCTTATCCGCTCGCGAGAGGCGCGACAGCGGCAGATCGCAGCGCTGATCGACGAGCGTCTGTCGGCGGACGACAGGCAAGTGCTGCGCGCCGCCATCGGGCTGATCGAGCGGCTTACTTAAGCCTTGAGCGTGGCGACCAGGGCCATGAGCGTGTTGATGCCCCAGTGCTCCCGATAGCGGCCGCCTTCGACGCGGACGATGTCGATGACGTCGATGGCGATGTCCCTTCCCGTGGCCGGGACGCCCAGAAGCTCGCCGGTATGGCGGCCGCTGATGGTCTTGCGGGTGGTCACCTTGTCGCCCTCGGCGATCTGATCATGGATGGTCACCGTGAGGTTCGAAATGGCCGGCCGCAGGATGGTTTCGAGGAAGCCCCACATGCTCTCAGGGCCGTTCGGCCGACCCGCCGGGGCGGTGCGATTGACGAAGTCCGGCGCCATCAGGGCACGGAAGGCCTCGGCATCGCCATTCTGGATCACCTCGATATTGAAGCGGCGGACAACGGCCTTGATGTCGTCGTGTGACATGGGAACTCCCCAATATATACAGTTAGGCTGTATAAATAGGGGGGGATTGGGAAAGGGGCAAGGGCTGATATCCGGTGCAAGGCGGCGCCACATGCCCGTTCGGATGACGCCTGAAGCTTCGGGAACGTGGTAGACTATGGATCCGATAATGGAGGAAAGACATGATGTGGCAATATGGAGGGGGATGGGGAATGCCGATGTTTGGCGGGCCGTTGCTGCTGGTCATCCTTGTCGGCGTTCTGATTTATTACTTCAACCGCCGAGCTGGCGGCGCCGACGCACCGACGCCACGCGAGATTCTCGACCGCCGTTACGCGGCGGGTGAGATCACCAAGGACCAGTACGACCAGATGAAGCGCGATCTGGCAGCCTAGGCGCGAGCAAAGGTCTCCGCCGCTGCCGGCGCAGCGGCTTCGACCGTGCGAGAGTGTCGAATGAATGACCCCTTCGGCTTGTCATGAGCCAGAGGGTGCGCGTTTGCTTTGGGTGCCGGGGACGTGACAATCGAGCTCTACAATGCCAAGGCCGCCGAATACGCGGCCAATGAGAATGGGCCGAACCCGAGGCTGTTTGCCTTTCTGAAGCGCTGGAAACCGGGCGGCAGGATTCTTGAACTGGGCACGGGTGGAGGCGCCGACGCCAAGGCGATCATCGAGGCCGGGTTTGTCCTGGACGCGACGGACGGGTCCTCCGAGCTGGCTGCGATCGCCTCGGTTCGTATCGGCCAGCCCGTCAGAGCCCGCCTAAAAAGATGTTGAGCGATATCAGTCGGTTGTGATTCTCGTTTGTTGTCGAGACAAATGGAGGATCCGATGACTTGGACCGATATCGCC
>JAGSYV010000090.1 GCA_018262505.1 Pseudomonadota bacterium
GGCCTTGGCCGCGGCGGCATTGGCCGAATTGATGTTGGTCGGCTGGGCGATGAACGGCGAGGAACCGCTGTCGACCGACGGGTCATAGAAGGAGGCGGCGTTGGCGATGGCGGGAACCAGGGCAACGGCGAAAGCGGCGGCGGTGAGGAACTTGTTCATGACGGTAACTCCGGTCTTCAAGAATCTTTGGTTTGTCGGGAGGCAGCGGGGACATCTTGTCGGGAAAGTCTTGTTCGCTGCCGATGACCGATATCTGGACCTCAACCGATCACAGCGAAACGGGCTGTTTCTGACGAATGTGGGTATGAGAGTTGAACAGTGGATCGCGAAAACGTGCGCGGTGATGTGATCGGTCGCGGCAGGGCTTGGGAAAAACCCGGTATGGTGGGGAAAACCGTTGTTCAATCCACCGTGGGGACGCAATTCCAGCGTGAACGGACGAGGCTTTCGTTCACGAAGCGCTTTCGACTTTAGTCGTAGATTTTGCCGCAAAAGCACGAGAATTCGGGTTAGCCGCCTTTGGAGGTTCTGAGGCGGGCCGTTTCACCACGCCGCGATCGTATCTGCCGATCGGATCCAAGCGGATCGAACGGTGGTTGGCCCGGCAAAAAGAGTGTCCGGCCCAAGCGGGAACCTGGGCAGGCCGTCAAACGCGAGAAGGCCGCCCCTGGGCGGGGGCGGCCTTCCCGACGAACGTCAGCTTGCGCCGAGCGGTCGAGTTCAAACCGACGATCAATTGCCGATCACTTCGCTGTTGTCGGCATAGGGGATGTAGTGCTGCTGAGCGGCCTGGGTCGTGGCGCCCGGCAGGATCGACTTGGCGACAAAGGCCGACTGGCCATCGGCCGCGCCCGGATCATATTCGACGACGCCCTGCGGTGCGACGCCGTGGGTGCCGATTACGGCGCTGTCGGCGACGGTGGCGTAACGCTGAGCGTCGGCCTTGGCCGCGGCGGCGTTGGCCGGATTGACGTTGGTCGGCAGGGCGACGAAGGGCGAGGAGCCGCTGTCAATGGAGGGGTCGAAGTAGGTCTGGCCGGCGTTGGCGACGGCGGGAACGAGAGCGAGGGCAAAAGCGGCGGCGGTGAGGAACTTGTTCATGATCATAATTCCAGTCGTAAGGTGTTCAGAAGCTTTGTTTGGGGAGGGGCAGCGGGGGATGTCCGCTACCGATGGCTGTTACTTGGAGCCGGCGCGGTTGCCGATCAGGTCGGGGTTGTCGGCGTAGGCAACAGTCGACTGATGAGCGATCGGAGCGACGGCGCCCGGAATGACCAGCTTGGTCACGAAGGCCGAGTCACCTTGGGCTGCACCCGGATCGTATTCGGTGACGGCCTGGGCCGAGACACCATGGGTACCGATCAGTGCACCGCCGGAGACGCTGGCATAGCGCTGGGCATCGGCGGCAGCCGCAGCGGCGTTAGCGGGATTGACGTTGGTCGGCTGGGCAATGAAGGGCGAGGAGCCACTTTCGACCGAAGGATCGTAAAAGACCTGGCCGGCGTTGGCGACGGCGGGAACGAGAGCGAGGGCGAAAGCGGCGGCGGTGAGGAACTTGTTCATTTTGAAACTCCGGTCATTTTCTGTTTGAGGGGCAGCGGGGAGGGCCGATGACCGTCATTTGCCCCTTGACCGATCACAGCAAAACGGGCCGTCGCTAACGACTGCGCGCCGGGAAGTTGAAAACTGGATCGCGAAAGCGTGTGCGGGGAGTTGAACTGTTGCGATCGGGCTCAGGAAAATCGCGGTGTGCGGCGGCAAACCAAGGCCTCGCTGCTCACGAGCAGACCGCGCCAAACTCGTCTGCCGATCACGAAACCAATTCGACTTTCGTCTAAGAAATCTCGACGAAAGCCGGAAAAGACACCGACGCAGTCCTTGAAGACCGGTATTTGAGATGCGCCTTTCGCAGGTTGCTGATGTGTCAGCAAACGAAAAGGCCCCCGCCGGGGTCGGCAGGGGCCTTGAAAAGACACAGCGAGGCCGGTCGATTATTCGGCGGCGGCCTCATTGACGGCGATGCCGACCTCCTTGAGGTGAGCCTGAAGCTCCTGCTTCTGGAACATCTCGCGGACGATGTCGCATCCACCGACGAACTCGCCCTTTACGTAGAGCTGCGGCAGCGTCGGCCAGTTGGAGTAGGACTTGATCCCTTCACGCAACTCTGGATTATCCAGCACGTTGATGCCCTTGAAGGGTACGCCGAGGTAGCTGAGGATCTGCACGACCTGTCCAGAGAAGCCACACTGCGGAAAGTCCGGCGTGCCCTTCATGAACAGAACGATATCGTTAGTCTTCACTTCGTTGTCGATGAACGACTTGATGTCAGCCATGGGTCTACCTCGGTCGGTCGGATTCAAGGTCCGAATTGGAAGCATTCAAAATTAAGGCGCGCTGGTCTGAAGTGCAAGGGCATGCAGCTCGCCGCCCATTTTTCCTTTGAGCGCGTCGTAAACCAACTGGTGCTGCTTGACCCGCGTCAGGCCGCGAAAGGCTTCCGATACGACGATGGCCGAATAGTGGTCGCCGTCGCCGGCGAGGTCGCGGATTTCGACGCTAGCGTCCGGCAGCGCTTCCTTGATCATCGCCTCGATGTCTCTTGCCTGCATGGCCATGTCGAACACCCCTCTTTTCGTTGCCGGCCAAGAGTGCCGAGCATCTTCCTGATCAGATGGCATCATCCGACCAAAAAGGAAACGCTCCCGCTCATACCTTCGAGCATATGCGACTGGCTCGGCGATTCCGTCCAAGCCCACTATGCCCTAGGCTTTGCCGCTCATGAAGGCCGGGAACCAGCCATCATAGGCGGCGCGGAGGTCGGTAACCAAAGCCTTGCCAGCGGCTCCGAAGTCGACGGCATCGCCGCCAACCGTGCCGATCCGCTCGGCGCTGACGCCCGCCTTGGCGGCTTCGGTCAGAATGGCGGAGGCTTCGCCCGGCTTCACGGCGATCAGGTAACGCGCCTGATCCTCGGCGAAGACGGCCACATGCGGGGTAAGACCGCCAAGCTCGACGCGGATGCCCCGCCGGCCGGCCATCGCCATTTCGGCAAGCGCTACGCCGAGGCCACCATCGGAAAGATCGTGGCAGGTGGTGACGCGGCCGGAGGCAACAAGACTGCGCACGAAGTCGCCGTTCTTCTTTTCGAGAGCAAGATCGACCGGCGGCGGTGTGCCTTCCTCGCGGCCGTAGAGATCGCGCAGATAGACCGATTGGCCGAGGTGGCTGCCGTGACCACCGATGAGGAGAACCTCGTCGCCATCGGCCTTGAAGGCAATGGTGGCCATCTTCGTCACGTCCGGCAGCATGCCGACGCCGACGATGGTGGGCGAGGGCAGGATGCCTTCGCCGTTGGTCTCGTTGTAGAGGGACACGTTGCCCGAGACGATCGGGAAGTTCAGCGCCCGGCAGGCCTCGGCAATGCCTTGCAGCGCGCGCACGAACTGGCCCATGGCCTCGGGCTTTTCGGGATTGCCGAAGTTGAGGTTGTCGGTGAGGGCGATCGGATCGCCGCCGACGGCGGTGACGTTGCGCCAGCTTTCGGCGACGGCCTGCTTGCCGCCCTCGAAAGGATCGGCCTCGCAGTAGCGCGGCGTTACGTCGGCCGACATGGCCAGCGCCTTGTTGGTGCCCTCGACACGGACGACGCCGGCATCGCCGCCGGGGATCTGCGCCGAATTGCCCTGTACGAGGCAGTCATACTGTTCGTAGACCCAGGCGCGCGACGACTGGTCCGGCGCGCCCATCAGCCTGACGAGGGCCGCACCGACGTCGTTCACCGCCGGGATGGCATCGGTGGCCAACGGCGCGGCCTTCTTCGGCTCGATCCACGGGCGGTCGTATTCCGGCGCTTCGTCGCCCAGTTCCTTGATCGGCAGATCGGCCACTTCCTTGCCCTGCCAGAGAATGCGGAAGCGCAAGTCGTCGGTGGTCTCGCCGCAGACGGCGAAGTCGAGCTCCCACTTGCGGAAGACGGCCTCGGCCTCCTTCTCCTTGGAAGGCTCCAGCACCATCAGCATGCGCTCCTGGCTTTCGGAGAGCATCATCTCGTAAGGCGTCATGTCCTCTTCGCGCTGCGGCACGCGGTCGAGGTCGAGGCGGATGCCGAGGTTGCCCTTGGCGCCCATCTCGACGGCCGAGCAGGTGAGGCCGGCGGCGCCCATGTCCTGGATGGCGACGACGGCGCCGGTCTTCATCAGCTCGAGGCAGGCCTCCAGGAGGCGCTTCTCGGTGAAAGGATCGCCGACCTGCACGGTCGGGCGCTTTTCCTCGATGGTGTCGTCGAACTCGGCCGAGGCCATGGTGGCGCCGCCGACGCCGTCGCGGCCGGTCTTGGCGCCGAGATAGACGACGGGCAGGCCGACGCCCTTGGCTTCCGAGAGGAAGATGCCGTCGCGCTTGGCGATGCCCAGAGCAAAGGCGTTGACGAGGCAGTTGCCGTTGTAGCGCGCGTGGAAGCGCACTTCGCCGCCGACGGTCGGCACGCCGAAGGAGTTACCATAGCCACCGACGCCGGCGACCACACCGGCGACGAGATGGCGGGTCTTCGGATGGTCCGGCTCGCCGAAGGACAGCGAGTTCATGGCGGCGATCGGCCGGGCACCCATGGTGAAGACGTCGCGCAGAATGCCGCCGACGCCGGTCGTGGCGCCCTGATAGGGCTCGATGTAGGACGGGTGGTTGTGGCTCTCCATCTTGAAGATGGCGACGTCGCCGTCGCCGATGTCGATGACGCCGGCATTTTCGCCTGGGCCGATGACGACTTTGTCGCCCTTGGTCGGCAGCGTCTTCAGCCACTTCTTGGACGATTTGTACGAGCAGTGCTCGTTCCACATCGCCGAGAAGATGCCAAGTTCGGTCAGCGTCGGCTTGCGACCGATCAGACGGAGGATGCGCTCATATTCGTCGGGCTTGAGCCCGTGGCGAGCGATGAGGTCGGGCGTGATGTCGATGTCGTTCTGAAACACGGGCAATCCCCTTGGAGACCTGGCCGACGGTTGGGCAGGGGATAGAACGACTGGCGCAAAACCGCAAGAAAGCGGCCGCAAAAAAGTGAGGCTTATGGGACTTTCCGTCGAAGAATGTCGGCGCGGTCAGGCATTGGTCAAAGGCTTGGTGGTAACCACCTTGATTGTCTCGACGGGAGGATCTGGCCTGAGTTGCGGTGGGCGTGGCGAGGCGGAGGGCTGAGTTGGGTGGGCGGGGATGCGCTGCTCGGCGAGGCCGGTACGCTGCACATAGAGCGTGTCGAGGGCGCAGAACTCACGGATGAAGTCGAGAACCGCGCCCGCCGACATGATGGTCGGATTGATGTCGACCGTCGCGCTGTATTTCAGATAGAGACGCTCGGCATCGATGGTCCGCCCGGCGTAACCCACTGCCCAGCCTTCGAAGACGCGCTTGTCGATGGTGTTGATGGCGAGCACGGTCAGGTCCTCGATCCGTGGATCCTCGAACAGTGCCCGCAGCCGCTTCGAGACCTGCTCGCGCGCGCCCTCGATGACCTCCATGACGAATTTCTCGTTGAAGACCAAACCGCCGGTCAGCCCCTGGGCAGGACTGTATTCGCTCGCGGCCGCCAGAATGCTTTTGATCATTCCCGCGGACTCACCAATCTTCATATTGGTGCGACCGTAGAACACCAGGCGAGACAACATGCCACAACGCTCCGGCCACTGTTGATCCAACGAGCGTTCAGGCTATGCCTTCACGTGACAGATAAATGGTTACCGAAGCCGGCGATGCCTCAAAAATGGCAGGCTATCTGCTTTTGAAGGTAAACGAGAGTTAATCAGCTCGCCACAACTGACAATAGCGCGCCGTGGCAAGGGGTATGAAAGCGCCTGGGGCGGTGGCGACACTCTCGAACAGGCCGTGTTCATCAAGGTGTTTGAGAGATACCCATTGAGGGCTATCGGGAGATCGATATTCCCAGATTCGACGTGCCGCCCGTTGACGGGGCGGCACGTCCTGCGGGCTGGCGATGACTAGCCAATTACGACGTCGGCGAACGGCGGCTCGGGGTAATATTCCATCGCTTTCTGGGTGGCCCGCGCCGCCTTGACGCTGTGAATCCGACCGATCAGTTGCAGGGCCATGTCGATGCCGGCCGACACTCCGGCCGACGTGATGAGATTGCCGTCTTCGACGACGCGGCGATCGCGGACGATGGTGGCGGTCGGCGCGCACCTGGCCAGGAAATCCATCGCTGCCCAGTGGGTGGTGGCCGGCCGGCCCTCCAGCAGACCGGCGGCGCCGAGCAGTGCCGAGCCGGTGCAGACCGATGTCACCCAGCGGGCGGCTTTCGCCTTGTCAGCGATGAAGGCCAGCGTTTCGGCGTCGCCGGCCAGCGCGCGAGTGCCCTGGCCACCAGGCACGACGATGATGTCGAGCGGTGGGCAATCGGCGAAACTGGTGTCCGGCAGCACGCGCATCCCGCCGGCGCAGGTCACCGGCTCGAGCGTGCGGCCGATAAGGCGGGTCCGCGGTATGGGGCCAGCGATGACGCCGCGCTCGATGATCCTGGCGGTTTGGGTGAACACTTCGAACGGGCCGACGAAGTCGAGCTCTTCAACCTCGGGAAAGATCAGAATTCCGATGGTGATGTGATTTTCGGCCATGTCAGGCCTCCTGGAATCGCTGATGGCCGGCTCCGACTTGGGCGGCGACCGGTCGGGATGGATGGGAAAGGGGGACAAACGCAATCGGCCCCGCTGGGGACAGCGAGGCTCAAGTCATTGGCGAGAGCGGCGGGCGCGTTCGCGGTCTACCGGAGCATCGGACCGAAAAGTGGAATCCGGTTTTCGACCAATCCGATGCGACAACAAAGACCTAGATCGTCGCCTTGTGTCCGTAAGGGCGCACGACGATATAGGGGATCAGGCGGCGAGCGCGGTGACGACGCTCTCGAAAATACCTCGGCCGTCGAGGCCGCCGTGCAGGGCTTCGATCAGGTTTTCGGGGTGCGGCATCATGCCCAGCACGTTGCCGGCCTCGTTGAGGATGCCGGCGATATCGTTGATCGAGCCGTTGGGATTGGTGCCTTCGGCGTAGCGGAAGGCGACGCGGTTCTCGCCCTCGAGGCGTGCCAGCGTTTCGGGATCGGCGAAGTAGTTGCCGTCATGATGGGCCACCGGGCAGCGGACGATCTGGCCCTTGGCGTAGGCACGAGTGAAATCGGTGTCGTTGTTGGTCACCTCGAGCTTCACTTCCTTGCAGACGAAGCGAAGGTTGGCGTTGCGCATAAGCGCGCCGGGCAGTAGCCCGGCCTCGGTCAGGATCTGGAAGCCGTTGCAGACGCCCAGGACGCGGACGCCGGCTTTCGCCTTCTTCGCCACGTCGAGCATGGCCGGCGAGCGGGCGGCGATGGCGCCACAGCGCAGATAGTCGCCGTAGGAGAAGCCGCCGGGCAGAACGATCAGGTCGACGTCGGGCAGGGTCGTGTCCTGGTGCCAGACAACGGTCGGCAGGACGCCGGTGACCGAATGGAGCGCCTTGACCATGTCGTGGTCGCGATTGGAGCCGGGAAAGAGGACGACGGCCGAGCGCATATCGTTTTCTCCTCGAAGGATCAGGACATCAGGAACAGAACGGCAAGGGCGGCGGCGATAACCGGGATCCCGATGAGGATCGCTGCCTTGATCAGCATGAAGCGAATGATCCGGCGCGCATCGTCGGAACCGTCGGTCCTGCTCGCCTCAGCCGAGAATGGCGATATCGTAATTCTCGATGACGGTGTTGGCGAGCAGCTTCTCGCACATGTCGGCGACTGTCGCGCGCGCCTTGTCGGGGTTGGTCTCGGCCAACGCGAGATCGATGATCTTGCCCTGACGCGCGCCGTCGATGCCGGCAAAGCCGAGGCCGCGCAGCGCGCCCTCAATCGCCTTGCCTTGCGGATCGAGAACGCCCGCCTTGAGGGTGATGGTGACGCGCACTTTCATGGCCGTATCCCGAAAATGAAGAACGCCGGGGGAATAACCCGACGTTCTCAGATTCACAAGTCGGTTTTCGCGGCGTCTTGGCCAATGAAGGCTCTGCTTCGCACCGCGCCAGCCGTTATTTCACCAATGTCGGGCCCGAAGGGCGCGTCTGCTCGGATTCATTGAGGATGCCAAGGCGACGGGCGACTTCCGTATAGCTTTCGACGAGGCCACCCATATCCTTGCGGAAACGGTCCTTGTCGAGGCGGTCGCCGGTGGCGATGTCCCACAGGCGGCAGCTGTCGGGGCTGATCTCGTCGGCGACGACGATGCGCATCATGTCGCCTTCCCAGAGGCGGCCGCATTCCATCTTGAAGTCGACAAGGCGAATGCCGACGCCGAGGAACAGGCCGGCCAGGAAGTCGTTGACGCGGATGGCCAAGGCCATGATGTCATCGATTTCCTGCGGCGAGGCCCAGCCGAAGGCGGTGATGTGCTCCTCGGAGACCATCGGGTCCTTGAGCTCGTCGCTCTTGAAATAGAACTCGATGATCGAGCGCGGCAGCTGCGTGCCCTCTTCGATGCCGAGTCGCGTGGCGATCGAGCCGGCGGCCACGTTGCGCACCACCACCTCGAGCGGAATGATCTCCACCTCGCGGATCAACTGCTCGCGCATGTTGAGCCGACGGATGAAATGGGTAGGGATGCCCATGTTGTTGAGATGGGTGAAGAGAAATTCCGAAATCCGGTTGTTCAGAACACCCTTGCCGTCGATGATTTCATGCTTCTTGGCATTGAACGCCGTGGCGTCATCCTTGAAGTGCTGAATCAATGTACCCGGCTCAGGACCTTCGTACAGGATCTTGGCCTTACCTTCGTAGATACGCCGGCGGCGGTTCATGGGGATATACCGTGGTCTGTTGATGAAATCCATGAGGCCGGGGCTCCGCGTCCGAATCACTAAATTTGCCCGCTTGTCGCCTCGGCGGGAGTTCAGGATGCGTCGACACGATGACCGTGGTGCGAACCTCTGGTCAACGTGGATGCATTCTAAGCACAGAAAGCGGGCGAACTGACGTCCGCCCGCTCCCGCGCCTTAGAACACACTAGCCGATCGGGCCCCGGATAACAATCCCGTTGTGCTGCAATTTCGCGTAGTGGTCATTCCCTAACTCTAAAAGTTCTTTACCGACTTCTGTCCAAGTTGATCACGAGGTCGTGAAAGCATATATTAAACGCGAAGAGAGTGTTGGAGCTTTTGTCTTTTAGAGAAAGGAGGTTCGGATGTCCACGACATGGAGCCGAAGCCTACCTTTGTCGGGCGAAAGCGGCCATAACGGCACCATCGCAGTCTTTGACCACCGCGAAAAAGCCTTCGAGATCAAGTTCGTCCGCGACGAGGAATTGAAGTTCCGCGCCACGGCGCGCCGCAACAAGCTTGTCGGCCTGTGGGCAGCGCGTAAATTGGGTATGGGCGATCAGGAGGCGGCCGACTATGCTCGCACCGTCGTCCTAGCGGATCTCAATCGGGTCGGCGGTCGCGATGTCTCCGCCAAGCTGGCGGCCGATCTCGCCAGCGCCGGCGTCCCCGTCACGGATGACGAGATACAGGCGACGCTACGCGATCTGATGGCGCGGGCCGAACTCGAGGTCAGGGCCGAGCCCTGATCCGTCCGAAAGGGAGACGATGGAATATCCGTCTTTGCGCGCCGCGCTTGCCGGCGCCCGGCCACTTCGCGTTGGCTGGTCGTGCCTGCCCGATCCGCTGGCGACCGAGACCATGGTTCGCGCCGGCTTCGAGGCGGTGCTGATCGACCTCCAGCATGGCGTGATCGACATGAGTATCGCGCCGGTGATGCTCAGCGCCATTCGCGCCGCTGGCGGCTATGCGCTCGCTCGTATCCCGGTTGGCGAATACCAGTCGGCCTCCCGTCTGCTCGACTGGGGCGCCGAAATGGTGGTGGCGCCGATGATCGAGACGGCGGATGACGCGCGCGTCTTTGTTTCTTTCATGAAATATCCGCCGAACGGCCTCAGGTCCTATGGACCGGCTCGCGCCGTCCAGCTGTCCGGCCTGTCCGCTGAAGCCTACCGCACCTCGGCCAACGCCTCGACGCTTGCCATCGTCATGATCGAGACGCGCTCGGCGCTTGCCAATCTCGACGCCATCCTGGCGGTGCCGGGCATCGATGGCGTGTTCGTCGGTCCCTACGATCTGTCGATTGCGCTGTCGCCGGACGGCGAGCCGGGGCTCGACCGATCCGACACCATTGCTGCCATGGAGCGGGTGGCGCGGCAGACCAAGGCTGCAGGCAAGGTCTGCGGCGCCTTCGGGGCAAACGCGGCGCTGGCGCGGCACTATCTCGATCTTGGATTTACTTTCGCGACGCTGTCGACCGACATGGATCTCATCGCCGGTGCCACGAAGGCGGCGATCGCCGAGGTCGAACAGGAAGCCTGAGTGATCCGGGCGGCGCCGGTCACGACGCCGCCGGCGCGCTGGCCCGCTTCAGCAGCGTCGCAAAGCGCGTCAGCCCCTCCGGCCATGGACCGTAGCCGGTGTCGGCGTTGATGTGGCCAGCAAATCCTGCGTCGACGAAATCCGAGCCCCAGGCGGCGGCAAATTCGTCCGCGCGCTCGAAGGTGCAATAGGGATCGTCGCGACTGGCGATCAGCATCGATGGGAAGGGCAGGGGATCGGTGGAGAGGCCGGCGAAGCTCTTGATCTCCGGCTCTTCCAGCCGGTCGACGTCGGGCAGGCCGACCAGGAAAGCGGCGGCCACCTTCCGTCCCACATAGGGCGCGGCATGGATCACCGTGGCGACGCCGAGCGAGTGGGCGACCAGCACCACCGGCCGGCTCGCCTTGCCGACGGCTATGCCGAGCGCCGATACCCAGGCATCGCGTTCGGGGTGATCCCAGTCGCGCTGGGTGACGCGGCGCGCCGTCGGCAGACGCTTTTCCCAGCGGGTCTGCCAGTGGTCGGGGCCGGAATTATTCCAGCCGGGAACAATAAGGATGTCGCATTCCGAGGTCTTCATGCCGCAACCTTGAATGCCTTTCCGGCGGAATGCAAGGCAAGCCGTTTCTCGATCCCGGGGGAGGTGGACGGCGCTTGCCCGATCGTGCCGCGTTTTCGTTCATGTAGAGAGTCGGGTTTCGATCGCGAGTCGAATCAACGGTTTATCCATGGATCTTGCGAAGGCGATTCGGCGCGTTGAGGCGCAGATTCATCTCCTTGTCATGCCACTTGTCGCCCAACCAAAATGGCCGGGCAGATGTGCCGCCCGGCCGTCTTCAAGTTCTGATTCAGGAGGAGCGCCGCGCGCTGTTCCCTACGCGCCGAACACGCGGCCAAAGATCGTCTCGACGTGCTTCAAGTGATAGTCGAGGTCGAACCGGTCGCGGATCTCCTGTTCGGAGAGGGCGGCGCGGACTTCCGTGTCGTTCAGAAGTTCGGTGAGGAAATCGACGGTCGAGCTGCCGCCGTGATGGTAGCTTTCCCAAACCTTCATGGCGTTGCGCTGGACGAGGCGATAGGCGTCCTCGCGCGAAACGCCGGCTTGCGTCAGCGCCAGGAGAATGCGCTGCGAATGCACGAGGCCGCCCAGCCGGTCCATGTTGGCGACCATGCGTTCGGGATAGACCAGCAGCTTGTCGACGACGTTCGTCAGGCGAGCGAGGGCGAAGTCGAGGGTGATGGTGGCATCCGGGCCGATGTAGCGCTCCACCGAGGAGTGCGAGATGTCGCGCTCGTGCCAGAGGGCGACATTCTCCAGCGCCGGTGTCACCGCGGCGCGGACCACGCGGGCAAGGCCGGTAAGGTTCTCGGTCAGCACCGGGTTGCGCTTGTGCGGCATGGCCGACGAGCCCTTCTGGCCGGGCGAGAAATACTCCTCGGCTTCCAGCACCTCGGTGCGCTGCAGGTGGCGGATCTCGATGGCCAAGCGCTCGACCGACGAGGCGACGACGCCAAGCGTCGCAAAGAACATGGCGTGGCGGTCGCGCGGGATGACCTGCGTCGACACCGGCTCCGGCCTGAGGCCGAGCGCCTCGGCGACATGGATTTCGACGCGCGGATCGATGTTGGCGAAGGTACCGACGGCGCCGGAGATGGCGCAGGTGGAAATCTCCTCGCGGGCGGCAATGAGACGGGCGCGGCAGCGATCGAACTCGGCATAGGCCTCGGCCATCTTCAGGCCGAAGGTGACCGGCTCGGCGTGGATGCCGTGGCTGCGACCGATGCAAACGGTGCGCTTGTGCTCCATGGCTCGCCGCTTCAGCGCCGCGAGCAGGGCATCGACATCGGCGATCAGTAGGTCGGCTGCGCGCTTCAATTGAATGTTGAAGCAGGTGTCGAGTACGTCCGAGGAGGTGAGGCCTTGATGAACGAAGCGGCTGTCGGGGCCGACGAACTCGGCGAGATGGGTCAGGAAGGCGATGACGTCATGCTTGGTGACGCGCTCGATCTCGTCGATGCGGTCGACATCGAACTTGGCTGCGCCGCCCTTCTCCCAGATGGTCTTCGCCGCTTCCTTTGGCACGACGCCAAGGGCGGCGAGCGCGTCGGTCGCATGCGCTTCGATCTCGAACCAGATACGGAACTTGGTTTCCTGGCTCCAGATGGCGGTCATCTCGGGGCGGGCGTAGCGCGGGATCATGGCTCGGCCTTCTCTTGAGGGGATGGCGCGCGGTTTAGCAGGAAGGAAAGGAAGGCTCAACCTCGGTCAGAGCGACGCCATTCGGTCGCCCGGCCGAGGTTTCGCGCTTTGATTCCGAAGCGGCGGCCAAGTCGTTGATGTCCTGGTGAGTTTACGCCTCGCCGTAGTGCCGGTCGTGGTAGATCAGGATTTCCTTGGTGCCTTCGGGATCGCGCGGCTTGGTCAAGGTGGCGACCACCATCCCGAAGTAGACGACGTGCGAACCGACATCCTGGAAGGAGTGGAGACGGCAGTCGAGCGCCATGACGGCCTCGGCCAATATGGGCGAACCGGTGGAAAGCGTGGTCCAGTCGCCGTAGCGGAACCGATCCTCCAAGTGCAGGCCGGTTCGGCCAGCAAAAATGTTAGCCAACGTCACTGCATCTTTGGGTAGCAGGCTGATCGAGAACTGGGCATTTTCCTGCAGAAGCTTGTTTTGAGGGCTTTTACGGTTCAGGCAGACCAGCACGGTGGGCGGATCGTCGGATACCGAGGCGACGGCAGTGGCCGTGAAGCCCGCCTTTCCCGCTGGTCCGTCAGTCGCCACAATGTTGACGCCGGAGGGAAGGCGGGCAATGGCGTCGCGAAATGCCTCGCCGGTAGCCGGCGGCAGAGTGGCGGTGCCGCTTTCCTGCCCTGCGATGTTGCCGTCGGCTGTTCTGTCGGTTGCCATCCTTGCCTCTCGCAAAGCGAATCCATTGTTCCCGCTAGGCTTATCACGAACCTGACGGCCGGCGGACCCCCATATTGCAGCCAGTTTGAAAACGGCAAACTTCTTGCATGAGCAGTGCTGAGCAGGGCTGGAACTCTGGTCGTTCCTTTTCGGAGATTACGCGTAAGTCACGGCAGGATTGGTCAAAGCTAGGCATATTCTCCAGGTTTGGGCGCACTCGGTGCTTATTCCTCTCCCGGAGAATTCCGTACGGATTAACAAGTAGGCTCAGTTGTCTTGATCAATCGATCCTGTTAATGGAATCCATAACGCCCACAAATGAAGCAGCTAAAAATGCTGCCACAGGGCGACTGCAGGGGGTCTCAGTTTCATGGAAGTTTTTGTCCAGCAGGTGATCAATGGGATCACGATTGGATCGCTGTATGGTCTGATCGCCATTGGTTACACCATGGTGTTTGGCATCATCGGCATGGTGAATTTCGCCCATGGCGATGTATTCATGGTGTCTGCCTTCTTCGCACTCATCTTTCTCCTGGTGCTGACCTCGTGGTTTGGCATCGCCTCGATGACCTTGGCGCTGATCCTGGTGATGGTCGTCTCGATGGTGCTCACGGGGCTGCTTGTCTGGGCGATCGAGCGAATAGCCTATGCCCCGCTCAGAGGGTCGTTCCGCCTTGCGCCGCTGATTTCGGCTATTGGCATGTCGATCGTGCTGTCCAACTTCGTCCAGGTTGCCCAAGGGCCGCGTAACAAGCCGATCCCGCCGGTCACCCGCGACGTCTATACGCTTTGGCAGGGCGCCAACGGCTACCCGGTCAACATCTCGCTGAAGCAAATCCTCATCTGGGCGGTAACGGCGCTGCTGCTCGTCGCCTTCTGGTATGTCGTGCAGAAGACGGCGCTCGGCCGGGCGCAGCGGGCCTGTGAGCAGGATCGCAAGATGGCCTCGCTGCTGGGCATCAACGTCGATCGCACCATCTCGCTCACCTTCGTCATCGGCGCGGCGCTGGCCGCCGTCGCGGGGACGTTGTTCCTGATGTATTACGGCGTCGTGGTGTTCTCCGACGGCTTCACGCCGGGCGTCAAGGCGTTCACGGCGGCGGTTCTCGGCGGCATCGGTTCGCTGCCGGGCGCGGTTCTCGGCGGGCTGCTGATCGGCCTCATCGAGACGCTGTGGGGGCAGTATGTATCGGCCGACTATCAGAACGTCGCGGCCTTCTCCATTCTGGTCATCGTGCTGATCTTCATGCCACAGGGCCTGCTCGGGCGTCCGGAAGTCGAGAAGGTCTGACCATGAATTCAGCTGTGAAGACCACCAAAAGGGCGGGCATCGATTTTGGCCGCGCCCTCAAGGATGGCGTGATCGTCGGCATTGTCGCCTTCGCGCTGCTCGGCCCGCTGGTCGGCCTCAAGACCGACCAGAACATGGCCAACGAGCTGATCCTGCAGAACCGGCTCGGCCTTGCCGCCATATTGTCGGTCATCGTCGGCGTCGGACGGTTCCTGCTGTCGGCCTTCATCTATCCGCGGATTGCCGCACGCGGCAACCGTTCCAAGGCGGCGGCGACGCTCGCCGAGCTTGAGGCACGGGCGAAGGTTACGCGGAGGCTCTCCGTCACCGGCCTCATCTTCCTGTTCGTCTATCCGGTGCTGATCATTTCGCTGTTCGGCGTGCAGGGGTCGATCAAGTGGGTCGACAACTACGGCGTCCAGATTCTGATCTACCGGCGCCTACTCCTATTCGCTGCTCGCCATCAACTTTCACCTGAGCTTCTGGGCGCTGTTGCCGATCGCCGGCATGCTCGCCGCCTTCTGGGGCATCATTCTCGGCTTTCCGGTGCTGCGGCTGCGCGGTGACTACCTCGCCATCGTCACACTGGCCTTCGGCGAGATCATCCGCCTGGTGCTGATCAACTGGAAGGACTTTTCGGGCGGTTCGGCGGGTATCTCGTCGATCCCCAAGGTGACGATGTTCGGCCTCTATTCCTTCGATGTCAGCGCCCCCAACAACTTCGCCAAGGCGTTCCACCTCGCGGCGTCCTCGGCCTACTATAAGGTGTTCCTCTATTACCTCATCCTGTTGCTGGCCCTGCTCACCGCCTTCATCACCCTGCGGCTTCGCCGGCTGCCGATCGGTCGCGCCTGGGAAGCCTTGCGTGAGGATGAGGTGGCCTGTCGCTCGCTCGGCATCAACACCACCAACACCAAGCTGACGGCTTTTGCCATCGGCGCCATGTTCGGCGGTTTTGCCGGCTCGTTCTTCGCCGCCCGTCAAGGCTTCGTCTCCCCCGAGTCCTTCGTCTTCATGGAATCGGCGGTCATCGTCGCCATCGTGGTGTTGGGCGGCATGGGGTCGATGATCGGCGTGGCCCTGGCGGCGGTGGCGATGATCGGCGGCACCGAACTCTTGCGCGAACTCAGCTTCCTCAAGGTGGTGTTCGGCAACAACTTCAATCCAGACCAGTACCGCATGCTGATATTCGGCCTCGCCATGGTGGGGATCATGGTGTGGAAGCCGAGGGGCTTCGTCTCAGCCCGCCAGCCAACCGCCTTCCTGTTCAAGCGGAAGATGGTATCCGGCGATCTCGTGAAGGAAGGCCACGGCTGACATGACGACCTCTCATAGGAAATGGGACAGTGACGCTGTTCTCTCCGTCGAGCATCTGACCATGCGGTTCGGCGGTCTCGTGGCGGTGAACGACCTCAGCTTTTCGGTCGGCCGGGGCGACATCACGGCATTGATCGGCCCCAACGGCGCCGGCAAGACCACGGTGTTCAACTGCATCACCGGCTTCTACAAGCCGACCACCGGCATGATGTCGATGCGTCCGAGGGACGGCTCGTTGCACCTGCTCGAGCGGATGCCCGACTTCATCGTCGCCCGCAAGGCCAAGGTGGCGCGCACCTTCCAGAACATCCGCCTGTTCTCGGGCATGACGCTTCTGGAAAACCTGTTAGTCGCCCAGCATAACCCGCTGATGATCGCCTCCGGCATGACTTTCCTCGGCGTGCTCGGCATCGGCGGCTACAAGGCCAAGGAACAGGCGGCGATCGAGCGGGCCCGCTACTGGCTCGACAAGATCGGCCTGACCGCCCGCGCCGATGATCCGGCCGGCGATCTGCCCTATGGCGCCCAACGCCGTCTGGAGATCGCCCGCGCCATGTGCACCGGCCCCGACCTTCTCTGCCTCGACGAGCCGGCCGCCGGCCTCAACCCGCGCGAGTCGGCAGAACTGAATGCGCTGCTGCTGTCGATCCGCAAGGACGACGGCACCTCGATCCTGCTCATCGAGCATGACATGTCGGTGGTGATGGGCATCTCCGACCATGTCGTCGTGCTCGAATACGGCACCAAGATCGCCGACGGTACGCCCGCGGAAACGCGGAACGATCCGCGCGTCATCGCCGCCTATCTCGGCGTCGACGACGAGGAAGTGGAAGAGATCGAGCAACAGCTCGACGAGGTGACCGGAAGCGAAGAGGGCAGGGCATGAGCGGCGTCGAAACCAAGCCCCTTCTGACTGTCAGGGGCGTCAAGACCTATTATGGCAATATCATTGCGCTGAAAGGCGTCGACATCGACGTCCATCAAGGCGAGATCGTCACGCTGATCGGCGCCAACGGTGCCGGCAAGTCAACGCTGATGATGACCATCTGCGGCAATCCGAGGGCACGGGAGGGCTCGATCGTTTACGACGGGCAGGACATCACCCGCCTGCCGACCCACGAGATCGCCCGTCTCAGGATCGCCCAGTCGCCCGAAGGACGGCGCATCTTCGCGCGCATGACGGTGATGGAGAACCTGCAAATGGGCGCCTCCATCGACAACGGGGAGTTCTTCGATACCGACATCCAGTACATGTTCGACCTGTTTCCGCGCCTCAAGGAACGTCTCAACCAGCGCGGCGGCACGTTATCGGGCGGCGAACAGCAGATGCTGGCCATCGCCCGCGCGTTGATGGCCCGGCCGAAGCTCTTGATGCTGGACGAGCCGTCGCTCGGCCTGGCGCCGCTGATCGTCAAGCAGATTTTCGATGCCATCCGCGAACTCAATCGGCGCGACGGTCTCACGGTGTTTCTGGTCGAGCAAAACGCCTTCCACGCGCTGAAGCTCGCCCATCGCGGCTATGTGATGGTCAACGGCGTCGTCACCCTGAGCGGTTCCGGCCGCGAATTACTCGAGAACCCCGAGGTGCGCGCCGCGTATCTCGAGGGTGGTGCCCACTAAGGAGATCGATCATGCAGGGCATCCTCTACGAAGAAAGCTCGATCCTCACGTTCTTGTTCGTGACGCTGCTTCTGGGCGGCCTCGGCGCCTGGATGACCGGCCGCGCCTGCGCCAGAACCTGGAAGCCCCGGATCGTCCTGGCGGTCTACGTCGCGATCCTCGGCATCGGAATCCGCTTCATTCACTTCTCGATCTTCAGCGGCACGCTGCTGTCGCCGCATTATTACATTGTCGACGCGATCGTGCTGGAAGCCATCGCCTTCGCCGGATTCCAGTTTACGCGCGCCCGGCAAATGGCTACGCAATACTACTGGCTGTATGAGATCACCGGCCCCTTCTCGTGGAAGGGGCGCGGCTGAACGGAAACGACAGGACGGCGGCCGGTTTCGGCCGCGGCCGGGAAGTGTTCCGGGTGGCGGCCGGCAAGGGAGCAGGGGTTTTCTCCGCCGGTTGCCGCTTTGAGACCCAGGGTTCGGGATTGAACCCACCAGACTTCCAGTGACAGAAAAAATGGGAGACCACATATGAAGAAGTTCCTCCTGTCCGGCGTCGTGTTCGCCGCTGGCCTCGCCTTCGCCGGCGCCGCCTCGGCCGATGTCATCATCGGCGTTGCCGGTCCGCTGACCGGCCCGAACGCCGCCTTCGGCGCCCAGCTCCAGAAGGGCGCCGAGCAAGCGGCTGCCGATATCAATGCCGCGGGTGGCATCAACGGCGAGAAGGTTGTGATCGAGCTCGGCGATGACGTGTCGGACCCCAAGCAGGGCGTCTCGGTCGCCAACAAGTTCGTCGGTGACGGCGTCAAGTTCGTGGTTGGCCACTTCAATTCGTCGGTGTCGATCCCGGCCTCGGAAGTCTACGCCGAGAACGGCATCCTCCAGGTGACGCCGGCTTCCACCAACCCGACCTTCACCGAACGCGGCCTCTGGAACACCTTCCGCGTCTGCGGTCGTGACGACCAGCAGGGCGCCGTCGCCGGCAAGTACATTGCCGAGAAGCTCGCCGGCAAGAAGGTGGCCGTCCTCCACGACAAGACCACCTACGGCCAGGGCCTCGCGGATGAGACCAAGAAGGCGCTCAACGCCGCCGGCGTCACCGAAGCCCTCTATGAAGGCGTCAACGTCGGCGACAAGGACTTCTCGGCCCTCATCTCCAAGATGAAGGAAGCCGGTGTCGAGGTCATCTACTGGGGCGGCCTGCATACCGAAGGCGGCCTGATCGCTCGCCAGTCGGCGGAAGCCGGCCTCAAGGCGACGATGATGTCGGGTGACGGCATCGCCTCTGACGAGTTCGCCGCCATCGGCGGTCCGGCCGTCGAGGGCACGCTGATGACCTTCGGTCCCGATCCGCGTCAGAACCCGGCTGCTACGGAAGCGGTGAAGAAGTTCCGTGCCGCCGGCTTCGAGCCCGAGGCTTATACACTCTATAGCTATTCCGCCGTGCAGATCATTGCCGCCGGAGCCAAGGGCGCCAATTCGGTTGATCCGCAGGCCGTGGCCGACAACATCCACAAGGGCGAGAAGATCTCCACCGTCATTGGCGACATCGCCTATGACGCCAAGGGTGACCGCAAGGACGCCGACTACACCATCTACCAGTGGTACAAGGCCGACGACGGCAAGATCACCTACAAGATGCTGAAGTAACCGGTTTTTCGGCCACCACGGTGGGCGAGATCCTGTTTCTTGTCGGACGCCGCCGGATCACTCCGGCGGCGTTTTGTTTGTGCGCCCAGCATGGGCGCACTCTTGTGGGTGGAAGTCCCACGGTGAGCTGATCACGGCGAGCGAAGTGAAGCGCAACTGCGTACGGGCGACCAAGCGTG
>JAGSYV010000202.1 GCA_018262505.1 Pseudomonadota bacterium
AGGGTTGCCATGCCGCTGTCCACTGGTCGGCCAGACACGGCCGCTCTTGGCACAACGGTAAGCAACCAACCTTAAGATTAAGTTTAATGACCCTTCGCGCGGGGGCGGCTCAGTCGGCCCGGCCGCCCTCGATCACGCGGAAATGGCGGAAAGTTCGGCCCGGCAGCGTGTGGGCCGCGGGCCGATGGCGATTGATGTTGAGGACCGGTGGCTCGTGGCGAACGGGTGCCCGGCTGTGGGTGCCGTCCACCTTTTCGCTCGTGAGCAGGAAGGCGGGCTTCTCGTCCGGCCAGATCAGCCTGAGACTCTGCAGCGGCTGGCGCACCACCGGGTAGAGACCAAGCCAATAGGGCTGGTCCATCGGCGCGAAGCAGCCAAGAATGCGGGTATGGTTTGGTCCCTGGTGTCGGAGCGGCAGGAACATCACCTCCACCGGCATGATCTGGCCGCGGTCGTTGGTGGCGCTGAGACCGAATACGGCCGCGGCGCCGTCTTCGACCACCGCTGCCAAGAGGCAGGCAATGGATTCCCGATCCTTGCCCGACCAGAAGTCCAGGACATTGCGTCCCTTCAGTTCACGGCCATAGGCGGCGCAGATACGGGTGCCGGCGAGGCGGAAGGAATAGGTATGACGATCGAGAGCCTCGAGAATAAAGGTATCACCGAGAATGCCACGAATGGCAGCCGGATCCACTTCGTTACGCTCCGGCGCCGGCCGCCGGCCGCGCAGGTTTGTCCAATATTCATAAAGAGAACGCGCGACGACGCTTTTCATCGAAATCCCCGCAAGACCAAACCGACCCGGCTAAAGCTGCCGTGGTGGGACGCGGCGCCATGCCATTTCGGCACAGGGGCAACTCGTCCTAACCCAACTGATGGTTCCTGAGCAGGCCTCGTGCCAGAAGATGCCCGTTGTCCCCGTTGTTCTCGGGGAAAAGAGGATCGTCGGTTGAAAAATAAATGTGTGCGATGGGGTCGCCTCTTCGACCCTGGCTAGAACAAAGAGAATCGGACAATGGGTCCACATTAACGCTGAACAGGCGAGGCGGTCGCCGGCAAGCGAACGCCTCGCGTCAGGTTTGGTTTACAAACGGTTGCCCCAGCAAACGCATTTTTATGGAATGCCCCTCGGATGAGGACTGCTCCATCGCGGCACCAATCCGTTATGGCTGTGCCTTTTTGGCTGTGCTCTGGCACCGCCCCCGTCTTTGCGATAAAGCGCTGTCGGAGCTCGCGGCATGGCGGGCGTTGAGGAAGCCGCGATGCAGAGTGACAACGACAATCACCAACCCATGTTCAACCTGCCTCGGGTGATCCTCGCGTTCATCCTGCTGTCGGTCGGCATTTTCATCGGTCGGACCTGGTATCTCGGTGGGGATGGGGCGGCGACCTTTATCCTCACCTTCAGCTTCATGCCGATGCGCTACGAGCATCTGGTCTCCGGCGCGGGGTTTCCCGGCGGCTGGGCGGCGGGCCTGTGGAGCCCGTTGACCTACGTCTTCCTCAGTCCCTCGCCGTCCAGTCTGGTGTTCGATCTTCTCTGGCTGGCCGCTTTCGGAACCGCTGTGGCGCGCCGCTTCGGCCCCTGGCGCTTCATTTTCTTCTCTGCGGCGGCGGCCGTCATCGGCGCCGGCCTGTTCTGGCTGCTGTCGAGCGACGCCCAGCCGATATTGCTCGGTCCGAACTTCGTTGTGGCGGCCCTGCTTGGGGCGGCCATTCGCTTCATCTACGCCGCGGGGCTCGGGGGCATCGTGACCATGGGGGGCGATGCCTGGCGCCAGCCGGCGCTTGGCATCGTCGAGATGTGGTCGGACGTCCGGGTGTTGCAACTGTTCGGCTTCATCTTTGCGGCCAACACGCTATTTGCCCTGCTTTACGCCTCTTCCGGTCTCGACGGCCGGGCGCTGTTGCACAACGTGCTCGGCTACGTTGTCGGCATCCTGCTGTTTTCGCTGTTTGATCCCCGGCCATCGACGGCAGGACGACCTGGCTAAGGGAAAGTCCTTAGGTCGTGCTTGCCAGACCACCCGATTCATTCCATCCTCATATGGGGGCGACGAGGAGAGCATCGCCGGTCGACAGGCGGCCTCCTTGTCAGGGACAAGCTGGAGGCATGGAAATGACGACCGTGAACCAAATCCTGTCCGTCAAGGGCGAAGACGTGATCACCGGCGACCGTTCGATGTCGCTTGGACAAGCGGTGGCAAGACTCGCCGGCAACAAGATCGGCGCGCTGATTTTTGTCGATGACGACCGCGCCGTCATCGGTATCCTGTCGGAACGCGATATCGTCGCCTCGCTGGCGCTGCACGGCGCACGCGTGCTCGAGGAACTCGCCACCGCGCACATGACGCGTAAGGTCAGCACCTGCACGCGGGATCACACGGTCGAGGATCTGATGGACATGATGACCGCCGGCCGTTTTCGCCATCTGCCGGTGGTGGAGGGCGGCAAGCTGGTGGGTATGGTGTCCATCGGCGATGTCGTCAAACATCGCGTGGCCGACATCGAGCATCAGGCTTCCGAGATCCGAAACTATCTTCTTGCCACCTGAGATTGCCTGTCAGCGGCGGGTTGCAGGCAAGGTTTTCCCCAGCACGCGGCGTGAGATGGCGCCGTGTGGCAATAAATTCCGCTTTTAGCGTAGGGAGTTAGAACGCCATCGCCTTATTACCGATGGCGGCCAGGTCAAAATCGGTTGCGCTTCGATGAGAGGCCGTTAAGATTTCGTCAAGCCCGATCGGTTGGGCAGGCGGCCTGATACGGTGGCCGCGCGAACAACGGTTCCGCCAGCGGCGGAGCTCATGAACAGGTTGAAACGTTCTGTTTCAGCGATCGTCAGGAAGACGGCTGGTCCGGCAACTTGAGGATCGTGAAAGCACGAAGGAGACCCGCGATGAGCCTAACCCGTAGCCTCAACACCCTCGTCGTCTGCGCCGCATTTCTGTTCGTCGTTGCCATCGTCGCCGGTGTCATCTGAAATCGCGCAGTTCAAGCGATCGAGAGGCCGATCGGCGGAGGCCCGCCGGTCGGCTTTTCTGTTGGAACTCATACCAAGATGCGTTGAAAATGACTCTTGGTATTCCGCTTGCCGATTTCTCATGCCCCTGATGCAAATGAGAAATCGGCAATAACCTCAATGAGCGGATGCGTCAGCATCTTCGCGAATTGGTATCAGGCGGCGATGATGATGCGCTCGACCTCGGCACGGCGGGAATCGAAGCGACCGAAAATGCGCGCGGGCAGGGCGCGCTCGCCTTTCAGCACGATGGTGGCGCTGCCGTCGAACAGGCAGTCGACGGTGCTGATCGTGTTGGAGTGAGCCTCGATGTGATCGAGCTCAGGTGTGTCGCCATCGGCTGCAAGGCTGGTCCAGGCCGGCGTGGCCTCGATCTGGAAGCGACGGATAGCATCGGCAATCATGGTCTTGGTCGGGTTCATGGCACGGTCCTTAGCTCCCCGATACGGGAGAACACATACGCGAGAAGCGTTGTTTGTTGGCTAATGGCGCCGAAACTAAGGCATCGCCCGCCTCTCCGACCCTTGTCGGCCCCTCGGGGGGCGGTCAGACCCAAGCCTTTGCGGGGAGTGAGCTTTTCGCCTCGCGCATGAGAGACGCCCATGTTTTTTTGTGGACAAAACAGGAACATTCCGTCATGTTCCGTCAACCCTGTTCGCAGCTTTGTGAACAGCGACCGATTCCGATCGCGGAGATGTCATGGCCAAGCGCACTACTCAATTCGTCTGCCAGTCCTGCGGCGCCGTCAGCCCGCGCTGGGTGGGCAAGTGCGAGGCCTGTGGCGCCTGGAACTCCTTTGTGGAGGAAGTGGGAAGCGGCGCCACCATCGGTTCGGCCGTTTTCGGCCAGAAGGGCAGGCCGATGCGCAAAGGGCGCGTCGTGCCGCTGGTGGAACTGTCCGGTGAGATCACCCAGATGCCGCGCCTCGAATCCGGCATCGCCGAACTCGACCGCGCGCCTCAGGGCCGAGCGGCTGGGGCTTTCCGATGCTCCGGTGGCCCTTGCCGCCGAAACCTCGGTCGAGGACATCCTGACGACGCTCGCTGATGGTCCGCCGCCCGATCTGGTCGTCATCGATTCCATCCAGACGCTATGGACGGAGACGGTCGAGTCCGGCCCCGGCACGGTGACGCAAGTGCGCACGGCGGCTCAGGCGATGGTCCGCTACGCCAAGGAAAGCGGCGCCACCGTCGTCCTGGTCGGCCATGTCACCAAGGACGGCTCCATCGCCGGCCCGCGCGTCGTCGAGCATATGGTCGACGCCGTTCTCTATTTCGAGGGCGACGGCGCCCGTCATTTCCGCGTGCTGCGTTCGGTCAAGAACCGCTTCGGCCCCACCGACGAAATCGGCGTGTTCGAGATGACCGGTGACGGCTTGCGGGAAGTGCCGAACCCGTCCGAACTGTTCATGGGCGAGCGGGACGGCTCGTCGCCTGGTGCCGCCGTCTTCGCCGGCATGGAGGGCACCCGCCCCATGCTGGTGGAGATCCAGGCCCTGGTGGCGCCCACCTCGCTCGGGACGCCGCGCCGCGCCGTCGTCGGCTGGGATGGCAGTCGCCTCGCCATGATCCTCGCCGTGCTGGAGGCCCATTGCGGCGTTCGCTTCGGCCAGCACGATGTCTATCTCGCCGTGGCCGGTGGCCTTCGCATCCAGGAGCCGGCGGCCGATCTCGCCGTTGCCGCGGCGCTGGTCTCCTCGTTGGCCGGCGCGCCGCTCGGCCATGACTGCGTCTATTTCGGCGAGGTGAGTCTGTCGGGCGCCGTTCGTCCGGTGGCGCACGCGGCCGCCCGCCTCAAGGAAGCGGAGAAGTTGGGTTTCGCCCGGGCCGTTGGGCCGAAGCTTGCCAGCGGCGAGGCGCCGACCGGTCTCAAGCGGGCCGCTGTCGCCCAGCTCGTCGATCTCGTGACGCGCATCGCCGCCGACGGCGCAGGGGCGACGGCGCCCCGCCGCGAGCAGCGTGGATAAGCGAAAGGGCGGTCTATGTGGTCGCTGTCCATTGATTGAATTTGCGAGTTCGGGCCATTACCGTTAATTCGGTATCGGCGTGAAGGAATCAGGGGCCGGACTTCGGGCGCCAAAGGGGCAGAGATGTCGATTACGCTACTCGACGGGATCCTCATTGTGGTCATGCTGATCTCGGCATTGCTTGCCATGATCCGTGGCTTCGTGCGCGAGGTGCTGTCGATCGCCGCCTGGGTCGCCGCCGCGGTCGCTGCTTTCCTGCTCTACGATAAGGTTCTGCCCTTCGTTCAGCCGCACATTTCGCAAAAGCAGCTGGCGCTGGTGGCGTCGGCCGGTGGCGTCTTCGTGATCACGCTGATCATCGTCAGCTTCATCACCATGCGCATCTCCGACTACGTGCTCGACAGTCGCATCGGCCCGCTCGACCGTACGCTGGGCTTTGTGTTCGGCGCGGCGCGTGGCCTTCTGCTGGTCGTCGTCGGCATGCTGTTCTTCAACTGGTTCATTCACGACGAAGCCTCCCAGCCGGCCTGGGTGGCCCAGGCCAAGTCGCGGCCACTGCTCAATGCGCTCGGCGCCAAGCTGATGGCGGCTTTGCCCGAGGATCCGGAGAAGCAGATCCTCGATCAGTTCCAGAATCCCAGCGTCGATGACGGCTCGGCCGTCCCCGATGGCGAAGAAAGCCAGCCGCCGGTCGACGATGCCGCGCCCAGCGATACCGCGCCTGGTGGAGCTGCGCCGGCCAATCCGAAGCCGGGCGACGGCGCCTACAAGTCAGGCGAGCAAAATGGCCTCGACCAGCTCATCCAATCGACCACCACGCCCAAGCCGTGAGCGGTCTGATGAGGGCGATATGCGAATGCGTCGGATCCGTCCGGCGCATTTGACGTTTTGAAGACGGCGCCGCATGCATTATATGCCTGCCTGCGTGATGGCCCTCGGGTCTGCCCGGGTGCCGAACGGAATGGCGCGGCGTCACCGCCAGATCCGGCTGTTCGAGTCGGGTCTTGCGGTCTGTATTTTGGAAGGTCCGGCGTGGCGTCGCGGATTTTCCGGCATCCCCGGCCTTGCGAGGCAATCAGCCGGGATCAGATGAAATCTCGAAAGTGGGTAGGCCAACCATGGACGATTTCACCCTAGACCCGTTTGCCGCCGATGATGATGACCGATTCCATGAGGAATGCGGCGTCTTCGGTGTCTTCGGCGTGGAAAACGCTTCGGCACTCGCCGCGCTGGGCTTGCATGCTTTGCAGCATCGCGGCCAGGAAGCGGCCGGCATCACCACCTTCGACGGCAAGGAATTCTACACCGAGCGGCACATTGGCCTCGTCGGTGACAACTTCACCAAGGCCAAGGTGTTGGGCCGGCTGACGGGCGACCGGGCGATCGGCCATACCCGCTATTCCACCACCGGCGGTTCCGGCCTTCGCAATGTTCAACCGCTTTACGCCGAGCTGTCGGTGGGTGGCTTTGCGCTGGCCCATAACGGCAACCTGACCAATGCCATGACCATCCAGCGCGACCTTCAGCGCCGGGGCGCCATCTTCCAGTCGACTTCCGACACCGAGACGATCCTTCATCTCGTCGCCACCAGCCAGAAGGCGGCGATGGTCGACAAGCTGGTCGATGCGCTGCGCGCCGTGGAGGGGGCCTATTCCATCGTCTGCATGAGCCAGGAGAAAATGATCGGTTGCCGCGATCCCTACGGCTTCCGGCCGCTGATCCTCGGCGACCTCGATGGCGCGGCCATCCTGGCGTCCGAGACCTGTGCGCTCGATATCATCGGCGCCCATTTCGTGCGCGAGATCGAACCGGGCGAAATGGTGGTGATCACCGAGCGCGGCATCGAAAGCCTCCGTCCTTTCGAGCGGCGGCCATCGCGCTTCTGCATTTTCGAGCACGTCTATTTCGCCCGGCCTGATTCGGTCTATGGCGGCACATCGGTCTACCAGGTGAGGAAGCGTATCGGTGCCGAGCTCGCCCGCGAAACGCCGGCCGTTGCCGACGTGGTGATTCCGGTGCCCGACAGCGGCACGCCGGCCGCCATCGGTTTCGCCGAGGCGTCGGGAATTCCCTTCGATTTCGGCATCATTCGCAACCACTACATCGGCCGCACCTTCATTGCGCCGACCGACACCATCCGTCACATGGGCGTCAAGCTGAAGCACAACGCCAACCGCACGGTGATCGAGGGCAAGCGCATCGTGCTGGTGGACGACAGCATCGTGCGTGGTACCACCTCGCTCAAGATCGTTCAGATGATGCGCGAGGCCGGCGCTGCCGAGGTGCACATGCGCATCGCCTCGCCGCCGACCACCGACTCCTGCTTCTACGGTGTCGACACGCCGGAGAAAGGCAAGCTTCTGGCGTCGCGCATGTCGATCGAGGAAATGACGCGCTATATCCAGGTGGACAGCCTCGGCTTCCTGTCGATTGACGGCCTCTATCGGGCCGTCGGTTCCAGCGCTCGCGACAACGAGCATCCGCAGTATTGCGACGCCTGCTTCACCGGCGAATATCCGACTGCGCTGACCGACGCCGCCGGCTCCGGCCCGGTGCGTCAGCTTTCGCTTCTGGCCGACGCCGGCTGATCGCCCACCCGGGAGGAACGAGGTGACCGAAAAACGCATCGTGGTCGTAACCGGCGCCTCGCGTGGCATCGGTTATGAGGCGGCGCTGGCGCTTGGCCGCGCCGGCTGGCACGTGGTGGCCGTGGCTCGCACGCAAGGCGGGCTCGAGGAACTCGACGACGCCATCCGCGACGTTGGCGGGTCTGCTTCGCTCGTGCCGGTCGACCTTGCCGATCCCTCGCGGATCGACGAACTCGGCGCCGCGCTGAATCAGCGTTTCGGCCGCATTGATGCACTCCTCGGCAACGCTGGCCTTCTGGGCGGCGGCCTTGCTCCGGTGGGCCACATCGACCCGAAGAAGTGGGACCAGACCTTCGCCGTCAACGTCACCGCCAATTACCGGTTGATCCGCTCGCTTGATCCGCTGCTCCGCCAGTCTGAGGCCGGCCGCTGTCTGTTCGTCTCGTCGGCCGCTGCCTGGAAAGGCGCGCCCTTCTGGGGCCTTTACGCCGCCTCGAAGGCAGCTCTCAATGCCCTTGTCATGGCATATGCCGAGGAAGTCAGGAACTTCGGCATCGCCGTCAATCTCCTCAACCCCGGACCGCTCAGGACGCGCATGCGCGCCCAGGCCATGCCCGGCGAGGACCCGGACACGCTCGTGACCCCCGCCGATCTCGCCCCTCATATCGTCTCGATTCTCGAGGCGACTGACGGACGCAGCGGTTCGCTTTACGACTTTCCGACGCTCTCGTGGAAGAAGCTGCAGCCGCCGCAATGAGCCCCTACGACATCGATCGCGCCCATGCCTCGCCGAACTCAGGCTATCGGCCGCCGGGCAGCGCCATCGATCATCTGGTTCTGCACTATACCGGCATGCGCTCGGAAGAGGGCGCCCGCGACTGGCTGTGCGATCCGCGCTCGCAGGTGTCGAGCCACTACGTCGTGTTCGAGGATGGCCGCGTTTTCCAGTTGGTCGATGAGAGCCGGCGCGCCTGGCATGCCGGCCGCTCGTTCTGGCGGGGTGTCACCGACCTCAACTCGCGCTCGATCGGCATCGAGATCGCCAATCCCGGCCATGAGTTCGGATACCGTCCGTTTCCGGATCGGCAGATTGAGGCGGTGATCGGGCTGTGCCGCTCGATCTTCTCCCGCCATTTCATCCCGCCGCATCAGGTGGTCGCCCATTCCGATATCGCGCCGGATCGCAAGGAGGATCCAGGCGAACTGTTCCCCTGGGAATGGTGTGCCGCGTTCGGCATCGGCCTCTGGGTACCGCCGGCCTCGCTCGACCACGGAACGATATGCGCACGCGGCAGTGAGGGAAGCAAGGTACTGGAGATCCAGAAGATTTTTTGCGCCATCGGTTTCGATGCGCCGCTCT